>JBIKOK010000064.1:0-30164 GCA_044358025.1 Opitutaceae bacterium
GGCGACGTTCCGAAAAAGTCCGAAAAGCCACGCTCGTTCGCGTGCCACCGCCGAGCCGTCATGACGCCCGTGCCCGCGTCACCGGTCCGCGCGAAATCCCGGCGGCAGAGGGGTGGCCGCAAGAGGCGCAAAGGGCGCAAAAATCGGAGGCGGATTTGGTCACAGAGGCCACGGAGCGCGGACCCAGAGGAAGCCGGAGACGAGCCGTCCCGAATTGGAGCGGGGCCCAAGGAACCATCGCGGAAAACACGAAGGGCGGAGGACGGCCCACGGAACACACGGAACACACGGAAGGCTTTTTACGGGAGGAAACGGAGGAGAACGGAGTGCGGAGGGCGGACGGCAGATCGGCCAGGTGGGCCGTGCGCTCCGCGGGCGGCGGAGCGGCGGTCGTAGCGTGACGCGTTGAGCCGCGCGCGGAGCGCACGGCCCACCCCAAACCCACGGGCTGGAAAGCCCGTGCCACGTGGCATGGGCTTTCCAGCCCGTGTCGGGGCGCCGGCGGAGCGCCGGTCGTGGCGTGACGCGTTGAGCCGCGCGCGGAACACACGGAGGAATCTTTACAGGAGGGAACGGGTTGGACCGGAGGGAACGGAGAAAACGGAGGGCGGAGGTTGGCCGCGAAGCGGCGCAAAGGGCGCAAAAACGGAGGCGGCGGACGGAGGCGGACGACTGCCGGCGGAACACGCGGAAGACACGAAAGGCGGACCCGGCGTGGTTTAATCGGGGCACGGATGCGGGGGGCACGAAAAAGCCGCCGGGGGCAGGCCCACCGGCGGCTCGTCGCGCGGGTTTCCCTCCGTCGTTAACTCCCGCTCACGCCACCACCAGCGGCAGGCTCTTCGTGGCCTCCTGCTCGGCCCCATCGCGGGCCGTCGCAAGGACCGTCACCGGCTGGCCCGCCGGCACCGCCACAGTCGCGCGGTAGGTCCAGCGGTCGTCGGCCAGCGTGGCCGGCCCCTGCTCGATCACGGCGTCCGCCGCGTCCCGGAGCGCGACGGTCACCCCGCTCACCGCGACGTCGTCCGTGGCCCGGACCACGATCGGATCGCCGATGCCCCCGTGATAGTCGGCGACGGAAATGGCGTCGACCACGGGCGGCTTCAGGTAATCGGTCATGATGACCACCCGCAGCGGGACGCCGCGTTGGGCGGCGAGGGGCGCGTAGAGCGCCCGGCGGGCGGGATCGTCCAGGACGTGGTGGGCGTAGCGGGCGGCAGCACGGAAGCGCTCCCGCACCGCGATCTGTCCGGCGGTCGCCACGTGACCGCTGAAATCGGGTCTGCGGGTGATGATGGTGCGGTGCTTAAGCCGGCGAAACACGAGTTCGCCGATTTTGCCGTGGATTTGCTCCATGACGGGATTCAAGCGTAGGTTTGCCATAGGTTTAGGCCGCAGAGCGGCGGGTTAGCGGTGGTTGGTTTGGGGAGACCGGGCGGCGGACGGACGTCCGCCGCGGGGCGTGGGTGGGGTGCGAGCGGTGGGGGACGCGGGCGAGATCCTTCCGGGAAGCTGGCGGGATCCTTCCGGGAAGCTGGCCGGAACCTTCCGGGAGGCTTCGCGGGCCCTGCGCGGGCGTTCTGGTGGGGAAAGAGCCCCCAGACGAAGCCGGCGACCCCGGCGATGGCGCTGCGCCTGTCGCGGGGCGAGCGCGCCCGGAGGGTGCCCTGGCCGGATCCTTCGGGGACGGTTCGAGAACGGTTCGAGGACGATTCGAGGGCCTCCGGGCGGCGAAAGGGCCGTCAGCCCAGGCCGGCGGCCCCGGCGCTGGCGCCGAGCCTTGCGTGGGGCGACAGCGACCGGAGGGGATCCTGGCCGGATCCTTCGGGGAAGCTGGCCGGATCCTTCGGGGACGGTTCGAGGACGATTCGAGAACGATTCGAGGACGATTCGAGGGCCTCCGGGCGGCGAAAGGGCCGTCAGCCCGGGCCGGCGGCCCCGGCGCTGGCGCGGAGCCGTGCGCTGAGCGAGCGCGACCGGAGGGGACCCTGGCTGGATCCTTCGGGGAAGCTGGCCGTATCCTTCGAAGACGATTCGAGGACGGTTCGAGGGCCTCCGGGCGGCGAGAGGGACGTCAGCCCAGGCCCGCGGCCTCGGCGCTGGCGCGGAGCCGTGCGCTGGGCGAGCGCGACCGGAGGGAATCCTGGCCGGATCCTTCGGGGAAGCTGGCCGGATCCTTCGGGGACGGTTCGAGCACGATTCGAGGACGATTCGAGGGCCTCCGGGCGGCGAAAGGGCCGTCAGCCCAGGCCGGCGCCCCCGGCGCTGGCGCGGAGCCGTGCGTGGGGCGACAGCGACCGGAGGGGATCCTGGCCGGATCCTTCGGGGACGGTTCGAGGACGATTCGAGGACGATTCGAGGACGATTCGAGGACGATTCGAGGGCCTCACGGCGGCGGAAGCGCCGTCGGACTGCTCGCCCTTATGTTGCACACCCCACTTGACCAAATGCCTTTCACAGGGGGCACGGAGCCCAGCCTAGGGAGGCCACCGAGCGGACAAGATGCTTGGCTCCGTGACCTCGGTTCCAAACTCGGTGCGCTCGATGACAAAAGGAGTTCTTCGGACAAGTGTGATGGATGCGGACGAGCGGCGGCGTGAGCGTCGCTAAAACGGGCGGTTTGAAAATCGCTACGGTTGCGAGTGTAGAAAAAAACCACTGGAGATCGCGACGATCGCCGACGGCGTGGTGGCGCCATCGCGCCACGGGTAGACACCTACCGCATCGAAAATAACGACAACGTCCGCAACGTCGCGCTCGCCTGCGTCCGCACCGGCGCCGGGCTCTTTGCGAGGGAACCGCGCAGACGGAGGCACAGCGCGGGGATGCACCCGTTCGCTGGAATAGAACGATTTCCCGGCCACGGCTGGCCGGCCGTGAGCCCGCCCGATGCCGGCAGACCACGCCGATGCGCTCCTCGACCGCGTTAATCCCAGACCAATGTCCTGTGGTTTTTAGACCGTAGGCCCGGCCGGTGGCCGGGTTGCCCGCCCACCGGCCGGGCCGACAAAGGCAAAGTCTGAAACAGGCGGGACGCTGGTATGAGAGGCACGAACACCCACCAAAGCCCCAACGCGCAAAAAAAGCCCGCCGCACCAGAGTGCGGCGGGCTGGGTCTCGTTCTGTTCGTTACCGTGGGTAAAAACAGCCGACCCGGGTTTATGCCGTCGGCACCGCCGGCATCAGGTCGTCGAGCGAATCGCTTTCGGCGCTCACATCGGCAAAGAGCCACGACGAGAGGTAGCGCTCGCTGCTCGACGCGATGATCACGACGATCTGCTTGCCCTTGTTCTCGGGACGTTTCGCCAGCTGCAGCGCCGCCCACACCGCCGCACCGGAGGAGATACCCACCGCGATACCGTCGAGGGCGTTGACCTGTTTGCTCACCGGACCGGAGTCGGCCTCTTTCACGCGGATCACTTCGTCGTAGATCTTCGTGTTCAGCACGCCGGGGACAAAGCCAGCGCCGATGCCCTGCAACTTGTGCGGACCGGGCGCGCCGCCGGAAAGGACCGGTGAGGCATCCGGCTCGACGGCGATGATTTTCACGGAAGGCTTGCGCGCCTTCAGCACCTCGCCGACGCCGGTGATGGTGCCGCCGGTCCCGATTCCGGAGACGACAAAGTCCACCTTGCCGTCGGTATCGCGCCAGATTTCCTCCGCGGTGGTGCGACGGTGGACGGCGGGGTTCGCCGGATTCGAAAACTGCTGAAGAATGAGCGCGTGCGGGATCTTGGCCGCGAGTTCCTCGGCCTTGGCGATGGCCCCTTTCATCCCCTTCGGCCCCTCGGTCAGGATAAGGCGCGCGCCGAGGATTTTGAGCATCTTGCGGCGCTCCACCGTCATCGTCTCCGGCATCGTGAGGATCAGCTTGATCCCTTTGGCCGCGGCCACGAACGCCAGCGCGATGCCGGTGTTGCCGGAGGTGGGCTCGATCAGCACGGTGTCCTTGGTGATCTTGCCGGACTTGAGACCGTCCTCGATCATCGAGAAACCGATGCGGTCCTTGACGGACGACAGCGGATTGAAGAACTCGAGTTTGAGGAGGATTTCCGCCTGCGCCCCGTGGGCCGCGGCCGTCCGGTTGAGACGAACGAGAGGCGTATTGCCGATCGTTTCGGTGATGTCGTTGTAGATTTTCGCCATGATGGGATGTGGAGGTTGAGTTTGGATTTCGGGGTTAAATCGCGTAGTCGGCGTCGAAGGAGCGGCCGCGGCGCAAACGGAGCGTCGCCAGATCGCCGACCCGAAGGCCGAGCGTCGCGAGTTCCGAGCGGGAGATCTCGACCTCGACGGTGTCGCGCGACTGGATTTGCTCCAGCGTCAGTCGCGCCTGCGGACCGGCCGCGTGGACGTAGCGCAGGACCGCGGCGAGCCCGGGCGACCGGGGGTCATGCGGTTCCACCGCCACGTCGTGCGGCCGCACGTAAACGTTGCCGTCGGCCTCCAGCGTGGCGGGGTTGGACAGGTGTGCGCCGGCCTCGGCGAGGGCCTGCGCGCGCAGCACGTTCACGTTGCCGAGAAACTGATACACGAACGGGGAGGCCGGGCGGTCGTAGACCTCCTGCGGCGTTCCGACCTGTTCGATCCGGGCGTTGTTCATGACCACGACCTCGTCGGCGATTTCGAGCGCCTCCTCCTGATCGTGCGTGACGAACACCGTCGTGAGATGGATCTCGTCGTGAAACTTGCGGAGCCAGCGGCGCAGCTCTTTGCGGACCTTGGCGTCGAGCGCCCCGAACGGTTCGTCCAGCAGGAGCACGCGGGGCTCGACGGCGAGCGCGCGGGCGAGCGCGACCCGCTGGCGCTGGCCCCCGGAAAGCTGCGTCGGGTAGCGGGCGTCGAGGCCTTCCAGCTGGACGAGTTTGAGCAGCGCGTGGACGCGGTCGGCGATGGCGGTGCCGGCCGGCCGATCCCGGCGCGGCAAAATGGTGAGCCCAAAGGCGATGTTCTCGAACACCGTCATGTGGCGGAACAGCGCGTAGTGCTGGAACACGAAACCGACCTTGCGCTTGCCGGCGGGGACCTTCGTCACGTCATCGCCGTGAAAGTGGATTTGCCCGCTGCCGGGGTCGGCGTGCTCCAGCCCGGCGATGATGCGCAGCAGCGTCGTCTTGCCCGAGCCCGAGGGGCCGAGCAGGGCGACGAGTTTGCCGCGCGGCACATTGAGATCGACGCCGCCCAGGACCGTCACGGTCCCGAACGTCTTGCGGATATTGTTGGCCTGAATGCTCATGGCGGGGCGGGGAAGATCACGCTTTGCGCGCCTGCGCGTGGCGCCACTCGACCAGGGCTTTCAGGACCAGGGTGACAATTGCGAGGAGGGCGAGCGCCGAGGCGACGGCGAAGGCGCCGACGAAGTTGTATTCGTTGTAGAGGATTTCCACATGCAGCGGCATCGTGTTCGTCTCGCCGCGGATGTGGCCGCTCACGACGGAGACGGCGCCGAATTCGCCCATCGCGCGGGCGTTGCAGAGGATGACGCCGTAGAGGAGGCCCCATTTGATATTGGGGACGGTGACGCGCCAGAAAATCTGCCAGCCGTTCGCGCCGAGCGTGAGCGCGGCCAGCTCCTCGTCGCTGCCCTGCGCCTGCATGAGCGGGATGAGTTCGCGGGCGACAAAGGGAAACGTGACGAACGTCGTCGCGAGCACGATGCCGGGCACCGCGAAGATGACCTTCAGGTCGTGTTCCATCAACCACTCGCCCCACCAACCTTGGAGGCCGAAGACGAGGACGTAGATGAGGCCCGAGATGACCGGCGAGACCGCGAACGGCAGATCGATCAACGTGATCAGAACGCTTTTGCCGGGAAAATTGAACTTCGCGATGCACCAGGCCGCGGCGACCCCGAACACGAGGTTGGCCGGCACGGAAATGGCGGCGGCGAGGAGCGTGAGGCGGATCGACGCCAGCGCATCGGACTCCGCGAAGGCGGAAAAATACGCGCCGATACCGCGCCGCAGGGCCTCGGCGAATACGGCGGCGAGCGGGAGCGCGAGGAAACAGGCGAGGAACAGCAACGCGATTCCCGTCAGCGTCCAACGCACCCATTTGGGATCGTGCGTGGCCCGCTGGACCGCAGCGTGCGACGTATGATGCGACAGAGTGGTGGAAATGGCGGCAGCCATGAATCAGCGGGTGGGACCGAAACTAAAAAGGGGGCGGGCGCGGAAGTCGAAGGACGGTTTCGTCATACGCGGTAGTAACGGCGACTCCATTTCTGGAGCAGGTTGATCACGAGCAGCAGGCAAAACGACGCGACGAGCATCACGACCGCGAGGGCGGTCGCGCCGTGGTAATCGTATTGCTCCAGCTTGGTGATGATGAGCAGCGGCGTGATCTCGGTGCGCATCGGCATGTTGCCGGAGATGAAGACGACGGAGCCGTATTCGCCCAGCGCCCGGGCGAAAGCCAGCGCGAAGCCCGTGATGAGCGGTGGAAGCAGCTCGGGCAAAATCACCCGCGTAACTGTCTGCCAACGGTTGGCGCCGAGGCTCGCGGCCGCTTCCTCCAACTCGGGTTCCAGTTCCTCCAGCACCGGTTGCAGCGTGCGCACGACGAACGGCAGGCCGATAAACGTGAGCGCAAGGAAGACGCCGATTTCGGTGTAGGCGATTTTGAGGCCGTGCGGTTCGAGCCACTGCCCGACCCAGCCGTTCTTCGAATAGATCGCCGTGAGCGCGATACCGGCGACGGCGGTCGGCAACGCGAACGGCAAATCCACCAACGCGTCGACGATGCGTTTGCCGGGAAACGGGTAGCGCACGAGCACCCACGCGACGAGCAGACCAAAGACGGCGTTGACCGAGGCGGCGGCGAAGGACGCCAGGAAACTCAGCCGATACGACGCAATCACGCGGGGTGACCACACGGCCGCGACAAACTCGTCCCAACTCATGCCCGCGGTCTTGATAAACGCCGCCGACAGCGGGATCAACACGATGAGCCCGAGGTAAAACACCGTGAACCCGAGCGACAGGCCGAAGCCGGGGAGGACGGAGCGTTCTCTGCGCAGGAAGGACATCAGGGAAGCGGAACCGGGACGACGCGATCGTGGCGGACCGCGGAGAGCGAATCCAGGGCGGCGGGGGTCGGGGCGACCAACGCTGCGACGGGCGCGGAGGGGAGAGGTGGCAGCATGCGAGCGGAGGTTTATTTGGTCAGATAGATCTGATCGAAAATGCCGTTGTCCAAGAAATGGGCCTTCGTGGCCTTGGCCCAACCGCCGAACGCTTCCTCGACGGTGAAGAGCTGAAGTTTCGGGAAAACGCCGGCATAGCTCGCGACGGCGGCGGCCGAGGTCGGACGGTAGAAATGCCGCCCCGCGATGTCCTGCCCCTGGTCGGAATAGAGGTAATCGAGGTAAGCTTTCGCGACGACCTCGGTGCCTTTCTTCTTCGCCACCTTGTCCACGACCGTGACCGACGGCTCGGCCAGAATGCTGAGGGACGGAACGACGATCTCGAACTTGGCCCCGCGAAACTCCTTGAGGGCGAGGAACGCCTCGTTTTCCCACGCCAGGAGGACATCGCCGACGCCGCGTTGCGCGAAAGTCGTCGTCGAACCGCGTGCGCCGGAATCGAGGACGGGCACGTTTTTGAAGAGCCGCTTGATGAAGTCCTTCGCCTTGGCGTCGTCGCCGCCGGCCTGGCGGCGGGCATATTCCCACGCCGCAAGATAGTTCCAGCGCGCCCCGCCGGAGGTCTTCGGATTCGGGGTGATGACGGAGACGCCCGGCTTTACGAGGTCGTCCCAGTCCTTGATTTTCTTCGGATTGCCGGCACGCACGAGGAACACAATCGTGCTCGTGTAGGGCGCGGAGTTTTTCGGCAGCCGGGTTTGCCAGTCAGCGGGGATGAGCTTGGCCCGTTCGTGCAGTGCGTCGACGTCGTCGCCGAGCGCGAGCGTGACCACGTCGGCCTGGAGGCCGTCGATCACGGACCGGGCCTGCTTGCCGGAGCCGCCGTGCGACTGTTTCACGATGACGGTGTCGCCGGTCTGGGCCTTCCAATGGGCGGCGAAGGCCTGGTTGAAATCGGCATAGAACTCGCGCGTCGGATCGTAGGAGACGTTGAGCAACTCGATGGTCTTGGCCGACGCGAGGGAGGCAAACGCGAGCGCCAGCGCGCCGAGGAAAAATTTTACCGGGGTCATGGTCGGGAGAGAGGGGCGATGGGTGCGGGGCCGTCCGGGGCGGGAAGCAAACGAGCGGGCGTGGCAGTCTGGAGAGGACCGGCGCCGCGCATCCGGTTAGATCGCGTAGTCGCCGAGGAGCTGGTGGATGACCCCTTCGGTGGCGTCGAGGCGGGCGACGCCGGTACTCCGGGCAAGTTTGCGGGCGTGGCGGGCCGGAAGCCGCCCGGGCGTCGGGGCGGCGGCGGCGCCCTCGGGTGAAAACGGGAGCGGCACCTGGTTGCGGCGGAGCTTGCGGAGCGTGACTTCGACGACATCGGCGAGCGTGTAACGGTCGAGGATGCCGGCGATGGCGTTGCGCACGTCGAGCATCAGCATGCGCAGCCCGCAGTGCGCCTCGTCGGGGCACGTGCATTTCTCATAGGCGGTTTGACTGACGCAGCCGATCGGAGCGAGCGGACCGTCGATGACGCGAACGACCTGGCCGATGGTGATCTTGCCGGCGGGCTTCGCGAGGCGGTAGCCGCCGAACTTGCCGCGCTTGCTCTCGACGAACCCGGCCTCCTTCAGCGCCTGCATGATCTGCTCGAGGAACTTGACCGGGAGCTGCTCGCTCTCGGCCAATTCGGCGACCTGCACGAGCGAGCGACCCACCTCCGCGGCGAGGCCGAGGTTGATGAGCGAGCGGAGCGCGTATTCGCCTTTTTTAGAGAGCTTCATCGTGGAAGTGAGTTAATCTACATTGGATAAGTAGGGATTAAATCAAGCGCCGATTCCCCGAACGTCGGATGATGACACAAAAGAGGGCCGGCGGGAAATCTCCGGCCGGCCCCAGGGCAAAGCGCGCGTGAGTTCGGTGGAGGCGTTAACGCAGGAACGACGAAGCCGTGTTCAGCGTGATGCTCTTCCAGAACTCCGACGAATCGGGCTTTTCCACCGTGCCACTGAGACTAAACGGCGTCTGCATCAGGTAGAAATCCTTGGCGTCCTTCCGGCCGTCCAACTGGCGCAGCTTGTCGAGCGCGCCGGCGACCCGGTTCTTGCCCGCCAGCTGAAGCTGGAGCGCCAACGGACTCTTTTCGAGGGGCACGCCCGGGCGCATGTCCACGCGACCGCTGCCGGTCAGGTGCACTTCGGGGGAGAGAAACTCCAATGACTTCAAGGACAGGGTACCGTCGGAAACGCGCTCGCCCTGGATGACGACGCTGTCGAAGGGCATGTCCTTCAGCAGTCGCGCGAGTTCGGCCGCATCGGCGGCTCCGCCGGCGATCTTGTCGCCGATCCCCTGGGCTCTGCCGCCGAGGGCGGCGCCGAGCAGACTGGCGCCGATGGACACCGCCGTCGCCGTATTCGAGGCCGTCTGGGCTTTCTGATTCAGGGCGCGCAACACACCCTTTGAGCCCTTGAAGTCGAAGGTGCCGATCGCGCGATCCGGCAACTCCGCGAGATTGAGGGCGGTCCCGCTAAACTTGGCGGCAATCGAGACCACGGTCTCCAAGGCCGGTGGCTCAGCCGGATTGGCCTTCTTCAAGATGTCGCCCACATCGAGGCGAGGCAGGTCGACACTGCCGGAGAGCGCGTAGGGGCGCGCCTGCTTTAGGTCGAAGTTGAGCTGTGCGATCACCTTGAAGGGATTGCCGTTGATCTGGCCGGAGATGTTTTCGACCGCGAGGCGGTCTTCCCGCGCGGAGAACGCGCCGTTGAACCCGGTGAGCGCGTTCGCCGCGCCCTGCTTGATGGACTTGAGGTTGACGTCGATGCGGCCCGCAAAGCCGGCCCAGACCGGCGTGGTGTCCTTCACGGGGCCCACGGGTCGGGCGGTGGCGGACGTTGGGGCGACCCGCGACGTGCCCGCCGCGGCGGTGCGCGGGGCCGGTGCCGTCGCGGGCTTGGGGCCGGCGACGGGGGGCGTCAGGGCCTTCGGATCGAGCGGGGGCGGCGCGCTGAGCGCGGAAAACGCCTGCAGGTCGTCGACAATCAATTGGTCGCCCGTGACCTTGCCCTCGAAGGAAACGAGGCCGGGCTTGATGCCTACCTTGCCTTCCAGCAGGAGGTCGGAACGGCGGTTGTCCTTCGTCACCACGAGCGGGATACGCACCACGCCCGAGTTTGTCGCGTCGAGTTTCGCCTCGACCCCGAGGTCCATCGAGCCGAGCGCAAGCGCGCCCTGGCGGGCGACGAGATTCTTGGCGGCGATGGTCACCTTGCCGTCCACCCCGTTGTTCATCGTGCCCTCGAACTTGGCACTGACCGAGCCGCGGATCACCGGGAGTTGGGCGGCCAGCGCAGGCTGTTGGGCGAGCGCCGAAAAATCGGCGTCGACCTGGCCCCGGCCTTTGGCCACGAGGGTCTTGTTTTTGCCGGCGGTGGGCGGCGTGGCTTCGCCGTTGACCGAGGCGGTCAGCACGGAGGTCTTGCCCTGCTTCAGTTCGAGCCGCTTCACGTCGGCGAACAGCGTGCCGCCCTTCCACGTGGCGAGGAGATCGGTGGAGAAATCGGCGTCGCGGAGCAACGGCTGGTTGTCCATCGCCACGCTGACGCCACGGGCAGAGATGGCTTCGACGGCGCGCACCTCGGCGGCATCGGCCCCCAGCATGACCACCTCAAGGGTGCCCGCCGCGAGCTGGCCGGCGAACTTCGACTTCGCCACATAGCCCTGCGCCCAAACGAGCGGGATCTCGCCCCACTTCACGCGGAGCGCGGGTGCGGCGGCGTTGGGCACGCTGGGCTGTTGTTTCGCGAGATCGAGGGTGATCGGCTGCAAGGCCTCCACGGACGCCAGCGCCACCCCACCCTCGCGGTCGATCTTCGTGGAGAGCGCCGCGATCTGGACGGACACGCCGTCGTGACGGCCCTTCGCGTTCACGGACAGAGTCAACGGGCCGACCTCAGCCGGCAGATAGGGCTTGGTGAGTGCGACCAGCCTGCCCTGCAACTGCGCGGTAAAAGCGGTGACGGGCTTGGCGGTGCTGCCGGCGGCGGGAAGACCGACATCGGCATTGAGGGCGCCGCTCACGGTATCACCGTCCGGGGTGGAGAGGGCGAGTTTCGCCAGCTCGGCGATCACGCGCGTGGGCGTATAGTCGACACTCGGGCTCACCGCGAGGGTCAGACGATCGACGAGGGCCTTGTCGCCTTCCTTCAGCGTCACGGCGCGGAGCGTGAGCGGCTCGGCCGTGGTGAGCTTCACGCGGCTGCCGTCGAGCTCGGCGTTGACGACGAAAACGCCGGAGAGGTCGCCCGTGATCGTGCGGGGCTTCACCATCGGCTGCGCCCAACCGAGCGGAACGGCGATGAGCGAGACGCGCGCGAGCTCCGCGCCGGGGCGTTCGGGCGTGAGGCGCTTGTCCTTGAAATTGAAGGACAGCTTTTGCTGCGCGGCGACCGTAACGAACTTCCGCCCGTCCGCGGCGGCGATCTCCAGCTCAAGACGGCCCAGCTGGGCGGATTCCTTGGAGCTGCCGCCTTCGAACGCCGTGCGCACCTGCAGGGTCCCGATGGCGGCGAGTTCGGCGCCGAGTTTCTCCAGACGGGAAATCTTGCCGGTCACTTCGCCCGCCGTCGTGACGGCGCCGGACTCGAGCTGGTAGGTGAAGCTCCCCTTCCCCGCCAAAGCCACCTCGGGCAGCCCGAAACCCGCCAGCACGGCAGCGAGCTGTTCGCTGCGCACCGCGAGATCCCATCCCCCGCTCATGACGGGCTGGCCGGCCGCGTAGTCGACCTTGGCGTTGAGCAACGGCTCGACGGCGGTGCCGCGAACCAGCGAGACACGGGCGACGATACTCTCGCCGGCGTTGGCGGCGGGCTGTTCCAATTTCAAATTCAGTTTTACGCGATCCGCGGGCAGGCCCGGGCCAGTCGCACCGGCGTCGGCGACCACGTCGATCGCATCGACGCGCAGGTCCGCCGTCGTGCGCAATTTCACCTCACCGCTTACCTGCGCGCCTGTGAGCGGAGCGTCCTTGCGGGCATCGACGAATGTGACCGTCCAGGTCAGCGTGCCGAACTGGCCGGGCGCGATCCCGCCGCCCTCAAGTTTAAGCGCCGCACTCTGGCTGTCGGGCAGGAGCACCTTGGCGTCCACCTCGATGCGGCCGAGCCGAACCTCGCCCGGGAGCTTGATGGCATTGAGGACACCGGCGAAGGGCGCGAGGGCCGCGGCGGCCGGCGGCGTGGCCGGCTTGGCCGCAGGTTTGCGTGCATCGACCTCAACGCCGCGCACCACGACCTTGCTCACATTGATTTTCTTTCCGGAAAGGTAGTCGGTCGCCGAGTAAGCCGCGGTGATTTCCTTCACGCTCACGATCGTGCCGTCCTGTACCACGCGCACATCGCGCAATTCGGCCGAGGTCAGCCCCGCCGCCACGTGGCCGACTTCGATGCTAAGTCCCGGCTGACCGCTGAGGACCCGCCGCACCGCCCACGTTTGCACCCCGGGGGTGAAGGCGAGAATGACGGCAAGCAGGACGAGCGACGCCAGGCTGGCGACGATGATGAGCGGGATTTTCAGGCGTTTCATGACGGAAGGAAGGGACGTAGCGGGCGATTGGTGGCACGAAGGACGCCCGAGACAAGCCCCGGTTCCGCGCGAAAAAAAATTAGAAGGCGGACCCGGCGTCCCGGGGAAGAAACGCGCGCGTTCGCCGACACCCCGCCTCCGTGATCAGAGCGAAAGCCGCAGGCCGTCGTAGGCAAATTTGATTCCGCCCGGCAGCGCCGCCTCGGCCGGGCCGTGGTCGGTGTGATGCGTCAGATGCGTAAGCCAAGTCTGCGGCGCACCGATCTCCTCGGCGGCGGCGCACGCCTCCGCGATGGACAGGTGCGAGGGGTGCGGCTCCGGCCGCAGCCCGTCGAGCACGAGAATGTCGGCCCCGCGCGCAAATTCCACGCCCTCGCGGGGCACGCGTTTGCAGTCGGTGTAGTAGACGAATTTTTTCCCGCTGCTGCGCTCGGTGAAGACGAGACCGAGGGTGTTGACCCCGCCGTGCGGGAGCAGCGTCGATTGAATCGTGCCCTCCGGGAAGTCGAGGAGCGTCGGCATCGCCACGAGCTTGAACGCCGCATAGCCTCTCGCGATCGGACGCTCGGCCATCGCGTAGGGATACATCGCCAGCACGCGGCCCATGCCCTCCTCGGTCGAATAGACCGTGAGCGCATTGCCGCCGATCAGGTCGCAAAAGCGCCGGAGATCGTCCATGCCCGCCACATGATCGGCATGGCCATGCGTCAGGATAAACACGTCGAGCCGGCGGATTTTTTCCCGCAGGCACTGCATCCGGAATTCCGGCGGCGCGTCCACCTGCACATGGAGCCCGTCCATCACGACGTGAATGGAGGCGCGCGTGCGGCGGTTGCGCGGATCGTCCGACGCGCACACGGCGCAGTCACATGCGATCATCGGCACGCCCTGCGACGTACCCGTGCCAAGAAAAATCACTTCCATGGCTTCACCTGAGCCGGCCCATCCGAGGAAGTCGAGGCGGTGCTGCGCCCGACGCCCGGTTCAGATCACTTCGCGGTAGACCTCCGGATGCGGCCGGGCGATGACCGCCGCGTTGACGAGCATGCCGGCGTCGGCGATCACCGCGCGCCCGGCGGCCACGGCGGTCTGCACGGCGGCGATGTCGCCGGTCATGGTCACAAAGGCCTTGCCGCCGAGCGCCATCGCGACGCGCACCTCGAGCAACTGCACATGCGCGCTCTTCGCGCAGGCATCGGCGGCGCGGATCAACGTGGCGACGTTGAACGACTCGAGAATGCCCAAGGCTCCGCTCGGCGGCGCGACCGGCGTGCGGCCGAGCGCGGTGATCACATCGGGGTGGATGCTGGTGATCACGATACTGTCGATCAGGCAGCCGTCCGCCGCCTCGGCTCCGGCGTCCACCGCGCTTTTCACGCCGGACGCATCGCCCGCGACCAGCACCATGTATTTGCCGGAACAAATCGACCGCGCCAGCAGGAGGCGCACGTTGCCGGCCTTGAGCGCCGAGTCGGCGACGAGAAAGCCCGCCACGACGCTGGAGAGTTCGATCAATCCGATGGATTTTTCAGTCATGAGAATCGTTTAGCGGGTCAGCACGATATGGTTGGCCGTCACCTCGGCGATGGTCCCGGCAAACGGGGCATGCACGGCCGCGCCCAGCGCCTTTTCCGGCACGTCGCTGAGCACCTGTCCTTCCCCCACCCGGTCGCCCGCCCGGACGAACGCCTGGCCCGGCGAACCGGCGCTCTGCTTGAGCAGCAGCACCACGCGGGCCGGGGCGAGGGCCAAATCCGCGAACGGGGCCGGATGCTCATACTGCAGGATGTGCATTTTCTTCATCAGCGTCTTGATCGGCACGCGGCGCCCGTCGCGCATCGGGTGCGGCTTCACCGTCGTCGCGCCCGCCCACTTCACGTTCGCTTTCTTCAACTCGGCCTTCGCCTGGTCGCAGGCTTCCTTCGGGTAAAGTTCCTCAGGACACGCGTAGAGCGTGCAGAGGCCGCAGGAACAGCACAGCGCCGCCCACTCGTTCCAATGGGCCGCACCCGTCGCGGTAAACGCCAGCGACCGCATCACCTGATGCGGCTCGACCGCATAGCCGAGCAGGTAGCGCGGACAATACTCCGTGCAATAGCGACACTGGTCGCACGCGGATTTGCCGATGGCGTTCTGGACCGGCGAAGGCTTCAGCTTGCGCGCGATGAAGCGATGCTCGCGCGAGAGCACAATCACACCGCCGGTCGTCTTCGTGACCGGTCGGTCGAGGTTGTCCGTCGTCTCGCCCATCAGCATGCCGCCGATGCACCACACCGGATCGGCGACCGTCGGCCCGCCCGCCGCCGCGATGCAGTCGCGCAGACTGGTGCCGATCGGCACGGTGAGCGTTTTCGGCTCCCGCACCGCGCCGGCGATGGTCAGCGTCTTGTGGGTCACCGCGCGACCTGCCACGGCCGCCACGATGTTGACGAAGGTTTCGACGTTGCAGACGACTGCGCCGACTTGGATCGGAATGCCGGTCGGCGGAATCAGCCGGCCGGTCGTGGTGTAAACCAGATCGTATTCGTCGCCCGCCGGATAGTAGTCGCCGAGCAAATGGACGCGCACGGCGGTGCCGTGGCAGGCCGCCTCGACCGCTTCGACGGCGTGCTGGTTCTTGGCCTTGATCCCGACGATTCCGGCCGCGGCTCCCACGGCCTGCATCGCGAGTTCCATGCCCTTTACCATCGCGGCGGCGTGCCGCTCCATGACGACGGCGTCCTTGTGCAACAACGGTTCGCACTCGGCCCCGTTGGCGATCACGGTGTCGGCCTTGGCCGCGAGTTTCACGGCCGTGGGAAATCCTCCGCCGCCGGCACCGACAACGCCGGCCCGCCGGACCTGTTCGACAAGATTGGTCGCCATCCCGTCCCGTATGCGCCCCCCCCCACCACCGGTGCAAAATTAAAACGTGGGGGACATCGCCGCCGCCAAAACAAAAAAGGCGCCCCGCTTTCGCGGTGCGCCTTTTTCAAAAACGAGCGGAGATGACTCCGCGCGGACTTTAGCTTAGTAATCCATGCCGCCGCCGCCGCCGTGACCATGGCCACCGCCGCCGGGAGCTTCTTTCTTCTCCGGGATCTCGGTGATCATGCACTCGGTCGTCAGGAGGAGACCGGCGATCGAAGCCGCGTTCTGCAGCGCGGTGCGGGTGACCTTCGTCGGGTCAACCACGCCGGCCTTCACGAGGTCCTCGTACTTGTCGGTCGCGACGTTGTAGCCGAAGTTGCCCTTGCCGGCGAGAACTTCGCCAACGACAACCGCGCCTTCAACTCCGGCGTTCGAGCAGAGCATGCGGATCGGGTGCTCGATCGCGCGACGCACGATCTGGGAACCGATTTTCTCGTCGCCCTCGAGGACGAGAGCATCGATGGCCTTCGAGGTGCGGAGCAGCGCGACGCCACCGCCGGCGACGATGCCCTCTTCCACCGCAGCGCGGGTGGCGTGGAGAGCGTCTTCAACGCGGGCCTTCTTTTCCTTCATTTCAACTTCGGTGGAAGCACCGACGTTGATGACGGCGACACCGCCAGCCAACTTGGCGAGACGCTCCTGGAGCTTCTCGCGATCGTAGTCGGACGTGGTCTCGTCGATCTGGCGACGGATCTGCTTCACCCGGCCTTGGATCTCGGACGACTTGCCGGTACCCTCGACGATGGTGGTGTTCTCCTTGTCGACGACGATGCGCTTGGCGCGTCCGAGGTCGCTGATCTGGAGGTTCTCGAGCTTGAGGCCGAGATCGTCCGTGATGCAGCGGCCGCCGGTGAGGACAGCGATGTCCTCGAGCATGGCCTTGCGGCGGTCGCCGAAGCCAGGGGCCTTGACGGCGCACACATTGATCGTGCCGCGGATCTTGTTCACGACGAGCGCCGCGAGGGCTTCGCCTTCCACTTCCTCGGCGATGACGAGGAGGGGCTTGCCGCTCTTGGCGACAACCTGGAGAAGGGGAAGGAACTCTTGGAGGTTCGAAATCTTCTTCTCGTGGATAAGCACATAGGCGTCCTCGAGGACGGCCTCTTGGGCTTCCGCGTTGGTCGTGAAGTAGGGCGAGAGATAGCCCTTGTCGAACTGCATGCCTTCGACGACGTCGAGGGTGGTCTCGATCGACTTGTTCTCTTCGACGGTAATGGTGCCGTCCTTGCCGACCTTGTCCATGGCATCGGCGATGATGTTGCCGATCTCGTCATCCCAGTTGGCGGAGACGGTGGCGACTTGGCGGATTTCCTCGCGGTCGGAGACCTTCTTGGAAATGCGGGCGAGCTCCTTGACGGCGGCTTCGACAGCTTTGTCGATTCCGCGCTTGAGGAAGATCGGGTTCGATCCGGCGGTGACGTTCTTGAGACCCTCGCGGTAGATGCCCTCGGCGAGGACGGTCGCGGTCGTGGTACCGTCGCCGGCAGCGTCGGAGGTCTTGGAAGCGACTTCCTTCACCATCTGGGCGCCCATGTTCTCGTAGGGATCGGGAAGCTCGACTTCCTTGGCCACGGTCACGCCGTCCTTGGTGACGGTCGGGGAGCCGAATTTCTTGTCGATGACGACATTGCGGCCCTTGGGGCCGAGGGTGACTTTGACGGCCTTCGAGAGAAGTTCGACGCCGCGGAGGATTTTCTGACGAGCGGTCTCGTCGAAGATGAGTTGTTTAGCTGCCATATGATTATGTGATTACTGAGTGGTTGAGGAGGAAGGGCGGAAGCGGGCTCAGGCGATGATGCCGAGGATGTCGTCTTCGCGCACGAGGGTGTATTTCTTGTCGTCGATCTTCACTTCAGTGCCGCCGTATTTGCTGATGAGCACTTTGTCGCCGACTTTGACTTCGAAGGTGGACATCTTGCCGTCCTCGCCCTTCTTGCCGGTGCCGAGGGCGATGACTTTCGCCTCCTGCGGTTTTTCTTTGGCGCTGTCCGGAATGATGATTCCGCCGCGGACTTGTTCTTTTTCTTCGATGTGCTCGACGAGAACACGATCACCAATGGGTTTAATTTTGACGTTGGCCATATGTGGTTGGGTTATTTTTGGACTAGAGGTGGCTGTTTTTGGGTTTTCGACCAAGCGAGCCCGCTGCGAAAAAATCGCGGCGGGCTCACCCTGGGCTGAAAGTTATTTCTTCTTGGTGTTGTCGTCCACGACCTCGAAATCGGCATCGACGACGTCGGCCTTCTTCTCGGTTTTCTTCGTGGGGCCTTCGGACTTTGCCTCTGCGCCCGCGTCGCCAGGGCCCGCTCCGGCCGCCGCGCCCGCCGCCTGCGCCGCTTTCTGCGCCTCGGCATAGAGCTCACCGCCGATCGCGGTGAGTTTTTCCGTCGCTGCTTTCATGCGGGTGCCATCGTTGCTCTCGAGATCCTTCTTCGCGTCGGCGATGGCGGTCTCAAACTTGGATTTCAACTCCGCCGGAATCTTGTCGCCGGAATCTTTCAGCGTCTTCTCCAGCTGGTAGATCGTGGAATCGAGCTGGTTCTTCGTCTCGACGGCCTCCTTGCGCTTACGGTCTTCCTCGGCGTGCAGCTCGGCCTCCTTCGTCATCTTCTCGACTTCTTCTTTGGACAGGCCGGACGAACCCTGGATGGTGATCTTCTGATCCTTGCCCGTGCCGAGATCTTTGGCCGAGACGTGGAGGATGCCGTTCGCATCGATGTCAAAGGTGACCTCGATTTGCGGCGCCCCGCGCGGCGCGGGCGGAATGCCATCGAGCTTGAAGGTGCCGAGCGTCTTGTTGTCGCGGGACATCGGGCGCTCGCCCTGAATCACGACGATTTCAACGCCGGGCTGGTTGTCGCTGTAAGTGGAGAACGTCTGCGTCTTCTTGGACGGAATCGTGGTGTTGCGCGGGATCATCGGCGTGGCCACCTGGCCCGCCGTCTCGATGCCGAGCGTGAGCGGCGTGACGTCGAGCAGCAGCACGTCACGGACTTCGCCCTTGAGCACGCCGCCCTGCACGGCCGCGCCGATGGCGACGACTTCGTCGGGATTGACGCCCTGATGCGGAGCTTTGCCGCCGAGCTTGTGGGCAATCTCCACGACCTTCGGCATACGCGTCATGCCGCCGACGAGCACGAGCTCGTCGATCTGCGCCGACGTGAGTTCCGCGTCCTTCAAGCAGTTCTTGAACGGGGCGAGGCAGCGCTCGAACAGCGGGTCGCAGATTTGCTCCATCTTCGCGCGGCTGAGCTGCACATTGAGATGCTTCGGGCCGGACGCATCGGCGGTGATAAACGGAAGGTTGATGTCCACGGACTGCGTGGACGAGAGCGCGATCTTGGCCTTCTCGGCCTCTTCCTTCAAACGCTGGAGGGCCATCGGATCCTTGCGGAGATCGATGCCGTTTTCTTTTTTGAAGGTGTCGACGAGCCAGCCGATGAGCGCGTCATCCCAATTGTCGCCGCCGAGGTGCGTATCACCGTTGGTGGCTTTGACCTCGAAAACGCCGTCACCGATTTCGAGCACGGACACGTCAAACGTGCCGCCGCCCAAATCGAACACGGCGATCTTCTCGTCCTTCTTTTTGTCGAGTCCGTAGGCAAGCGACGCGGCCGTCGGCTCGTTGATGATCCGGAGCACCTCGAGACCGGCGATCTTGCCGGCATCTTTCGTCGCCTGACGCTGGGAATCGTTGAAATAAGCCGGAACGGTAATCACCGCCTGCGTGACCTTTTCGCCGAGATAAGCTTCGGCGTCGGCCTTGAGTTTACCCAGCACGAATGCCGCAATCTGCTGTGGCGCGAATTGCTCGGCCTTGTCGCCGGATTGCACCTCGATGTAGGCATCGCCGCTCTTGCCCTCGACGACCTTGAACGGCATGTTCTTCGCCTCGGCGCTCACCTCGGAGAACTTGCGTCCAATCAGACGCTTCGCCGAGAAAACGGTGTTGCGCGGGTTGGTGACGGCCTGGCGCTTCGCGGCCTGTCCCACCAAGCGTTCGCCCGTCTTCGTAAACGCCACGACCGACGGCGTGGTGCGGGCGCCTTCAGCGTTGGGAATAACCACCGGCTCTCCGCCTTCCATAACGGCCATGCAGGAGTTGGTGGTGCCTAGATCGATGCCAAGAATGCGACTCATGATCCCCCTCCCAGCAATGTATGTGCCCGGATCAACAAAATGCGTTTAATTGATGACCTCCAGCGATTAGAAAACATATCCAGCATCATCAACCTCCGCCAAATGCGTCTGTTTCACGCCAGACTGTCCCACTCGTGGCGCACCTTACGGCGCAAGATCAGGAAATCGTGTCCCAGTGGGTCACGCAGTTGAATATCCCTCTTTTGCGGCTACGGTGCGCGCATGGACATGGAAATTAAGCTGCCCGACGAGGTGCCTCTCATGACGCTGCCCAACACCGCGTTTTTTCCGCAGGCACTCATGCCGCTCCACATTTTCGAACCGCGCTACCGGCACATGCTGCGTGATGTGCTGGGGTCCAACCGCCTGTTCGCCGTCGCCGGCCTCAATCCCCGCCGGGTCGACGAGCCGGGACAGTTCGAGCCACCCCATCTGGTCGCAACCGTAGGCATCGTCCGTGCCTGCCAGAAAACCGAGAACGGCACGTCCAACCTGCTGCTTCAGGGCCTTTGCCGCGTCGAAATCGCCCGCATCGTAACCGACGAACCCTACCGGCGCATCCGCATCCGCGCGCTCGCGAGCCAGCCCGGCGCCGACGACAACACCCCGCTTCGCCGGGAACTCGCGCGCCTGCTGGCCTTGAAGCTGAAGCTTTCCACGTCCAATGGCCCGGGTCCCGGGGAGATGGCCGCGTTCCTCCGGACCGTCGATGACCCCGAGGCCTTCGTCGACATTGCCGCCTTCAGCCTGTGCGAGGACCCCACATTGAAACAGAAACTGCTCGAAACGCTCGACGTGCGCCGCCGGCTGGAACTGTTCAGCGAACGGCTCCGCGGGGACATTGCCGAACTCAAGCTCCGTCGAAAACTGCAGGGGCGGCTCGGTGACGACCGGATTTCGGACAACTAAAAACCCCGCGGGCGGTGAAGCCACGCGGGGTTCTGGAAACTGGAGCCGAGCATCGGAATTGAACCGATGACCCACGCTTTACGAAAGCGTTGCTCTACCAACTGAGCTAGCTCGGCGACTGAGTGGAGTGCGGAAGAAACTCGCCGCCCCGGCAAGCGCAAGCTTCATTTTCCCTTCCATCGCCGTGCCACCACTCGCCACCGACCTTTTCGACTACTCATTGCCCCCTCAGCTCGTCGCGCAGACCCCCGCTGCGCGGCGCGACCAATCGCGACTGCTGGTCGTCGACCGGTCGACCCATTCGGTCGCCCACCACACGTTTGCCGAGCTGCCGCAGTTTCTGCGCGCCGGGGACACGCTCTTCCGCAACAACGCCGCCGTCCTGCCCGCCCGCCTGCGCGCCCGCCGCCCCACCGGCGGGCAGGTCGAGTGCTTTCTGCTCCGCCCGGTCGACGGCGAACGCCTGTGGCGCTGTTTGATCAAACCCGGGAAAAAACTCCCGGTTGGCGCGACGTTCGCGCATGCCGACGGCGCCTTTACCGGGGAAATCGTGTCGAAGAACGACGACGGCTCCGCGGTCGTGCGCCTGACCACGCCGAACGACGAAGCCCTCACCGCCGTCGCCAACCGGCTCGGCGACGTGCCCCTGCCGCCCTATATCACCCGCGCCGACAATTCGCAGCGGGCCGAGGACCTCGCCCGCTACCAAACCGTCTACGCCGACCGCGCCCGCCAGGTCGCCGTGGCCGCGCCGACCGCCGGACTCCATTTCACCCCCGAACTTTTCGCGGCCCTCGCGGCGCAGGGCGTGTGCACCGCGGAAATCACGCTCCATGTCGGCCTCGGCACCTTCAAACCGATCACCACCGAAACCGTCGAGGCGCACGCCATTCACCAGGAGTGCTACGAGCTTCCCGCCGCCACGCAGCGCGCGCTCTTTCCGCCGCTTGCCGGCCGTCGTATTGCCATTGGCACGACTAGCGTCCGCAGCATCGAACATTTTCTTTCCGCCCACGCCGCCCCGCTCGCCGGCGACCTGCCCCACCTCGCCGAAGCCGACACGTTCATCTACCCGCCGCGGACCTTTCGGGGCGTCGATGCACTACTCACCAATTTCCACCAGCCGCGCTCCACCCTGCTCTGCCTGGTGGCCGCGTTTCTGTCCCCCGGTTCGACCGACGGCATTGCGTGGCTGCGCGAAATCTACGCCGCAGCCATCGCCCGGGAATACCGCTTTTTCAGCTACGGCGACGCGATGCTGATTCAGTGAGTTGAACCGTAGAACACCCGGCCGACTTGCATCGGGTAAAAAACTGGGTATCGGAAAACGCCCATGCGCAAATCCCCGCTCCGCCCCCTCCTCGCTTCCGCCGGGCTGATCGCGCTCGTCGGCTCGCTGGGCTATTGGCTGGCCTCCGGCGCGCACCGCGGCTGGAGCCAGAATCGGGTGCCGGTCGGGCAAATCGACGAAGTGACGGGCGTGGCCTTCACGACCTACGAAAATCGCTTCGTTCCCGGCATCGAGTTCCTCACCGCCGGTGTCGCGCTCGGCGCCGGATTGCTGGCCTTCAGTTTTATTTTTTCCTCACCGCAATCAACACCCGCCAGATTATGAAAACATTCCTCCTGACCCTCGCCGCTTCTCTCGGCCTCGCCGGCTCCCTCGCCGCAGCGCCCATCTCATTCGATTTCAAAGATCCGAAAGGCGTGAATGCCATTCAGTTCTCCCTCGACTCCGTGCTCGAGCCGATCGCCGGAACCGCCTCGGGCATTACCGGCAAAGTAAACTTTGATCCGGCCAATCCCGCTGCCACCACCGGGAAAATCAGCGTAGCGACCACGTCACTGGTGGTGCCCAACGCGTTGATGAACGAGCACCTGCTCGGCGACGCCTGGCTCAACGCTCCCGCCCACCCGGCAATCACCTTCGAACTCACCCGGCTTGAGGGGGCCAAGACAGCCAAGAACGTGACCTCTGCCACCGCCATCGGAAAGTTCACCCTCAAGGGCGTCACCAAAGAAATCACCGTCCCCGTCACGATCACCTACCTCGCTGACGCGTTCGGCAAGCGGATCAACAAACCCGAAGTCAAAGGTGACCTGATCGTCCTCCGCGGCGCGTTCAGCGTCGTCCGTGGCGACTACGGCATCCAGCCCGGCAAGAATGAGGACAAGGTGAATACCGAAATCAAACTCTCGCTGGCGGTCGTCGGCAGCGCCCCGAAAGCCTGATTTCATTCCCGCTCCCCGTCTCCCACCGCCCTGGACGGCCCGCAAAGGCCGTCCTTTCTTTTTCCCCGCGCCACCGCACACTCCACACCTTTCCATGACCGACGACGACCTGCAGACCCTGATCGAAGATGCCACCGCCGATTTCGCCCTCGGTGATACCGACTCCGCCATCGCGAAGCTGACGCACGCGACCGCCGCGGCGCCACAGTCGTTCGAGGCCTGGCACGCGCTGGCCGAAGTCAACTTCTCCCTCCGCCGGCTCGACGCCGCCCTCGCCGCCGGCGAACGCGGCCACGCGCTGCGTCCCGCCGATCTTTTTATCAACACCACACTCTCCCGGATCTGGATGGAGCGCGGCGACAAGGCCCGCGCCGAGCACTTTGGCGCCCAGGCGAAAATCGCTGACTGGAAAGAGCAACTCAAGAATCCGCCGGCCCCCGATGCAGGCGGCTTGCGCTGAGGCCCGTTGACACCGCTCCCGGCCACACCGTAATTTCCGCGCTCTATGGAAACCCCGGCCTATGTGTTGGAGTTCGAAAAGCCGCTTCGTGAACTCACGAAGCAGCTCGACGAACTGCGTCAGCAGTCCATCGAGACGAACGTCGATCTCGCGAAGGAAATCCGCGGCATCGAGGGCAAGATCGAGGCCACGCGCCGCGACATTTATTCCAACCTGTCGCCGTGGCAAAAGGTCCAGATCGCCCGCCACCCCAAGCGCCCCTACGCCCTCGATTACGTCCATGCGATCTGCGAAGGCTTCCAAGAGCTGCACGGCGACCGCCAATTCAAAGATGACCAGGCGCTGATCGGCGGCACGGCATTTTTCAACGGCGCAGCCGTGATGATTATCGCCCAGCAAAAAGGCCGGGATCCGAAGGAACGCATTGCACGCAACTTCGGCATGGCCCAGCCCGAGGGCTATCGAAAGGCGCTTCGCCTCATGAAAATGGCGGAGAAATTTAACCTGCCTGTTTTCACCTTTATCGACACTCCCGGTGCGTTCCCCGGCATCGAATCCGAAGCGCGCCACGTCTCCGAAGCGATCGCCGTCAATCTCCGCGAAATGGCCATGCTCCGCACCCCAACGATCTCCGTCGTCGTCGGCGAGGGCGGTTCCGGCGGCGCCCTCGGCATCGGCGTCACCGACCGCGTGCTCATTTTTGAAAACAGCTACTATTCGGTGATCTCGCCCGAAGGTTGCGCGGCGATTCTGTGGAAAGACGGAGCCAAGGCCCCGCTCGCCGCCGAAGCGCTCAAGGTCACCGCCGACAGCCTGGAAAAACTCGGCGTCGTCGACGAGGTCGTCGCCGAGCCCTCCGGCGGCGCGCACAACGACCCCGCCCAGGCGGCCGCCGCGTTGAAGTATTCGCTGCACAAGCACCTCAACGATCTCCGCGCGCTCGATCCGGAAAAGCTCCTCGACACGCGCTATGACCGCTACCGCCACCTCGGCGTCTTCGAAGAGGCCGGCGTAGTGCGCAGCTGAGCGGATCCGGGCGGTGCGGCGGCCCGCCCGAGAATCGCCCGCGCCCCCCGGGGCGGGCACCTTCGTCCCGCTACCGCCGCACCGTCAGGAGTTCGATCTTCTCCGCCCGCGCCATCGACGGACTGATCTCGATCATCGCGCCCGAAATCCGCACGTCTTCCGTCGCGACTTCAAATCGCCGCGGCATGCCGTCCAGAAACTTCGCGACCACTGGCGCCACTTCGCGTCCAAGCACGCCGGCATACGGGCCCGTCATGCCCACGTCGCACATGAACGCCGTGCCTTTCGGCAGCACCCGCGCGTCCGCCGTCGGCACATGCGTGTGCGTGCCGAGCACGGCCGTCACGCGGCCGTCCAGATGCCACCCGAGCGCAATTTTCTCCGACGTCGCCTCGGCGTGGATCTCCACAATAATTGCGTCCGCCTGCCCCTTGAGCTGCCCGATCATGCGGTCGGCGCAGAGGAACGGACAGTCGGCCTTCAGCCCCATGAACGTCCGCCCCAGCACCGTGAACACCGCGACGCGAAACCCGCGTTTTTCGATGATCAGGTGGTCCCAGCCGGGATTCGACTTCGGCAGGTTCGCCGGCCGGCACACGTGTTCGATCTGGCCGATCTCGTTTTCCCAGCCCCGCTGGTCCCACACGTGGTCGCCCAGGGTGATCGCATCGACCCCGCAGCCGAGAATGGACTTCGCGAGGGTGCCCGTGATTCCCGCCCCGGCGGCGGCGTTTTCGCCGTTGGCGATCACAAAATCCAAGCCGTGCTCCGTGCGCAGGCGCGGCAGTTTTTCGGCCAAAATATCCCGGCCGGGCCGGCCCACGATGTCGCCGATGAAGAGCAATTTTAGCACAAGCGTCACCTTGTAACCGTCTCCGGCCAGCGCCAGCCAAAATCCCGTCCATCCCTAGGCTTGCCTCCCGCCCCTCCCCTCCTTTCTGATGAGGATCTCTTTATCCAGAGCCTATCGCCATGAAAAAAGACACCACCTCCCCCGCTGCGTTTCCCCAGGCCGAGATTGGCCGCGAAATGAAGGGCGCCGACTGCGTCGTCGAGTGCCTCATCCGCGAGGGCGTCGATGTCATTTTCGCCTATCCCGGCGGCGCCTCGCAGGAGCTCCACCAGTCGCTTGCCCGCACCGACAAGATCCGCACGATCCTCCCGCGCCATGAACAGGGCGGCTCGTTCGCTGCCGAGGGCTACGCCCGCGCCACCGGGAAGGTCGGCGTGTGCATGGCCACCAGCGGCCCCGGCGCCACCAATCTCGTCTCGGCCATCGCCGACGCGTTCATGGACTCCATCCCGCTCGTCGCGATCACCGGTCAGGTGTTCTCGAAATACATCGGCAAGATGGCGTTTCAGGAAACCGACTTCTACGGCATGACCTTGCCGATCGTGAAGCACTCCTACCTCGTCATGGACGCGAAGGATCTGCCGAGAATCTTTAAAGAGGCCTTTTACCTCGCCCGCAGCGGTCGCCCCGGCCCCGTGGTCATCGACATCCCGAAGGATATCCAGCAGGCCAAATTCCAACCGGTGTATCCGGCCACCGTCGAGTTCCGCAGCAGCTACGCGACGGCGACGTTCACCGCCCCGGACGAACAACTGAAGCAGGTGCTCGCGCTCATCGCCGAGGCGAAACGCCCCGTGCTTTACGCCGGCGGCGGCATCGTTTCCGCCGAGGCGCACACCGACCTCAAGGCCTTCGCCGAGAAAACCAACATCCCCGTCGCCACCACGCTCATGGGCATCGGCGGCTTCCCCGAAACGCACCCGCTCTCGATGCAATGGTTCGGCATGCACGGTTCCGCCTACGGCAACTGGGCCGTTGACCAGTGCGACCTCCTCCTCTGCTTCGGCGCCCGCTTCGACGACCGCATCACCGGCGACACGAACAAATTCGCCACCCAGGCAAAGATCGTCCACATCGACATCGACGCCTCCGAGCACAATAAGAACAAGCGCGTCCTCCTGCCGATCGTCAGCGACATCAAACCCGCGCTCGTGCGCCTGAACGAACTCGCGGTCGCCCACAAATTCACCCCACCCGACACGGCGGCCTGGCACGCCCAAATCGCGACGTGGAAGAAAGAAACCCCGTTCCGCTACGACGAGAGCCCGCACATCGTCCCCCAGGAAGCCGTCGCCGCCCTCTACGAACTCACCCAGGGTGACGCGATTATCGTCACCGGCGTCGGCCAGCACCAGATGTGGGCCGCCCAGTTCTACCGCTTCGACGAACCCCGCCGCTACATCAGCTCCCTCGGTCTCGGCGCGATGGGCTTCGGCTATCCCGCCGCGATGGGCGCCAAGGTCGCCTGCCCCGACAAGCAGGTCATCGACATCGATGGCGACGGCTCGTTCATGATGAACATCCAGGAGCTCGCCACCGCGCACATCGAGAAAATCGCGGCGAAGGCAATGATCTTGAACAACCAGCACCTCGGCATGGTCGTCCAATGGGAAGACCGCTTCTACGGCAGCGTGCGCGGCAACACCATCCTCGGCGACGAGACCAACGTCGGCAGCCCCGACAATCTCGGCGGACTCTATCCGGACTTCGTGAAGGTCGCGGAAGGCTTCGGCGTAAAGGGCCGTCGCGTCCATAAAAAGAGCGAACTCAAGGCTGCGATCCAAGAGATGCTCGACCATGACGGTCCGTTCGTCCTCGACGTAATCGTCCCCTACACCGAACACGTGCTGCCGATGATCCCCGCCGGCAAGACGGTGAAGGACATGATCCTCAAATAGGGCGAGGTTTCCGACCCGCCCTCCGGTTGCCGGCCAGCGCGCCGCACCACCCCTTCAAGCCCGGACACCCTCCGGGCTTTTTCCTGTCCAGCTGCGCCGCCGCGCGGACCGTCCGGCGCTCCGCCCGCTTGCACCGACCGGGGCCTCGCGCAGCCTCGGCGCCTACCCGCCATGCGCCTTCTCCCGCTGCTTGCCCTCCTTGCCGCCTCCGCGCTGCGTCTTCTCGCCACCGCCACCGGACGCAAGCCCGACGCTCTCGTCGCCGCCGACGGCTCCGGCCACTACACCACCGTTCGCGCCGCCATCGACGCCGCGCCCCAGCTCACGCACGCCGACGCCGGCCGTTGGACCATCTTCGTCAAGGCCGGCACGTATCGCGAAATCGTCTACATCCAGCGCGAGAAACGCTTCATCACTCTCGTCGGGGAGGACGCGGAGAAAACGATCCTGACCTTCGATCTCTTCAACGACTATCCCGCTCCGGACGGGAAACCGCTCGCCACCTTCCGCACGCCCACCGTGATCCTCGACGCCGACGACTTCACGATCGAGAATCTCACCATCGCCAACCCCGCCGGCCCGCAGAAAGGCCAGGCCCTCGCGATCCGCGTCGACGGCGACCGCGCCATCTTCCGTCGCTGCCGTTTTCTCGGTTACCAAGACACCCTTCTGGTCAACCGCGGCCGCCACTACTTCGAAGACTGTTACATCGCCGGTTCGACCGACTTCATTTTCGGCGGCGCCACCGCCTATTTCCACGGCTGCACCCTCCACGCCCTTCTGAGCGGCTATCTCACGGCCGCCTCGACCCCGGACTTCGCGCCCTACGGCTACGTCTTCTCGCAGTGCAAAATCACCGGCGAATCCCCCGAAGTAAAAACCTACCTCGGCCGCCCGTGGCGCGACTACGCCCAGACGGTTTTTCTCTTTACCGAAATGTCGGCCAACGTGCGCCCGGAAGGCTGGGACAACTGGAAAAAGCCCTACGCCGAAAAAGTCTCCCGCTACTCCGAGTTCGGCAGCACCGGCCCCGGCGCCAATCCCGCCGCCCGCGTGAAATGGGCCAAGCCGCTCACCGAGTCCGAAGCCCTCGCTCTCACCCCGCAAAAAGTCCTCGGCGGTGCCGACGGCTGGGACCCGATGAAAAAATAGCCCCCGCCCGCCCTCCTCGCCCCCCTCCGTCTCCGCGCGGGCTCCGCCCGTCGCGCGCCGCGCCCGTCACCGCGCTCCTCGCTTTCTCGCTCGCCGCCGCGCTCCTCGCTTTCTCGCTCGCCGCCGCGCCCAGCCCCTCCTTCCCCGGGGCCGAGGGTTTCGGCTCCACCACGCCCGGCGGCCGCGGCGGTCGCGCGCTGTCGGGCCCCACCCTAACGACTCCGGTCCCGGCCGCCTGCAGGCGGCGGGCGAAGCCGGCGGACCGCGCATCGCGCTCGGCCGCGTCGCCGGCACGGTCGCCCTCCGGAAACCCAGCATTTCACGCAACCCTTTCTCCCCGTCACCGGCCAGAGTGCCCCCGGCGACGGCCTGTGCCGGCGCGAAGCTTCCTTCGGGATCGCCCCCCACGACGTCGTGGTGCGGTACCTCCACCGCCGGCTCGACGATATGAACAGCCGCGAGGAAGATTACCTCGATCACCTTAACGGCGCGCACGATGGCATCCTCGATCCCTGCTCGGCGACCTGGTCAACCGACGAGTGCCTTTCGTGCCCGACGGGTGGGAAACCGCCCATGCGCTCGACGCCCGCAATCCGGCCGAGGCCACAGGCCTAAACCCAAGACCGGTTACACGCACCTCGAGGACTCTCGCAACCACCTCGCCGCCGAAAAATCCTGACGCCCGGACGCGCGCGCCGGCTCCCCCCGGACCGCTCACGCACTGCGCCGCGGCTCGCATCCGCCCGCTCACTTTTCCTTCATCACATACACGCCGTCCCAATTTTCCGGCGGCGGCTCGGCTTTGTAGTGCTCGGTCATGGCGGTGTAGACAATCGAGGGATTACTGAAGACCCCGGGGGTCTTGCCCGGGACGTTGGGTTCGAGTTCACGGCTGCGGGCAAACAGCGCCAGCGCCCCGTCCCAGTCGCGCGCACAGTATTTCGCGAGGCCCTGCTCAAACAGCGCGATGCACTCCCGCGTCGGCGCGGTCACGCTTTCCTTGAGTCCGACGATTTCGTAAATCGGCACGGCCGTTGACCGGCCCTTCACGACGATCCGGCCGAGCGGCCGGAAAATAACGCGGTCGCCGCCGTACTGCTCGCAGGCAAGTTTCGTCGCCTCCGTGCACATCGTATAGACGCCCCAGCTCTTCGCCCCGGATTCCATGCGCGCGGCGAGGTTCACGTTGTCCCCCATCATCGTGTAGTTGAAGCGCGTGCGGCTGCCCATGTTGCCGATCATGCAGACGCCGGTGTTGAGCCCGACGCGGGTCTGCATTTTCCAAACGATCTCGGGCCACTTGCCGACCTCGGCCTGCCACTTGGCCCGGAGTTCGGCGAGCTTCAGGTGCACCAGCTGCGTCGTCACGCACGCCCGGTAGGCATGGTCCGGAAGCGGGATCGGCGCCCCAAACATCGCGACCACGGCGTCGCCGATATATTTGTCCAGCGTACCACCCTGCGCCTGCACGATGTCCGTGCACGCGGTGAGGTATTCGTTCATCAGCTCCACGAGCGGACCGGAGCCGAGTTTCTCCGAAAACGTGGAGAACGACTGGATGTCGGAAAAATAGGCCGTGATCTCGGCGTCGTGACCGCCGAGCTGCGGATCGTCGCCCGATTCGACCATCGCGCTGACGAGCTGCGGCGAGACGTAGGCGCCGAACATCCCCTTGATGCGGCCCTTTTGTTTTTCCTCGGCCACGAGCTGCCACAGGATCGCCATGAAGCTCGTGCTCAGCGCCGCCCCCAGCGGCGCGGCCATCGGGAGCACGATCTGTGAGCGGGCAAACAGGTCGAACGCCACGAACACGTAGCCGCCGAGCGCGATCAGCGCGAAGGCCTTCGCCAGCAGGCCGCGCACGCTGCCGACCGTGGCCAACGCACTCACGATCAGCGTCAGGCCGAAGGCCGCGACCCACATGACCCA
>JBIKOK010000265.1:0-9107 GCA_044358025.1 Opitutaceae bacterium
CGCGGCCACCAATATCGAGAGCGCCGTCGAATACGGCGTGGGCACCCGGATGGACACCGACGATGCCCGCACCGCCGGACCGGTTGGCGACGGCTACAATGACAGCATCCGCGGCATCCGCATCCGAGGCCTGCCGGGCGGTGGGCGCAGCATCAATTTCTTCGGCGCACCGGGCGAGGTGGACATGTATATGATCGAGGGGCTGGAGGTGTCCCGCGGGCCCAACTCCATCCTCTATGGTTTTGGCTCGCCCGCCGGCCGCATCAACATCGCGAGCAAGCAGGCGCAGACGAACAAGACGACCTACAGTCTTTCGAACCGGCTCGATTCGTGGGGTGGCGAGCGCTGGATCGCGGACGCCAATTTTTCGCTCATCAAAAACAAGCTGGGGGTGCGCGCCGCGGTGTTGAAGGGCCGCGAGGAGTCGTGGCGCCGGGCGGGCCACAACGATCAGGATCGCCTCTATCTCACGGGCAAGTGGCAGATCGATCGCAAGACCACGCTCAAGGCCGACTTCGAGCGGGGCAACGCGAAGCGCTTCGTGCCCCGGCCGTTTTTCGGCCTCGACATGACGTCCACGTGGAACGCGAGCGGGCAGCCGATTTTCAACAACTTCAATCCTGCGCTCGCGGCGGGTGCGGTCGGAACGCCGGGCAACGCGTTTCGCGACACGGGCGCCACCCAGGTCAACGGCGTGACCGAGATCACCACCAATAACTGGGTCGCGGTTTCGAGCAGCTTCGCCAACGCGCAGGATTTTCGGAACTTCACCCGCTCGGAGGCGCCGGCCGGCGGCGTGCAAGGGCTCGATTTCGCCCGCGGGTTGAGCAATCCGGAGGCGGCGCTGGAAGCCAATTGGTCGCGCGGTAGCTTCAATTCCAATTTTGGCTCGGTGATCTTGCAGCGCGAACTGCTGAAGGACCTCAACGTCGAGTTCGGCCTCAACCGCCAGACGGTGCAGAACGACACCCACAACCTCGCCACGTGGAATTGGTTTGGCGTCACGGCCGACACCAACCGCTACCTGCCGAACGGACAGCTGAAGCCGGCCGCCAACCAGTATTACATCGATGTTTCACCCGATCATCGTCTCTCCAGTTCGCAGGTCACGCAGGCCCGCATGGCGCTCTCGTATGAGAAAAAGCTGCACGAACTCGCGACGCTGCGGATGGCGGGGCTCGGCGAGTTGGCCTACACGAAATCGCGCAGCCAGATCCTCCAGCAATATTGGATGAAGGGCACGTCGCTCACGAGCGGCGGGGCGTTCAATGCGACACCCGAGAACGCATCCAACCAAGCGTTCCAGCGCTTCTACCTCAAAGACCTCAGCGTGCTCAACGATCCGAATTTTCGGATTCCGGCGCCGATCGATTTGTCCGGCGCGACGAAGTTTCAGGATCCCGCCACGGGCGTGGTGCGCGACATCTACATGCAGGAGTTCAACCGGGCGCAGGGGAACATCGGCTTCGTCGACCGCGACACCGGCGCCTACATGGGCGTGGTGCAGGCGTTTCTCTTGAAGAACCGGCTCGTGGGCACCTACGGCTATCGCAAGGACCGCTTGAAGAGTTGGAACGGCCTCGCCTACCGCAATCCGGAGTCCGAAGCGGTGGCGCTCAACACCGGGGTCTGGTTGCCCGCCGATCCCCGGACCGCGAAGCCGAGTATCTTCGCGGGCCAAACCCAGACGCTTGGCGGAGTGTTGCACGTCACGTCATGGCTGTCGGGGTTCTACAACACGTCGAACAGCCTCAGCACTCCCGGCACAAACTTCATCACACCCGCCAGTCCGGAGCAGGCGACCATCGCCGACTACGTGAAAGCCCCCTCGGGCAAAACCAACGACTACGGGGTGAAGCTCAGCTTCCTCAGGAACCGGCTCTATTTCACCGCGACGAAGTTCCATACCATCTCAAAGAACGAGTTTGGCTTCTCGGGTTTCAACAAGACCAACGTCGTCAATATCTGGAATGCGATCGGCAACTCGGGGGCGCTGGATGCGGCCGGCTCGGCCTTCGCCTTGCGCCAGGGGCAAATCATGAACCAGGTCCAAGGCTACATGCAGAATGCCGAGAGCCGCGGCCATGAATTTGAACTCGTCGGCCAGCCGCTCCCGAATTGGTCCGTGTCGATCAACTATTCCAAGAACGATACCCGCCGCAGCAATATGGCGACGGAATACCGGTCCTACATCGACAGCTACAAACCCGAGTGGCTGAAGTATCGCGACTTCTCCCTCACGCAAACGGCCGCGCCGGGCGTCGAGCGGGCGGCGAATTTCTCCGATTGGCGGACTCCCGCCGAAGTGCTCACGACGGGCGACGTCACCCTCAACACCGACAGCATCAACGAGGCGATCGCCGATGCCGAGGCCCTCTTCTTTGACAACCCCTACACGTTCGAAGGAAAGCGTTTCGTCGGCGACCCGCTGCATAATTTCAATCTGCGTACGCGCTACGAATTCAAGGAAGGCGGTCTCAAGGGTCTTACGGTTGGTGCGGGCACGCGCATCCGCAAAGGCCGGATCGCCGGGGCGCGCTCCGACTACACCTACGCGTCGGGCAGCACGTTGACCGACACGTGGAACGGTCGCATCTCCGACCGCGTGACGATGGTCGAGACGAAGGACCAGAGCGTTTACGATTTCCAACTCGGCTACAGCCGCAGCCTCACGGCACGGAAGATCCGGTGGAGCATCCAACTCAACGTCAACAATGTCACCAACCAGCGCGAACTCGTCGTGAACAACATCAACCCGCGCACGTTGGTGCCGCTCACCTACCGCTACCAGGATCCGCGGCAGTATATTCTGACGAACACGTTTTCGTTTTGAGGCGGCGGCCGGTCCGCCGGCCGGGCCCGACGCGGCGTTTGTGGCCGGTCTTGCGACGGCGGCGGAGACGGTTGTGATGCCGCCATGAAATTTGTGTTTGCCGCGCTCTGCTGGCTCTCGATCGGGCTCACGACAGCGAGTCAGAGCGCGCGGGGGGCCGGCGAGGTGGGCGCGTGGAACGTGCGTGAGCTGGCGCAGGCGCCCGCCACGCAGCCGGCGGACGAGTGGGCGCACGAGGGCGTGCAGGCGCTGTTTTTCGACGGGCCGGAATTCGAGGGGAAGCCGACGCGGGTGTTCGCCTACGTTGGACGGCCGACGGTGGCAGCGGGTGAGAAGGTGCCGGGCATGGTGCTCGTGCATGGCGGCGGCGGCACGGCGTTTCCCGAGTGGGTGAAACTCTGGACGGCGCGCGGCTATGCGGCGATCGCGCTCGATACGGGCGGCAATGTGCCGGCGAAAAACAAAGCCGGCCGGGAGCGGCACGCGTGGGCCGGACCGGTGGATGGGGGCGCGAGCCTCGCGCTCGGCGACAAACCGCCGCGCGACCAATGGATGTATCACGCCGTCGCGAATATCATGCGGGCGCACTCGCTGCTGGCCGCGCAGCCGGGCGTGGCTGCGCGGCGCATCGGGCTCACCGGGATTTCGTGGGGCGGGGTGTTGACCGCGGCGGTGGCCGGGGTCGACGCGCGGTTCGCGGCGCTCGTGCCGGTGTATGGCTGCGGGTTTCTCGATGAGAGCGAGGTTTTCGGGGCGCAGAGTGCGACGGCGGCCGGGGCGAGTTGGATGAAGCTGTGGGACCCGCGCCATCGGCTGGCGCGCGCGCAGGCGCCGATGTTTTGGGTGAACGGCACGAACGACCGCTTCTTCCAGCTCGACAGCTGGCAGCGCTCGGCGGGATTGGGCGCGGGCCCGACGCTCCTGCGCGTCGAGCCGCGCATGGGCCACAGTCACCCGGCGGGCTGGAAGCCGGTGGAGATCGGCGTGTTCGTCGATTCCGTGTTGAAGGGCGGCGTGCCGCTCGCGGTCTTCGGCGAAGTGCGGCGCGAGGGTGCGGCGGTGTCGGCGAGCGTGACGGCGCAGACGGCGATGGTGGAGGCGAAGCTCCATTTCACGCAGGCCGCGGGCGTCGCGTCGAAGTGGTTGTGGGCGGAAGTGCCCGCGGCGTGGGAGCCGGCGCGCGGGCGGGTGCAGGCGACATTGCCGGCGGAAGCGCGGCGGTATTTCCTGAGTGTGCGGGATGTGCGCGATTGCACCGTGACATCCGCGGTCGGCGAAGTGGCCCGATGAGAAAGGCGTTCCCGAAGTTTTCCGATAAAGCCAAACCTGCTCCACCTAGTGCGCCGGTGCGGCCTAGCCTGCATCAATCACACTTTCCTGAAGAAATTATTTTTCACAGAGCGCACAGAGGCCCAAACCGAGGACACGGAGCCAAACAGCTTTTCTGCTCTGCGTGCTCTGTGGGCTTGGCTCCGTGCCCTCTGGGCCAAAATTTTAATCAATTTGAGTGTAAGATATCCGACCTAGTCGGCGCGAAGGCCTGCGCCAATCCGGTGGAGCTGACGGTCGGGCTTGCGACGGCGGCCGCGGGGCGTTCCCTCCGCTGCACCGCGCGGCACGCGCTCGACGATGCGCCGCCGGGGGCGGAGGCGGGTGCGACGGCGAAAGAGACGCGGGTTGCCAAGGGACGGAGCGGGCATTTGCCGCCCGCGCTCCTCTGAAAACCCTCGGCATCGACATCGGTGGTTCTGCCGTCAAAGACGCGCCCGTGGACACCCTGACCGGCAAATTGGTGGGCGAGCGGTTTCGTATCGAAACCTCGGACCAGCAGAAGCCCGCCGAGCTCGCGGAGTCGGTGGCCGCGATGGCGGCGCATTTCAAATGGAAGGGACCGATCGGCATCGGGTTTCCCGGCGTGGTGGAAGAGGCGACGATCTGGACGTCGGCGAATCTCCATGAAAAATTCATCGGCCGCGATGGCGCGAAGCGCTTCGGCGAGGCGACCGGTTGCCCCATGGCGATGATCTACGACGCGGCGGCGGCGGGCATCGCCGAGAGGCATTTCGGCGCCGGGCGCGGCTTTATGGGCAAGGCGTTGCTGCTCACCCTCGGCACCGGCATCGGCTCGTGTCTCGCCTATCCAGGGGGCGTCGTGCCGCTGGAGATCGGGCATTTCCCGTGGGGCAGGCACGGCAAGTCGGCGGAAAAATACGGGGCGGCGTCGGTGCGCGATCAGAAAGATCTCTCGGGGAAAGAGTGGGGCGGCCGCGTGCACGACTACGTGGGGGTGATCGAGCGGCTGCTGTGGCCTGAGCTGATCGTCCTCGGCGGCGGCGTGAGCGCAAATCGCGCGACGTTTTTCAACTTCATCAAGCCGCGCGCGAAGTTGCTGCCGGCGGAGTTTTTTAACAATGCCGGCATCGTCGGCGCGGCGTTGTGGGCGACGGAGAAAAAGTAAGACCGGTCCGCGTGCGGCGGCGCGGCGGTCCGTCAAAAAGAGCCGCCCTGGTCGGTGATCTGGTTCACGGTCTTGCCCCGGCGACCCCGCTGAAAGGTTTCTTTTCGTTGGCGCGGATCTCTTCCGTGCTGACGAGCTTGCCTCAAGCGATGCCGCGCTGGACGACCACTCCGTCGACCATGATGCCGCGGATCACGCCGCTTTTTTGACCACGAGGCCGCGAAGCTTGGTGGGCGTTTGTTCGCGCCTGAGCACCCAGTGGCCACGTCGCCGCCGCCGATGCCCCGCCTCCGGAGGCGAAGCGCGCGTGGGAATTTAAGCACTGCCCTCGGTCCACGCTCGCGCCTCGGCCGTTTTTTCGCCTTCTGTTTCCATGCCCCCTTCCTGCCGCGCGGTGTTTCGGTTTTTAGTCGCTTTCGGTTGCGCCTGCCTGGTGCCTCCCCTCTCCGCGCAGGACGCGGGCCGGCCGCCGGGTGCACTGCTCCTGCCCGAATCCGCGTTGCCCGACTACGAGAAGACGATCGACCACGCGGGGCTCATTCGCGGCTGGAACAAAGCCTCCGTCGCCCGCGGGGAAAAAATTTACCAGCTCGTCTGCCACGCCTGCCACGGCGACCTGAATCTCCCCGGCTCCATCCCCAACGCCCTGCGTTTCGGCGAGGGTAAATTCGCCCATGGCGCCGATCCGCACACGATGTATCAGACGCTCACCCGCGGGTGGCGCCTGATGGCCCCGCAGCCGCAGCTCGTCCCGCGCGAGAAGTACGACGTCATTCACTACATCCGCGAGACCTTCCTCGCGAAAAACAACCCGTCGCAGTTCGTCACCGTCACCGACGCCTATCTCGCCGGCCTGCCCAAGGGCGATTCCGTCGGTCCCGCGCCCGTGAAGCGCGAGCCGTGGCGCGAGATGGACTACGGTCCGTTTCTCATCGGCACGTTTGAACTCGCCGACGCCGCCCGCCGCGCCGCCGCGACCCAGCTGCCCGGCAAGGCGCTCGACACCATCGCCCCGGGCTCGAACCTCGCCTACAAGGGCATCGCCGTTCGCCTCGGCGCCGGCCCGGGCGGGATCTCGGCCGGCAAGGCGTGGCTCGCCTTCGAACATGACACGCTGCGGGTCGCCGGCGCGTGGACGGGCGAGGGCTTTATCGATTGGGAGGGCATCAACTTCAACAGCCGCCACGTCGTCCATCCGCGCACCATCGGCGATCTCCAGTTCGAAACCGCTGACGGCCCCGGCTGGGCCAATCCCGCCACGGGGACTTTCGACGACCCGCGCTTCGTCGGCCCCGACGGTCGTCGCTACGGTTCGCTGCCGCGCGCATGGCAGCGCTACCGCGGCCTCTACCGCTCCGGCGAACGCGCCGTGATCTCCTACACCGTCGGTGACGCCGCGATCCTCGAAAGCCACGATCTCGAATCCCTCGCCGCGCAACCCGTCTTTGTCCGCACTCTCAACGTCGGCCGATCCTCCCGCGATCTCCTCGTCCGCGTCGCCAACGCCGGCACCGCCGTCGCATTCTCCGGTTCACGCGCCGTCGCGACCGTCCCCGACGAGAAATTCATCACGCTCCGCATTCCCGCCTCGGCGACCCCGCTGCGTCTCGCCGTACGGCTGGCGAAATCCGGCACGGCCGCCGCGGCCCTCGATACCTTGGCCGGCGGCGCCGCCGCGCCGCGGGACCTCGCGGCCTTCACGCGCGGCAGCGCCGCCCATTGGCCCGACGTCATCGATACGCCCATCGTGCGCAGCGATGCGAAGGGCGCGTTTGCGTGGGAGCGCTTCACCTTGCCGCAGAGCAATCCCTGGCGCGCCCGCGTGCGGCCGGGCGGCGTGGATTTTCTCCCCGGCGGCAAGCAGGCCGTGGTCTGCACGTGGGACGGCGACGTGTGGCGCGTCGACGGCATCGAGGGTGGCGCCGACACCGTGTCGTGGAGGCGCATCGCCTCCGGTCTCTTTCAACCGCTCGGCATCAAGCTCCGCGGCACCGAAATTTTCGTGACGTGCCGCGATCAGCTCGTCGGGTTGCGCGACCTCAACGGCGACGGTGAGACTGATTTTTACGAGAACGTGAACAGTGACCATCAGGTCACCGATCACTTCCACGAGTTCGCGATGGGCCTGCAGACCGACGCCGCCGGAAATTTCTACTACGCGAAGAGCGCCCGCCACGCCCGCACCGCCCTCGTACCGCAGCACGGCACCTTGTTGAAAATCTCCGCCGACGGCGCGAAGACCGAAATCCTCGCCAACGGTTTCCGCGCCGCCAACGGCGTGTGCCTTAACCCCGACGGCTCTTTCTTCGTCACCGACCAGGAGGGCCACTGGATGCCGATGAACCGCATCAACCGCGTTACGCCCGGAAAGTTTTTCGGCAACATGTGGAGCTACGGCGCCCCCGCCGACACAGCCGACACCGCGATGGCCCCGCCGCTGCTCTGGGTGGACAAAGCCATCGACCGCTCGCCCGCCGAACTCGTTTGGATCAACAGCGAAAAATGGGGCACCCTCAACGGCGCGCTCCTCAATCTCTCCTACGGCCAGGGCCGCATCGAGATTGTTGTCTCCGACGGTACCGGCGACACCGCGCAAGGCGCGCTCTGCCGCCTGCCGATTCCGGATTTCCCCACGGGGATCATGCGCGGCCGCGTGCATCCGACCAACGGCCAGCTCTACCTCGCCGGCCTCTCGGCGTGGGCCACGTCGCAGACCGAGCAGGAAGGCGGCTTCTACCGCCTGCGCCCCACCGGCCAACCGGCCGCGCTGCCGACCGCGTGGCACATCATCGCCGGCGGCATCGAGCTCACCTTTAGCGAGCCGTTGACGGCCGCCAGTGCCACGGACGCCGAGCGCTACGTCGTGAAAGTTTGGGAACTCAAGCGCAGCGCCAACTACGGCAGCCCGCGCGTCAACGAACACGCGCTCGCCGTCACCCGCGCCGAAGTCCTCGCGGACCCCCGCAAGCTCCGCCTCACCCTCCCGAACCTCGCCCCGGCCACCATCATCGAGCTGACATGCCGCATGCAGGACGCGACCGGGGTCGAGGTCAGCCGTGTGATCACGGGCACGATCCACCGCGTGCCCGGCGCCGGGGCGCAGTGAGGCTTCGCACCGCCCTCGCGGTCGGGCGAGCGGGTGCGGTGCGCGACGGCGCCGCGGGCGTTTCTCCGGGGCGCGTCCGACCGAGGATCGCTACTTCGTCAACCGGTAGACCTCGCTGCCGGCAAGGAGGAAGGCCCCTACGCCGCAACCTTCCGTGGCGTCGGCGGTGGGGGGGCGGGTCGGCGCCGATGGGCTGCACGTGCGTGCGTTTGCCGCCGGGGACGACACAGCCGACGAGGGCGGACCAGGCTTTGCGCAGGGCGGGAGCGTAGGTCGCGCGATCGAGGAGGTCGGTGTTGACGCCCCACGCGAAGGCATAGGTGTTAATGCCCCAAGCGAGGGCCTAGGTGTTGACGCCCCACGCGAGGGCCTAGGTGCAGAAGCCGGAGTCGCTGGTTTCTTGCAGCGGGAAGCTCGCGGGGTCGAGCAGGCTGGCGCGCCAGAGCCCGTCGGGCTGCTGGCAGGTGAGGACCTTTGCGGCCATTTCTTTAAACTGGGTTTTGAATCGCCGGTGGGAGGGATGATGTTTCGGGTGGTATTGGAGGATGCGGACGAGACCGCCCATCATCCAGGCGTTGCCCCGGCTCCAGAAGGCTTTCGCGCCGTTGGCTTCACGTTTGGTGAAATAGGTGCTGTCGCGGTAATAGAGGTGCTCGGTGGTGTCGTAGAGACAGCCGGACGTGCGCCAGCAGTTCGCGACCGTAAAGTCG
>JBIKOK010000326.1:0-6032 GCA_044358025.1 Opitutaceae bacterium
CGGCATTGTCCTCGGGCACCGCCTCGTCGAGATGTATCACTTGTTCTTCCGTTTCCCGCAGCTCGACTTCGTCCTCGACTCCCGCGTGCTCGTGGCGGCCGCCGGCGTGAGCGCCCTCGCCGCGTTTGCCGGCGTCGCCGGCGCGGTACGGCGCGCCGTCCGCCTGCCCCCCGCCGAAGCGATGCGCCCCGAGGCACCCGCCAGTTTCCGGCCCGCGCTCATCGAGCGCCTCGGCGGCGCCCGCTGGTTCAGCGCCTCGTTCCGCATGGCGCTCCGCAACATCGAGCGGCGCCCGGTCCGCAGCGGCCTCACCTGCCTCGCCCTTGCCCTCGCCACCGGTATTCTGATCGTGCCCAACTCGTTTCGCGACGGAGTCACCTACGTGATCGATTTCCAGTGGGACATCGTGCAGCGGCAAACCGTCACCCTCACCCTCGTCGAGCCGGGCCCCGCCCGCGCCATCGCCGATTTCCGCCACCTGCCCGGCGTCGAACTCGCCGAACCGTTCCGCTACGTGCCCATCGAACTTCGCGCCGGCCCGGTCATGCGCCGCCTCACCCTTCAGGGCCTGCCCGCGCGCGGCACCCTCAGCCGCGTCATCGACGCGGAGCCGCGCCAGCTCACCCTCCCGGCCCGCGGCATCGTCATCTCCGCCAAACTCGCCGATATCCTCCACGTGCGCCCCGGCGACGAGGTCATCGCCAAGGTCCTCGAGGGCCGCGAACGGGAACTGGCCGTGCCCATCGTCGGCCTCGCGGAGGATTTCGCCGGCATGGCCGCCTATATGGAGCTGCACGCGCTCAACCGCCTGCTGCTCGAGGGCGACCGCATCAGCGGCGCCCATCTCGTCGTCAACGCCGGCCTCTGGCCCGATTTTCTCGCGGCGGTGAAGAACACCCCGCGCGTCGCCGGTTGTGTGATCAAGAACTCGATACGCGACGGTTTCCGCAAGACCACCGCCGAGAGCATCGGGCTGCTCCAGAATATGTATCTGGTCTTCGCGACCATCGTGGCCTTCGGCATCATCTACAACAGCGCGCGCATCTCGCTCTCCGAGCGCGCCCGGGAGCTCGCCACCCTGCGCGTACTCGGGTTCACCCGCGGCGAGGTCGGCGCCGTGCTGGTCGGGGAACTCGTCCTGCTCACCGTCGTCGCCCTCCCCATCGGCCTCGTCATCGGCTCCGGCTTCGCGAAGGGTATCCTCGCGTCCGTCAACACCGAGACCGTGCGGCTGCCGCTCGTGCTGACGGCATCGAACTATGCCTTCGCCGTGCTCGTGGTCGCGCTGGCTTCGGCATTGTCCGCGCTGTTCGCCGCGCGCAAGCTCGCCGACATCAATCTCGTGAGCGCCCTCAAAGCCCTCGACTGATCCCTCGTCCACCTTCGCATGAACCAAGCCCCCCTGCCCTCGCCCGCCGCCAAAAAAGGCGGCCCGCCCGCCTGGCGCCGCCAGTTGCCGCTGGCCGGCCTCCTGCTGCTCGTCGCCCTGATCGTCGTCGGCTTGTGGCCGCGCCCCACGCCCGTCGAAGCCGGCAGTGTCACCCGCGGTCCCCTCGTCGTCACCGTCGATGAAGAGGGCATGACCCGGGTAAAAAACCGTTACGTCGTCTCCGCCCCCGTCGCGGGCCAGCTCCGGCGCATCGACTGGAAGGCCGGCGCCGTCGTCGAAGCCGGCCGGACGGTGTTGGCCACGTTGGAGACGGGCGGCGCCGATTTTCTCGACGCGCGCGGTCAGGCGCAGGCCGAGGCGCGGGTGCGCGCGGCCGAGGCGAACCGCGACGCCGCGCTCGCGCAAAGGGAGCGCGCGCTGGCGGCCGCGAAAATGTTCTCCAACGATTTCCAGCGCCTCGAACAGCTGTTCACCCAAAAAGTTCTGTCCGCACAGGAGTTCGACGGCGCCCAGATGCGGGCGACCGCCGCCCAGCAGGACGAACGGACGGCCGAGTTCGCCGTCAAGATCGCCCAGTTCGAATTGCAGCAGGCCCAGGCCATCTTGTCGCGCGGCGCCGGGGGCGGAGCCGCCTCCGCCGAACCCCTCGTCATCACCTCGCCGGTCAGCGGACGAATCCTGCGCGTCATCCAGGAGAGCGCCCGCGTCGTGCCCGGCGGTTTTCCCTTGCTGGAAGTGGGCGATCCCACGGACCTCGAGGTACGCATCGAAGTCCTCTCCCGTGACGGCGTGGCCGTCCGCCCCGGGGCGCGCGTGCTGCTTGAACAATGGGGCGGCGCCGGCGCGCTCGCCGCGCGTGTGCGCCACGTCGAACCGTCGGCCTTCACCAAAATTTCCGCCCTCGGCGTCGAGGAGCAGCGCGTCTACGTCGTCGCCGATTTCACGGACGGCGTCGCGCAGCGGCCCACGCTGGGCGACAACTATCGCGTCGAGGCCCGGATCGTAACGTGGGAAAACGCCGCCGCGCTGCGGGCGCCCGCCGGCGCCCTCTTTCAACGCGGCGGCGTCTGGCAGGCCTTTGTCATCGAGGGCGGCCGCGCCCGCCTGCGCCTCGTCCAGGTCGGCCGGGGCAACGGCGTCGAGACCGAAGTGCTCGAGGGCCTCGCCGAAGGCGCCCAAGTCGTCGTCTACCCCGGCGACAAGGTCATCGACGACACGCGCGTCGCCCCGCTCGTGGTGGGCGCCCGCTAGTCCGCCGCGCCGGGGGTCGGACGGCCGGCGGACGCCGCGCGCTGTCCGGTGACGCACGTTTGACTTGGAGCGGGGGCCCGCGAAGCGTGCGCCCCCGCCACATGCCACGCCCGACCGACACCATCGCCGCCCTTGCCACCCCCGTGGGGACCGCCGCCATCGCGGTCGTCCGTGCCAGCGGTCCGGATACAGCTAGGCTGGCCCGCGAGATCTTCGGCGCCACGCCCCCGCCCCGCGTCGCGACCCACTCCGACTACCGCGACCGGGCCGGTGTCGTCGTGGACGACGTTCTGGTCACGTTTTTCGCGGGCCCGCGCTCCTACACCGGCGAAGACTCCCTCGAGGTGTCCTGTCACGGAAATCCGTTTATCGCCCAGAAAATCCTCGAGGATCTCTTCGCGCGCGGCTGTCGTCCGGCCGAACCGGGCGAGTTTACCCAACGCGCGTTTCTCCATGGCCAGATGGACCTGAGCCAGGCCGAAGCCGTGATGGATCTGATCCACGCGCGGAGTGAAAAGGCCCTCGCCGCGGCCAACCAGCAGCTCCGGGGCTCCCTGGGCCGCCAAATGAACGCGCTTATAGACCGTTTATTGCAGGTTTTGGCCCGCGTGGAGGCCTATATCGACTTCCCTGACGAGGATTTACCCCCCGAGGACCGCGTCCTGGTCGCCCGTGAGCTCACCCAACTGACCCGTGAAACCGACCGCCTGCTCGCGACAAGCCACTACGGCCAGATGCTCCGCGATGGCATCAAGACCGTGATCGTCGGCGCCCCCAACGTCGGCAAAAGCAGCCTCCTCAACCGCCTCGTCGGCTCCGAACGCGCCCTCGTCAGCCCGGAACCCGGCACCACCCGGGACTTCATCGAGGAGCGCATCCTTGTCGGGCCCCACTGCCTGCGCGTCATTGATACCGCCGGCCTCAACCCCTCCCCTGCCCCCCTGGAAAAACTCGGCATGCTGAAAACCCTCGAACGCGCCGCCGAGGCCGACCTCTTTCTCCTCGTCTTTGCCGCCGATCAGTTGGCCCCCGTCCTCCCACCCGAATTGAACGGCTTGGCCCAGGCTTCAAATTCCATAATTATCTTTAATAAGAGTGACTTAGGTAAATGCACTTCCTCCCAAAACGACTTCTCTGGATTCCCGACGCTGGCCGTCTCGGCGCTCACCGGCGCCGGACTCGACGCGCTGACCGCCGCGATCACCCGCTTCGCTGATTCATTCCAGAAAGACACCGGAAATGATCTGATCGCGATTAACGCCCGCCATGCCCACGCTCTCGGCCAGGCCCGGGAGGCTCTGGCGGCAGCGCTGGCGAAACTCACGGACGGCACGGCCGTCGAGTTGTTAGCCAGTGACCTCCGGGGGGTGTTGGCGGCCTACGGGGAGATTTCTGGCAAGGTCGACAACGAGCGTATGCTCGATGCGCTCTTCGCGACGTTTTGTATTGGAAAATAGCGCCCTTGCCCTCTGCCACCGGAGCCCGCAACGTCCGCCGCAATTTTCCCACCGATCCGATGTTTCATAGCGGTAAAATCTACGACGTGATTGTCTGCGGCGCCGGCCATGCCGGTGTCGAGGCGGCGCTGGCCGCCGCCCGCATGGGCGCCTCCACCCTCCTCCTGACCGGCAATATCGACACCATTGCCCAAATGAGTTGCAACCCCGCCATCGGCGGCCTCGCCAAAGGCCAGATGGTCCGCGAAATCGACGCGCTCGGGGGCGAGATGGCCGTCAACACCGACGTCACCGGCATTCAGTTTCGCCTGCTCAACGAATCCAAAGGCCCGGCCGTCCAGTCTCCCCGGGCCCAGTGCGACAAGAAAGCCTACCAGTTCCGCCTGAAGCACACCCTTGAACTTCAGCCGAACCTTGAGATCTTCCAAGCGACGGTCACGGGCCTGATTTTCAAACAGGGCAAGGTCGTCGGTTGCCGCACCAATCTCGACATCGAGTTTCGGAGCCTCACGGTGGTCGTCACGACCGGCACCTTTCTGCGCGGCCTGATGCACATCGGCCAAAACAAGAACGAAGGCGGCCGACTGGGCGACTTCAGCGCCAAAACCCTGTCCGCCAGCTTCCTCGAGGCCGGAATCGAACTCCGCCGCCTCAAAACGGGCACGCCCCCGCGACTGCTCGGCCGCAGCCTCGATTTCAGCCGCATGGAAGAGCAAAAGGGCGACCCCCAGCCCACGCTCTTCGCATTCCACGACACCCGGGACCCCCAGGATTTGTTCCACGTGGAACAAACCGGCGAGCGCCGCCTCGGCTGGACGCCCGGTTGTGAACAAGTTTCCTGCTGGATGACCTACACCACGGCCGAGACCGCGCAGCTCGTCCACGCCAACCTCCACCTGTCCGCGATGTATAGCGGCGAGATAGCCGGCATCGGCCCCAGGTACTGCCCCAGTATCGAGGACAAATTTGTGCGCTTTGCCGACAAGCCCCGGCACCTGCTTTTCCTCGAGCCGGAGGGCCGGGCGACCGACGAATTCTATGTGAATGGCTTGTCAACAAGTCTGCCGTTCGACGTCCAGGTCCAAATGGTGCACAGCATCCCCGGCCTGGAAAACGCCCAAATCCTCCGGCCGGCCTACGCCGTCGAATACGACTTCGCCCCACCCACGCAGCTCCTGGCTTCCCTGGAATCCAAAAAGGTCGAAAACCTCTTTTTCGCCGGGCAGATCAACGGCACGTCCGGCTACGAGGAAGCCGCGACCCAGGGCCTGATCGCCGGGGTCAACGCCGTCAACAAGGGGAGGGGAGGGGCCCCGCTCATCCTCCAGCGCCACGAAGCCTATATCGGCGTCCTGATCGATGACCTTGTCACCAAGGGCACGAACGAACCCTACCGCATGTTCACCAGCCGCGCCGAACATCGCCTGCTCTTCAACCACGGCAGCGCGGAGAGCCGCCTCGTGCACCACGCCTCCGCCCACGGACTCCTTTCGCCCTCCCGCCTCGCCCGGATCCGCCAAAAAATGGCCGAGATCACCCAGTGGGTGGATTTCCTCGAAACCCACCGCACCCACGGCGGTACATGGGGCGATGCTATCCGGCGCGACCGTGCCTCCGCCAGCCTCCCGGAGGGCCTCACCCAAGCTTCCGCGGCCATCCGCGACGAGGCGCTTTATCGCGTCAGTTACCAAGGCTATCTCGCCCGCGAAGCACGCCACATCGAGAAACTTTCCCAGATCGATCGAATCCGCGTTCCCGCCAACTTTGACTACCTCAGCCTCCGCGGTTTACGCCGCGAAAGCGCCCTCAAACTCACGGAAATCAAGCCGCTCACGCTCGGTCAGGCCAGTCGCATTAGTGGCGTAAACCCTTCTGATATAGGGGTTTTAATGATTTTCATCCAAGCGGGCAGGGCAGGGGAGTAAGCCCCCCCG
>JBIKOK010000094.1:0-23904 GCA_044358025.1 Opitutaceae bacterium
TCCACCCACTTCTCGCCGCCCTTCTCCCGTGGAAAATCCCGTTCGCACCGCCCAGTTTCTCGCCCTGATGGAGGCCCGCCGCCGCGACCTCCGCGCCTGCCAGGAAAAAATCCTCCCGCCCCGGGCCCGCTTCACTTGGGAAATCGGCTGCGGCCACGGCCACTTCCTGACCGCCTACGCCCAGGCCCACCCCGACGAACTGTGCATCGGCATCGATATTGTCAGCGAACGGATCGGCCGCGCCCTCCGCAAACGGGACCGCGCCCGCCTCCCCAACCTCCATTTCATCCACGCGGAGGCCCGGCTCTTCCTCGACATGCTCCCGGCCGATGCGACCCTTTCGCGGCTCTTCGTTCTTTTTCCCGACCCCTGGCCCAAATTGCGCCACCATAAGCACCGCATCATGCAGCCCGATTTCCTCACCGCGGTGGCGGCGAGGGCAGGGGAGGGCACCCGGCTCTATTTCCGCACCGACTTCACCCCCTATTACGACGATACAAAAATCGTCTTTGCCTCCCATCCCCACTGGGCCCTCGTCAACGCCGCCGGCGAGTCCGCCGGCGAACCGTGGGCGTTCGAACACGAAACCGTCTTCCAAAGCCGCGCCCCCAGCTATCACTCCCTCATCGCCCGCCCCTCGGTTCCAACACCTCCCTCCCCCCTGCCGGCGATCCCCGCCCCCCTCCCATAAGTACGCCGCCCGCCAAACCCGGCGCCCCTAATTTGTCACCCCCGTCAGAAATCGGCCCATCTCAGAGGTTGACGGAAGGCCCGGCGCTCCTCTTTGCTCGTCCCTTTCTTCCCGGTCACCACTGTTCCACGCCGCATGTCCCGAGGCACCAAACTCGCCACTCTCCTCGCTCCACTCGCTCTCACGCCCACCGCCTTCGCGGAGGACGTGGCACCCCGTGCGGCTAAGCTCATCGACTTCGGCGGAGGCTGGGCGATCACCAATAGCATGTTCACGGGCTGGATGATTTCCGGCCTCCTCGTCGCGCTCATCCTCTATCTGGTGGGCACCCCGCGCATCCTTCCCACCAAGGGGCAGGCCGTCGTCGAATCCCTGATCGAAGCGCTCCGTGACCTCCTCGAACCGATTGTCGGGAAAAAGGCCTTCCCCCTCGCGTTCCCTATTCTCGTCACGTTTTTCATCTTCATCCTTTTCCACAACTGGATGGGCCTCCTTCCCGGCGTTGGCACCATGGGCTGGGGCACCACCGACGCCGCGGGGCATTTTCACCTCACCCGCCCGCTGATCCGGCCCCACAACTCGGACTTCAACGGCACCATCGCCCTCGCGCTCATTTCCTTTGGCGCTTGGCTCATCATCGTCTTCAAGATCGCCGGCACGAAACTTATCCTCTGGGACCTCTTCGGCAACAAGGCCGAGAAGAAGGAAACCCCCGGTTGGTTGTATCCGGTTCTTGCCCTCGTGTTTCTCGCCGTCGGCCTCATCGAGGTTTTCTCCATCGCCATCCGCCCCTTCACGCTTTCCGTCCGTCTCTTCGGCAACGTCTTCGGCGGCGAAAACCTCCTCCACGGCACCGGCTTTTTCTTCGGCTTCTATTTTATGGAGCTCCTCGTCGGCCTGATTCAGGCCCTCGTGTTCACGCTGCTTACCTCCGTTTACATCGGCCTGCTTTGTAACCACGGCGACGACCACGCCGAAGACGCCGCCCACGGCGACACCCCCGAAGCCCATCACTAACCGATCACCCTCTCCCGTCGGGAGCGTGCCTCGCGTGCGCACGACGGAAATCCAACAACCAACCCACATCCACATGCTCCACCTCATCGCTGAAATCCAAGGCAACATCACCAGCGCGTTCGGTCTCCTCGGCGCCGCCATCGGCGTCGCGCTCATCGGCCAGAAAGCCGCCGAAGCCGTCGGCCGCAATCCCGCGGCCTCCGGCAAGATCCTTGTCCAAGCCATCATCGGTATGGCGCTCGCCGAAGGTCTCGGTATCCTCGCGCTGTTCCTCGCCAAGTAATCGCCCGTTTTCCGCACCGGCGGCGCGGTTCTTCCGCGCCGCCATTCCCTTTCCCGCCTCCCCGTCATGACGTTGCCTCTCTTCCTCGCCGCCGCCGTCGAAGCTCACGCCCACACCGCCGAGCCCGGTCTCGTGGACAAATTCGGCCTCGATTGGAAATACGTCGCCATCCAGACGTTCAGCTTCCTGATCGTTCTCGCCGTCCTCTACAAATTCGGCATCAAGCCCACCATCGCCGCCATGGAAGAGCGCGCGGTGAAAATCGGCGCCGGCCTCAAATACGCCGAGGAGATGCAGGCCAAACTCGCCGCCGCCCAGCAGGAGAGCGCCGCCCTCGTCAAGAAGTCCCAAACCGAGGCCACCCGCATCATCGACGACGCCCGCAAGTCCGCGAAAGATTTCGCCGACAAACAACAAGCCGACGCTATCGCCCGCGCCGCCGATACCGTCACCAAAGCCCAGCAGGCCATCGAGCTTGAGCACAAAAAAATGCTCGCCGACGCCCGCGCCGAGATCGCCCGCCTCGTCGTCATCACCACCGAGCGCGTCCTCGCCAAGAAACTCACCGACGCCGACCGCGCTTCTTACAACGACGCCGCCTCCCGCGAGCTCACCAGCGTCTAATTCGGGCTCTCCGCTCTAGACTCTCCGCTCTCCGCTCCCCGTCATGGCTTCCGGTAAAAAACAAATCCAGCTCCTCTCCCGCCAGTTTTTCAAACTGAGCGTCGTCGAGGGTGCGCTGTCCGCCGACCGCGTCTCGGGCGTCCTCGAATACATCGAGAAGCATCGCCCCGCGAACACCCTCGCGGTCCTCAAAGCCTACCAGCGCCTCGTCGCCGCCGAGTTCGCCCGCAGCCGCGCCGTGGTCGAACACGCCGGCTCCATCAGCGAGGCCACCCTCGCCACCATCGCCGCGGCCATGACCAAAAAATACGCCCGACCCGTCACCGCCACCGCCAAGCCCAACGCCGCGCTCGTTGCCGGTCTGCGCGTCCGCGTCGGCGACGACACCTACGAATCCTCCGTGGCCGGCCAACTCGCGACCCTCGCGGCGGCCGTCTAAATTTTTCTCAACCGCCTCGCGCTCCGCGCCCTTCCCCCCACCACTTTCCCGATGAGCACCGTCCTCGACCAAATCGAACAACAGATCGCCAAGCTCTCCAGCAAGGCCGTCAAGAAGAACACCGGCACCATTCGCACCGTCGCCGACGGCGTCGCCAAAATCGACGGCCTCTCCGAGGTGATGTATAATGAAATGGTCCAGTTCCCTGGCGGCGCCATCGGCATCGCGCTCAATCTCGAGGAAGACGAAGTCGGCTGCGTCGTCCTTGGCGACGTCTCCTCCCTCAAGGAGGGCGACCAGGTCCAGACCACCGGCAAGCTCCTCTCCGTCCCCGTCGGTAAAGCCCTCCTCGGCCGCGCCGTGGACGCCCTCGGCAATCCCGTCGACGGCAAAGGCCCCATCGCCTCCACCGAATTCTATCCCGTCGAAAAAATCGCGCCCGGCATCATGGCGCGCAAATCCGTCAACCAGCCGCTCTTCACCGGCATCATGGCAATCGACTCCATGATCCCGATCGGCCGTGGCCAGCGCGAACTCATCATCGGCGACCGCGGCACCGGTAAAACCACGATCTGCATCGATACGATCATCAACCAGGCGAAGATCAATAAGGTCGGTCTCGCCAGCAAAGATCCGAAGTTCCGCCCCGTTTATTCCATCTACGTCGCGGTCGGCCAGAAAAACTCCAACATCGTCCGCACCATGTCCGCCCTCGAGGCGGCCGGTGCCCTCGAATACTCCATCATCGTCTGCGCCCCCGCGGCCGACAACCCCGCCAACCAATACCTCGCCCCGTTCTCCGGCGCGGCCATCGGCGAATGGTTCATGGAAAACGGCATGGATGCCCTCATCGTTTACGACGATCTCTCCAAGCACGCCGTCGCCTACCGCCAAATCTCGCTCATCCTGAAACGTCCCTCGGGCCGCGAAGCCTATCCCGGCGACGTATTCTATCTCCACTCACGCCTCCTCGAGCGCGCCGCGCGCCTCGACGGCAAGGGCTCGCTCACCGCGCTCCCCATCATCGAGACCCAGGCCGGCGACGTCTCCGCCTACATCCCGACGAACGTCATCTCCATCACCGACGGCCAGATCTTCCTCGAAACCGATCTCTTCAACCAAGGTATCCGTCCCGCTGTTTCGGTCGGTCTCTCCGTCTCCCGCGTCGGTTCCTCCGCGCAGATCAAGGCCACCAAGCAGGTCGGCGGTAAACTCAAGGGTGAACTCGCCCAGTTCCGCGAACTCGCCGCCTTCGCCCAGTTCGGCTCCGACCTTGACGCCAAAACCAAGGCCCAGCTCGAACGCGGCGCCCGCATCGTCGAACTCTTCAAGCAGCCCGCCCTCAGCCCCGCGCCGATCGAGCTCCAAGTCGCCGTCCTCTTCGCCATGCAGAAGAATTACTTCGACACCATCGAAACCCGCAAGACCGTCGCTGCCGCCGCCTCGCTCAAGGAATTCTTCACCACCCGCAAAGACGCCCTCCTCACGGAAATCCGCACCAAGGCCGCGCTCGACAAGGACCTCGAGACCAAACTCCAGGCCGCCTGCGACGAGTGGAAGCCGACCTTCGCCGCCTGATCTCGATACGATGAATGAGGGATAAACGATGACGCCCCGGACGCCGCTTCCGCCGCTCCGCCCATCACCGATCATCAACCCTAAATCATAAATAATCCTCCATGGCCTCTACCCGCGACATCCGCCGACGCATCAAGTCGGTCAAGAACACCCGCCAAATCACCAAGGCGATGGAGCTGGTGGCTGCCTCGAAGATGAAAAAGGCCCAGGCCGCCGCCCTCGCTGGCCGCCCCTACGCCGAGCTCATGGCCAAGATGCTCGCGGCTATCGCCGACCGCGTCGAAGAAGCCCAACATCCCTTCCTTGCCAAGCGCGAGATCCGCACCCGGGGCATTATTCTTATCACGTCGGACAAAGGCCTCTGCGGCCCCCTCAACTCCAACGTCCTGAAGGTCGTCACCGACATCAAGACCCCCGCAAAATACGCCGTCATCGGCCGCAAGGGCACCCAGTTCATCGCCCGCACCCACCGCGACCTCCTCGCCGATTTCCCCGCGAACGACCGCACCAGCTTCGCCGACATCAAGGTCGTCGCGGAATTCATGGTGAAACAGTTTCTCGAGGGCGTCGTCGACACCGTCGAAGTCATTTGGCCGCGCTTCCGCAACACCCTCATCCAGGCCCCCACCGTGATGACCCTCCTGCCGCTCACCAGCGTGCACGAGGTCATTGCCGATCTGCGTTCCGACGCCGGACTCGCCGCCCCGTCCACCACCGCGAAAGCCCCGGACAACCAGATGCTCTTCGAGCCCGACGCCTCCTCCGTCCTCGATGCGCTCCTGCCCCTCTACATCAACCGCGAAATCTTCCAGCACGCCATCGACGCCAAGGCGTCCGAGCACAGCGCCCGCATGGTCGCCATGAAGACCGCCAAGGACAACGCCACCAAACTCCTCGGCGAACTCACGCTCGAATACAACAAAGCCCGTCAGGCCGGCATCACCCAGGAAATCCTCGAAATCGCCGCCGCCCAGTTCGCCGCCTAATCTTCCCTCGCCCTTCTCGCGCCCACCTTTCCCTCGACCCTTTCTCAAATGAGCAACACCGGTAAAATCGTCCAAGTCATCGGCCCCGTCGTCGACGTCCAGTTCGCGGAAAACGCCATCCCGCCCATCTATCAGGCCCTGACGATCGACTTCAAGGTCAACGGCAAAAAGGAAACGCTGACGCTCGAGATCCAACAGCACCTCGGCGGCGGCGTCGCCCGCGCCATCGCGATGTCCTCCTCCGAGGGCCTCGTCCGCGGTATGCCCGTCCTCGATACCGGCGCACCCATCTCCGTCCCCGTCGGCAACGGCGTCCTCGGCCGCATCTTCGACGTCACCGGCAACCCGGTCGACGGCAAGGGCCCGGTCAAATTCGACAAGAAATACCCGATCCACCGCCCGGCCCCCACGCTCACCGAGCAGAACACCAAGGCCGAAATCCTCGAGACCGGCATCAAGGTCATCGACCTGATCTGCCCCTTCATCAAGGGCGGCAAAGCCGGAGCCTTCGGCGGCGCCGGCGTCGGCAAAACCGTCGTCATTCTCGAACTCATCAACAACATCGCCAAAGCCCACGGCGGTATGTCCGTGTTCGCGGGCGTCGGCGAACGTTCCCGCGAGGGCAACGATCTCTACCACGAAATGTCCGAGGCCGGCGTCATCGACCAAAAGGACCTCAGCAAGTCCAAGGTCGCCCTCGTCTTCGGCCAGATGAACGAGCCCCCGGGCGCCCGTATGCGCGTCGCCCTCTCCGCCCTCGCGATGACCGAATATTTCCGCGACGAGAAGAACCAGGACGTGCTCCTCTTCATCGACAATATCTTCCGCTTCTCCCAGGCCGGTTCCGAGGTATCCGCACTCCTTGGTCGCTCGCCCTCGGCCGTCGGTTACCAGCCGACGCTCTCCAACGAGATGGGCCTCCTCCAGGAGCGCATCACTTCGACGAAGAAGGGTTCCATCACCTCCGTTCAGGCCGTCTACGTGCCCGCGGACGATCTCACCGATCCCGCACCCGCCAACACCTTCGCCCACTTGGACTCCACCATCGTGTTGGAACGTTCCATCGCCGAACTCGGCATCTATCCTGCCGTCGACCCGCTCGCTTCCGTCTCCAAAGCCCTCCAGGCCGACATCGTCGGGGAGGAACACTACAAGGTCGCCCGCGAAGTCCAGCGCATCCTCCAGCGCTACAAGGATCTCCAGGACATCATCGCCATTCTCGGTCTCGACGAGCTTTCCCCCGAGGACAAACAGACCGTCTACCGCGCCCGCAAAATCCAGCGCCTCCTCTCGCAGCCGTTCGCCGTCGCCGAAGTCTTCACCGGCACGCCCGGCAAATACGTGCCCGTCAAGGAAACCGTCCGCGGCTTCAAGATGATCCTCGACGGCGAACTCGACCACATCGCCGAAGGTGACTTCTACATGAAGGGTGGCATCGACGAAGTCATCGCCGCCGCCGCGAAGAAATAATCCGTCATGGCTCTCACGCTCGAAATCGTCACGCCCGAGGCCCGGGTCTATTCCGACACCATCGACACCGTCGTCATCCCGACGACCTCCGGTGAAATCGGAATTCTCCCCGGCCACATTCCGTTGCTCACCCAAATCGAGCACGGCGAATTGCGCGTGACGAAAAACGGCCTGACCTCACTGCTCGCCGTCAGCGGCGGTTTCGCCGAAATCGAAGGCGATCACATCCACGTCCTCGCCGAAAACGCCATCACCGAGGAAAAAATCGACGAAAACGCCGTCGAGGCTGCGCTCAAACGCGCCGAGGACGAACTCAAGGCCGCCAAGGACATCGACCCACAGCAATACGAGCACCTCCAAAACCTCGTCCGCTACAGCGGCGCTCAACTCGCCGTCAAACGCCGCCGCCGCTAGGAGCGGCCCCGTTTGTCCCAAAAGCTCCAGGCGCGGTTCACCCGCGCCTTTTTTATGCCCCCTTCACACCCGCGCGTTCCCCGGCGCCCAGCCCCGTCCGCCCCCACTCCTCGCGGTCGCCCGCCCGAGGCCCCTCCGCCGCACCCGATCCACTCGAAACATCCGGACGCATCCACACCTGAAAAAATCCCCTAGCGTCTTTCCGCTCCCACCTCCCGACGTTTTCCTTGCTCCGCGACTGAAACCGAGTCTCAGTTCAACCGCTCGTCACGCCCATGACTCACCCGACGCTCCACCACCGCCTTCCGCTCTGTCAGCTCGCCGCTGGCTCCGTCGGCCGGGTCTGTGAGCTGAAAGGCGACCCCCAGTTTTGCCAACGCGTTCGTGAGATGGGTTTCGGCGAATCCGCCCGCGTCACCAAAGTCTCCGGCAACGGCACCATTCTCTGCTCCGTGAACGGCAACCGCATTGCGCTCAGCCACGGCGCCGCGGAGAACATCCTCGTCGAGGAAATCGCCCGGCGCTGACCGCCGCTATGGCCGCCTCGATCAAGCTCTCCGAACTTCCCGTCGGCGCCTCCGCCACCGTCCGCGAGTTCCCCAAGACCGGCTCCGCCTTTATCCGCCTCCGCGAAATGGGCCTGCTCGCCGGCACCCGCGTCACACTCATCCGCACCGCCCCCCTCGGCGACCCCCTCGAAATCAAGCTCCGCGGCTACAATCTCACCCTGCGCAAAACCGAGGCCGACCACGTCCTCGTGGAGCCCACCAGCGCCTGAGCGCCTGGCGACATCCTATGGCTCTGCCGTCGCACATTTCTTCCAGCGCCGCCAACCCTTCGTCCGCGCGCACCCCCGTCTACGCCCTCGTCGGCAATCCCAACTGCGGCAAAAGCACCCTTTTCAACGCCCTCACCGGCCTGAAACAAAAGGTCGGTAACTACCCCGGCGTCACCGTCGAGAAAAAGGTCGGCACCGCCTACTCGCAACACGGCCAGCCCATCACCGTCATCGACCTGCCCGGCGCCTATTCCCTCGCCGCCCGCTCCCCCGACGAAGCCGTCACGCGGGACGTCCTCCTCGGCCGCCGCGCCGACACCGCCCAGCCCGACCGCATCCTCTGCATCATCGACGCGACCAATCTCGAACGAAACCTCTACCTCGTTCACCAGATCCTCGACCTCGGCCGGCCGGTGCTTCTCGTCGTCAACATGATGGACCTCGCCGCTGCCGCCGGCACCACCGTCGACGTCACCCGCCTCGAACAGGAACTCGGCATCCCCGTCATCGCCTGCGAAGCCGTCAACGGCAAGGGCCTCATCGAACTCAAGCTCGCGATGAGCCGCACCGATCTCCCGCTCGCCCGCCACGCCTGGGATATTCCCGCGGCCATCGCGCCCGCCGTCACCGAACTCCAAGCCTCGCTCATCGCCCACGACCGCAAAGCCCCGCTCGTCGCCCGCGCCGAAGCGCTCCTCCTCCTCACCGATCAGGACAGCGTGCGCGTGGCCGGATCGACGCCGCTCCACGCACGCACCGGGGAAATTCTCCGCACCTGGCAGCAACGCTGGGAAGGCGAGGGGACGGACTGGGCCGGCACCCTCGTCAATTCCCGTTACGACGCCATCGGCCGCATCGCCGCCGACGTCCTTCTCCAAACCGGCGACACCGGCCCCACCGCCTCCGACCAAATCGACGCCGTCGTGACCCATCCCGTCTGGGGCTGGCTCGTGCTCGGCGCCGTGATGACGCTGCTCTTCCTCAGCATTTTCACGCTCGCCGAGTATCCGATGAACGTGATCGACGCCCAGATCGCCCACTTGGCGGACTGGGTTAAATCCGCGATGCCGCCCGGCGATCTCCGCGACCTTATCACCTCGGGCGCGATCGGCGGCGTAGGCGGCGTGATCATTTTCCTCCCGCAAATTCTCATCTTATTTTTCTTCATCGGTCTCCTCGAAAGCACCGGCTACATGGCGCGCGCCGCCTTCATCATGGACCGCCTGATGGCCCGCGTCGGACTCAACGGCAAAAGCTTCATCCCCCTCCTCAGCTCCTACGCCTGCGCCATTCCCGGAATCATGGCCACCCGCACCATCGAGGATCAGAAGGACCGGCTCGTCACCATTCTCGTCGCGCCGTTGATGAGCTGCTCCGCCCGTCTGCCCGTCTACCTCCTCATGATTGCGGCCCTCGTCCCCGGCGACCGCGTGCCGCTCTTCACCAAGGTCGGCATCATGATTTTGATGTATGCGCTGGGCACGGTCGGCGCCTTCGGTTTCGCGTGGCTCTTCAAACGCACCCTCCTCAAGGGCGCGCCGCCGCTCATGATCATGGAACTGCCGCCCTACCGCATGCCGCGCGTGAAGGACGTCGCGCTGCACATGCTCGAGCGCGGCTGGCTCTTCCTCCGCCGCGCCGGCACCATCATCCTCGGCATCAGCATCGTGCTCTGGTTTCTTTCCGCGTATCCTAAAGCGCCCGACGGCACCACCGACCAGCAGCAACTCGCCCAGAGCTTCGCCGGCCGCGCCGGCCACCTCCTCGAGCCCGCCATCCGGCCGCTCGGCTTCGACTGGCAGATCGGCATCGGCCTCATCACCTCCTTCGCCGCCCGCGAGGTCTTCGTCTCCACCATGGCCGTCGTGTTCAATGCCGAGGCCAAGGACGACGACACGACGCCCCTGCGCCAGGCGATGCTCGCCGCCAAGTGGCCCGACGGACGCGCGCTCTTCACCCCGCTCGTCTGCTTCACGCTGATGATCTTCTACGTCTTCGCGATGCAGTGCGTCAGCACCATCGCCGTCGTCCGACGCGAGACCAACGGCTGGAAATGGCCCCTTTTCCAAACCGCCTACATGACGGGCACCGCGTGGATTCTCAGCTTCGTTGTCTACCAAGGCGGCACCGCCCTCGGGTTCTGAGCCCGCCACTCTTTCCATGTCGCCCGCTTTTCAAACCCTCGCCGCCCTCGCCGTCGTCGCCGTCGCCGCGATTTGGCTCGTCCTGCGCACGCTGGCGAAAAAGAAAACTCCCGGCTGCGGCGGCGACTGCGGCTGCCCGTCCCAAAAATTCCCGTCAGCGCCCCGCCGCCGCTGACGCTCCGGGTTGCGGCAGCCGCACTTTTGCGAGGTAGATCGCCGTCTTGCCCTCGTGGCTCGAGTAGTAGCTCACCCAGAGCAGCTCCTCGTGCCACCCAAAGGCCGAATAGCTCGTGTCGCCGCCGCTCGGCAACGTCACCAAAGTTTCGAGACGCACCCCGTCGATCCTTGCCACCACCGTCGTGGCTCGGGTCTTCGCGCCCGCCCCGGCCGGCGGATACCCCCGCGTGCCCGCGATCTGCCGTCCGTCGGGCAACACGATAAAATCCGGCCCGCCGAACCGCACGTTGCTCTCCCGCCACGTCCACTGCGTGTAGGGCGCGCGCGCCTCCCCAAACCAACCCAGCGTGTTCCCCGCCTCGCGCCGCACCATGGCGATCATCCGTCCGTCCGGCAAAAACCGCAGCGTCGTTTCGTTCGGCCGGTCGGGCACGGCGAGCTTCGCCAGCTCGCTCCACGCCACGCCGTCGCGGCTCTTGCACAACACCAGCACCCCGTCGCCGTCCGCCGGCCCGGCACCGGCCGCCGTTTTCATCGGCCGATACGACACGCCATAGGCGTCGTCCCCGTGCCAGGTCACGCGCCACAACCAGTCGCCTTCCTCCAAGATTGTCCGCGGCGCCGTCCACGTCCGCCCGTCGTCCGAAAAACTCACCCGCGGCCGCCGCCCCTTCAGCACTTTCGTGCCGTGGTAAATCGATCCGCCGCACACCACCATCAGCCGCCCCGCCGGCGTCACCGACAGTTTCGGGTCCCGCAAATCTACGTCCAGCTCCATCAACGCCGCCGTCGATTCCCAGGTCGCGCCGTCCGTCGAGGTGATCACGCGAATCACCCCATCGCCCCCCACGTGGGCTGCCGCCTCTCGAAACGTGCACCACCACCGCTCCCGCCACCGGATCAGATCCGTAAACGCATTGTGCCCGCCCGCATCCCAGATCTTTTTCACCTCGACGATCTCGGCCGGCGCACTTTCCGCCGCCGCCCGCGTCCCGGTACTGGCCAGTGCCCACCCACCCAAGCCCGCCAAGATTAACCGGCGCGAAAAACGACCAAGGGTTTGCAGCAACATGGGGCAGGGGAGGGGAGAAACAAAAATCTCACCCTTTCATTGCCACCGCCCCCCACCGTCACAAGCTTTAGCTCGCCGGCCCCCCCCGGAAAACCTCCCGTCTTGTAACCTCCCGTTTACCTTTTCCCATGGAAGTCATTATCCGCGAAAACCCCGAAATCGGCTGCGTCCTCGGCGCCAAAATCATCGCCCGCGTCGTCCGCGAAAAACCCGACGCCGTCCTCGGCCTCGCCACCGGGCGCACCCCCCTCCGCCTCTATCAGGAACTTATCCGCCTCCACCGCGACGAGGGCCTCGATTTCAGCCGCGTCACCACGTTCAACCTCGACGAATACGTCGGTCTCGCCGCCACGCACGACCAGTCCTACCGGTATTTCATGCGGGAAAATCTTTTCCGCCACATCAACATCGACCCAACCCGCACGCACGTGCCCGACGGCACCGCGCCCGATCTCCACGCCGAATGCCGCGGTTACGAACAGCGCATCCTCGACGCCGGCGGCATCGATATCCAACTGCTCGGTCTTGGCCGCAACGGCCACATCGGCTTCAACGAGCCCACCGGTTCTCTCCGCTCCCGCACTTGGATCAAAATTCTCTCCGAGCAAACGCTCCGCGATAACAGCGCCGTTTTCGGCTCCTTCGACGCCATGCCGAAGCACGCCCTCACCATGGGCATCGGCACCATCCTCGACGCCCGCCGCTGCCTCCTCCTCGCCTTCGGTCCAGCCAAAGTCCGCGCCGTCGAACACATGGTCGAGGGTCCGTTGGCCGCGATCTGCCCCGGCTCCGCGCTGCAACTCCACCCGCGCGCCACGGTGATCCTCGACGAAAACTCGTCCGCCGGCCTCCACTACGCCGACCACTACCGCTGGATCGACAGCCACAAACTCGCCTGGCAGCGCAACGGGTAAACCACCCCCGGGCCTTGTGCGCCCTTTACGCCACTGCGGCCGAACGCCCCCGCGCAATCGGCAAGACCGCGACGGCGGCGATCAGGCACAGCGCTCCCGCGCCCATAAACGCCCACGCGTAGCTCCCGAGGCTCGTCCGCACCGCCCCCGCCGTGTAGGCCGCAAACGCCGCCCCCACCTGGTGCGCCGCCACGATCCAGCCGAACACCATGCTCGCTTTCTCCCGCCCGAACACTTCGCCCGTCAACCGCACGGTCGGCGGCACCGTCGCGATCCAATCGAGCCCGTAAAACACCGCGAACACCCCCAGTCCCGCCACCGGACCAAGCAGCGCCTGGGGCAGAAACAACAGCGACAGCCCGCGCAGCCCATAATACCCAAATAACAAATACCGGCAATTGTAACGGTCGCTCAGCCACCCCGATGCGGTCGTCCCCACCAGATCGAACAGCCCCATCATCGCCAGCAGCCCCGCCGCCCGCACCTCGGGAATCCCACAGTCAAACGCCGCCGAAATCAGATGCGTGCCGATCAAGCCGTTCGTGCTCGCGCCGCACACAAAGAACGATCCGGCCAGCAGCCAAAAATCTCGCACCCGCATCGCTTCCACCAACACCGCGAGCGCCCGCTTCGCCGGATTCCCCGTCGCCGCCCTTCCCCCCCTTTCCCTTTCACCCTCACTTTCACGGCCCTTCTCCCCATACGGCCGCGCGCCCACCTCGCGCGGATCGTCGCGCATGAAAAACCAGATCACCGGCATCACCGCCACCGTCGCCGCCGCCACGATCAACGGCGCCGCCCGCCAGCCCTGCGCTGTCACCGCCGCGGCCATCCACGGGAGAAAGACCAATTGCCCCGTCGCCGTGCTCGCCGTCAGCAGGCCCATCACCAGTCCGCGCCGTTCCGTAAACCACCGGTTCGCCACCGCGGCCCCGAGCACCGTCGCCGCCAAGCCCGATCCCGCCCCCACGACAAAGCCCCACAGCACCACAAACTGCCAATACGCCGTCGCCACCATCGAGAGCGCGTAACCCGCACTGAGGAGCGCCATCCCCGCCAGCATGCAGCGCCGCAATCCGAAGCGCTGATACAGCGCCGCCGCAAACGGCCCGATCAGGCCGTAGAGAAAAATATTGATGGAAATAATCACGGAGACCTTCGCCCGGCTCCACTGGAACTCGTTGCCCAACGGCAACAGCGTCACGCCCGGCGTCGCCCGCGCGCCCGCCGCCGCCAGCAGCGTCACAAACGTCACGACCGCCACCACCCACGCGTAATGCATTTTCCTGCCGTCCCGGGAGGTGCTTTCGTGGCTCATGATGCCCGCCCACGCTGCACAGCCAACCCGCCCCGGCAAGCGGCCAACCGCCGTGCGCCTCCGATCGCCCCATCCCCGCCCCGAGGTCCGGGCGCCGCGGACTTCTCCGGTTCCAAAAATCTCTCGCCCGGTAACGGCCATTTTCACCCCGGTGCCGCCGGGAGTTCTGTTTTCCTTTGCCCTCGGCGCGGGAAGCCGGGCAAGCGAACCGACATCACCCCCCGTGCGCCCGGCAGCGACTCGATTTCTTCTCCGGCCCCCGATCCGGCTGAACCCGCCGCACGCGGCGGATGCGCCGACCACGACACCCGCAAAGGCCGCCCGGTGAAGCTGGGCCGATACGTTCACCCGACCACCGTCACGCGTCTCCCTCGCCGGAAGCGACTCCATGCCCCGGGGGACCCCATGGATGGAAAATCTCGCCCGCGCTTTTCCAAAAAAAGGGCGCACCGCCCGCGATCATTTTTCCGACAGGGCCGATCGCTTCACCGCGCCCCCTCTGGATTTACCGCCCGGTCCGGACGTTCCCGTGCTTGGGCGCGAAGGCCGGCAATCGGGTGTGGCTGCCGCCCGGCTACGCGCAGGAATCGACGCGCCACCCTGTCGTCAACTTCCTGCTCGGCGCGACGTCGACCCGCAGCAGTGGCCCGACCGAGTTCGTCCCGCCCATCGAAGCCGCGATCAAGGAAGGCCAACGGCCACCGTGCTTCGTGGTCTTGGTCAATGGCAGGGCACGGAGTTTTTTTGCGATGCGCCCGACCGCAAATTCCCGCTGGAGAGCGTCATCATCGAGGGCCTCATCGCGCACATCGCTGCCACCTACCGCACGTTTGCGCGCCGCGAGGGACGCATCATTGAGGGCTATTCAAGGGCGGTTACGGCGCGGCGCACCTCGGCTGCGAGTATCCCGCCCACTTCGGCACTGGCGTGATCCACGCCGGCCCACGGCTCGGGGATCCCGCCCTGGCGAAACTAACCAAGCGCAACTTGAGGTTCACCGTCTTTGACCAGAACCGCGAGCGCCTCTTCGCCGAAGATCCACAGACGCTCGCCCGTCCACGCGCCGACCAGCTTCGCACCCGCACATTCGCAGCGGATGCGGCGAGGAAAATGGCTTGCAGCCGGACCACCGGAAACTCCACGAACGACTCACCGAGCTTTCCCTCCCGCGCGACGGCGAAGTCGTGCCCGGCGTCGCGCACTCGTCGCCGCCCCCTTGCCAGCGACGCGGAACCGAGGTGTATGGCTCCCACCGCAAGAGTCTCGCGGCGGCGCTCGAACCCGCGAAGTGAACGCGCGGCGGCTCGAATGGGCGCCTTTCTTTCCGCAACGGCAGTGCGCCAGCCCTGCGGAGAGCACCGCGACGACCCACGGTCTTCATTTCGGACCCGCGAAGATTGGGCCCCCGGGAAAATTCACCCCGCACTCGGCGGCCTGACGGCTCCTTGCTCCGGACCGGCGGCTTTCGGCCCGAGCTTTCCCCGCCAGCGCTTCTCTTCCATCAGGCCGACCAGGTCGCCGTCCGGATCGCGCACGAATCCGATCCACAGCTCGTGGTCCGGCATTTTCACCGCCAGCTGCGGCGCCCGTTCGTTCGCGGCCCCGCGCGCAACCATCGCCGCGTGCATCGCCACCACGTCCTTGACCTCAAAATACAAGATCGCGTTTTTCCCCACTGCACCGCTCCCCAGCGGCGTCGTCAGCATGAGGCGCACCGCGCCCGCGGCGAGAAACGCGAGGTTCGGACCGGCCGGAAACAGAAATTCCAGCCCGAGCACGTCGCGATAGAACACCGTGGCCTGGGCCCCATCGCTCACGCCGATGGCAATCTGGCCGATGTCCGACACGGCGAGGGGCAGGGGAGCGGGGAGCGTCCGCATGGGGTATTCCGTTGCCCCAAGAAAATGACTGATGGATCGTCTGGAAACAAGCCCGCGGGTTTCCAGACCGGTTCACCTTGTGACGGCGGCACTTCCCCATTCCCTCACGGCTTCCTCTTTCCATGGACGCTTCCCTGATTCTCTTCCCGTTCGCCGACTACTGGTGGTTCTACGCCGGCTTCACGCTCTTCGTGCTCGGCATGCTCGCCCTCGATCTGGGCGTCTTTCATCGCGACGCGCACGAGGTCAAATTCAAGGAAGCCCTCGGTTGGAGTATCGCGTGGATCGCCCTCGCTCTGCTCTTTTGCTACGGCTTCTGGCAATATGCCCAGTGGAAACTCCCGACGGACCCTCGCCTGCTGGCCGCCGGGCTGACCGCCCTCCAGGCCGCCACGCTCGCCAACCAGACGGCGCTCGAATTCCTCACCGGCTACGTCGTCGAGAAATCCCTCTCGGTCGACAACGTCTTCGTCTTCGTCGTCGTGTTTTCCTACTTCGCCGTGCCCGCGAAGTATCAGCACCGCGTGCTCTTCTTCGGTATCCTCGGTGCACTGGTCTTCCGCATCATCTTTATCGCGCTCGGGGCCGCGCTCATGCAGCTCCACTGGGTCATCTGGCTTTTCGGCATCTTCCTGATCCTCACCGGCGTGAAGATTCTCTTCGCCCCGGAAAAACCCATCGATCCCGAGAAAAACCCCATCATTCGCCTGCTCCGGAAAATCATCCCGGTCACCCCTAAGCTCGACGGCCAGAATTTCTTTGTGCGCCACGCCGGCGTGCTCCACGCCACGCCGCTCTTCGTCTGCCTCGTATTCCTCGAGGTCACCGACATCGTCTTCGCCGTCGACTCCGTGCCCGCGATCTTCGCGATCACGAAGGAGCCGTTGATCGTTTTCACCTCAAACGTCTTCGCGATCCTCGGTCTCCGGGCCATGTTCTTCATGCTCGCCGGCGTCATGCACAAGTTCCGCTTCCTGAAATACGGTCTCGGCCTGATCCTCGTCTTCGTCGGTCTCAAGATGGTCTGGCTCAACGAAGCCTTCGGCGGAAAATTCCCGGTCACCTGGTCCCTCGGCATCATCGGCGCACTCCTGACCGCCTCCGTCGCCGTCTCGCTCGCCCTGCCTCCGCGCGCCACCGCCGTCATCATCCCGCGATCCACTGGGTGAGTTTCTCCCACAGCTCGATCACGACTCCGGCAAACGTCGCGAAATAGACCATTGTCGCCACGAAGATCCCATACGCCGCCGCGACCGCCACCCCGTCGCGTTCCATCATCCCCAGCGTGCCGATCACCACGACAAGCGCGGGCAACATGTTCGTAAAGGGTATCCCCCCCAGCGGCAGCAGCAGCAACCCCGCGCCCGCGCAGACCACCAACCCGTGCACCCGCATGATCGCCGTCGAACCGGTCACCCACGCCCATCGCGGATGCAGCCGGCGTTCGATCCAGCCGATGAACTTGCTCGCACCTTCCAGCACGGCGCGGAAAAATTTCGGCGGCAGTTCCACCGCCAGTAACCGTTGCGGCAGCCACGGCGGCCGGCCGGCCACGAAGCATGCGCCCAGCACAAAGATCACGGCGCCAAACGGCACCGACAGCCCCGGAATCGAAATCGGCGAACAAAACGGCAGCGCCAAGATCACGATCATCAGGCCCGACGCGCGTCCGCCCAGCGTCATCATGACTTCCCGCAGCGTGACTTTGCGTTCGCGAAATTGCTCCGCCAACGCGTGCAGTTCCTCGGAGAGTTTTCGGAGCGGATCGGCACCGGTGGGGGCGGGGAGATTCATGGAAATATTCGCCGCTTACGTCCCGCGCTTGTTGCCATAGAGTTCAATGTGCAGCCGGTGCGCGTAACGATAGCCCCGCGCCTTGCACAACTCGCCCAGCCACCCGGCCCGCCCCCGCATCTTCTCCAACGTCGTCGCCTCCGGCATGAGCAGCACCTTGTGCCGCGGGATCTCGCGATGCAGCGCCGCCAGCATGTGCTCCAACTCGTCCACATCCTCCGGCCGCGCGACGACAAACTTGAACTGAAACGGATACGCGTCGACCCACGCCCGCACCACCTCCGGCTGCCAGCGGGTCGACTCGTGCTTCTTCCGCCACGCCCCGTGTTCCTGCGCGTCCGGCGCGGAATTCAGCAGCTTCGGCGACAACGAGGCCAGGTCGCACGCGATGCCCTCCGGCGCCACCGTCGCCGCCGTCTCGATCGTGAGGTGATGCCCGAGCGCCTTGATCTCTTTTGCGAGCCCGCGCACGTCTTTCGCGATCATCGGCTCGCCGCCCGTGAGCACGACATGGCGCGCGGGTTGATGCGACTGCACCTCCGCCAGAATCTGCGGCACCGTGCGCATGTCCCCCTCCGGATTCCACGAGGCATACGGCGTGTCGCACCACGCGCAGCGCAAATTGCACCCGCTCGTGCGCACGAACACCGACGGCACGCCCGTCAGCTCACCCTCACCCTGGATCGAATAAAAAATCTCGGAAATCAGCATGGGGGGGTTTGACCACGGATTGCGCGGATGAGCACGGATAAAACCATGCCACGATCCGGGTTCATCCGTAAAATCCGTGGTTATCCGGTTGGGGGTTTCTCCGGTAACGCCCCGTTGCTCGCATACACCGTCGGATCCTTCACCCCGGCGAGCGCAAACGCCTCGCGCCGCTCGACGCACGTGCCGCATTTGCCGCAGTGGATTTCGCCGCCTTTGTAGCACGACCACGTCCGCGCGAAATCCACCCCGAGCTTCACTCCCGCCGCCGCGATGTCTCCCTTGGTCATCGTGATAAAGGGCCGCAGCAGCTGCACGCCCGCATAGGTGCCCAGCCGCATCGCGTCACCCATCGCCCGCATGAAATCCTCCCGGCAATCCGGATAGATCGCATGGTCGCCCCCGTGCGCCGCGATCACCAGACCCTCCGCACCCACACTCTCGGCAAACCCGCACGCGACGGACAGCATGATCGCATTCCGAAACGGCACGACCGTCTGCTTCATGTTTTCCGCCTCATAGTGCCCCTCCGGAATCTCACCCCCGCTCTTCAACAAATCCGACGCAAACAACCGTTCCACAAAATCCAGCCGCACGATCTCATGCCGCGCGCCCACGAGCGCCGCGTGCTCCGCGGCGAACGGAATTTCGCGGTGGTTGTGCTTCGCCCCGTAGTCGAAACTCATCGCCACCGCCACGGCATGCTCCCGCCGCGCCCAATGGAGCGCCGCCACCGAATCCATCCCCCCGGAACACAGCACCACGACATTCATAAAAGCGAAACTGAGGGAAAAGTACCGGCGAACGCAAGTGACCGCCCTCCCTGCTTCCCTTTCACGCTCACTTTCCCTTTCACTCCCTCATGCTCCTTCTCTACGACCCGCAATGCGCCGACTACGGTTCCTCGCTGCGGCCCGAGCAACCGGCCCGCGTCGTCCGCACCGCCGCCCATCTCCGCGCCACGCGCCCCGCGTGGACCTTCGCCGTCCCGCCCCCCGCGGCTTCCGTCACCGACGCGGCGCTCCTCCTCGCCCACACGCCCGCACACCTTAAACGCCTCGCCCAAACCCGCGACTTCGACGCCGACACGCCTTTTTTCCCCGGCATCGGCGACCACGCCCGCCGCGCCGTCTCCGGCGCCTTCGCCGCCGCTCGCCACGCTCTCACGCACCGCACGCCCGTCTGCTCGCTCCTGCGCCCGCCCGGCCACCACGCGTCCGCCGGCCAGGCCAGGGGCTTCTGCTACCTCAACCAGATCGCTCTCGCCGCGCTCCACGCCGCCCACGATTTCCCCTCCACCGGCCCGGCCGTCTCCCCCCCTGTCCGCCGCGTCGCCGTCTGGGATTTCGACGCCCACCACGGCAACGGTACCGAATCCATTTTCCACGCACACCCGTCCGCCTCCCATCTTTTCTTCGCCTCCGTCCACCAACACCCCGGCTACCCCGGCACCGGCACCCACGACCTCGGCCCGCGCCTCCGCAACTGGCCCGTCGCCCCCCATACCCCCCGCACCGCCCACCTGGCCGCGCTCCGCGCCTCCCTCGACGCCGTCGTCGCCTGGCAACCCGACCTCATTCTCGTCTCCGCCGGCTTCGACGCCTACGCCCGCGACCCGATCACCGCGATGACCCTCGAGCGCGACGACTTCGCCACCCTCGGCCGCTGGCTCGCGGAAATCCGCGTCCGCCACGCCATCCCCGCCGCCGCCGTCCTCGAGGGCGGCTACAGCGACGACCTCCCTTTGTTGGTTGAAGCCTTCCTGTTTGCGTGGGACAACCAGCCTTAGCCTCCGCCTCCCGCCACGCCCGACGCATGATTTCCCGCTTCCTTCCTCTGAAAGTTCGCCGTTTGCTCGGCGTCAAAGTGACCACTCGCCCGCCCGCCTACCAACTCCTCGATCAGCCCGGCTCCCTCGCGCCGCTGCTCACCGCCCTCGGCCGCGTCGACGAAGTCTTCCTCGATACCGAGGCGGACAACATGTATCACTACAAGACCCGCGTCTGCCTCTTCCAGCTGCTCGTGGACGACGAAATCTTCCTCGTCGATGTCCTCGCGCCCGGCCTCAAAGTCGAACCGCTCCTCACCGTCCTCGCGAAGAAACACCTCGTGATGCACGGCAGCGATTTCGATCTCCGCCTCCTCCACGACCTCTGCGGCTTCCGCCCGAGAAGCATCTTCGACACCATGCTCGCCGCCCAACTCCTCGGCCGCGAACGCGTCGGCCTCGCCGGCCTCCTCGAAGAACACTTCGGCGTCGCCGTCGACAAATCCGGCCAGAAAGCCAACTGGTCCCAGCGCCCCATCACGCCGAAACTCCTCAACTACGCCGCCCTCGACGTCTGGCACCTCCCCGCCCTCCGCGACATTCTCCACCGCGACCTCAAAAAAACCGGCCGTCTCGACTGGCTCGAACAACAGTGCCGCGCCCAAATCGAGTCCGGCTCCACCGGCTTCGCCCCCGCCACCGACACCGACTGGCGCATCGGCCGCAGCGAACGCCTCCGCGGCGCCGGCCTCGGCGTCCTCCACGCCATCTGGCATTGGCGCGAGGAGCAGGCCCAACGCCTCGACACTCCCCCCTTCAAAGTCTGCGGCAACACCCTCGTCCTCCAAATCGCCGAAGCCGCCGAACAGGGCGACTCCGAGGCCTCCATCCTCGAACGCGTCGACCTCGGCAAACGCCACACCCGCCTTTTCCCGTCGCTCGCCGACGCCCTCCGCGCCGGCCTCGCCCTCGACCCCAAGACCCTCCCGCGCCGCCCCGGCCGCGATCCCAACCACGTTTCACTCTCCCAGGCCGAAATCGAACTCCAGGACCGCATCAAGGCCGACCGCGACCGCGTCGCCCAAAAACTCGGCATCGAGTCCACCCTGATCGCCAACCGCTCCCAACTGGCCCAGATCGCCCGCGCCCCCCGAAAAATTGACGACCAGCTCCTCCCTTGGCAGGCCGCCCTCCTCCGGCACGAACCGTCCCTGAAAGTCTAGCCCGCCGCCTCGTTCCCTCCCGACCCCACCCAGATCTTGCGAAACTTCCGCCGCTCACCAGCGTCCCACTCACCGCCTCTCCCGCCCCCCATGAAATCGAAGCTCCTCCTCTCCGCCGCGCTCGCCACCCTCCTGTTCGCCTCCGGTTGCGCCACGCGCACCACCGCCAGCGGTGGACGCGAGACCAACCTCCTCGGCGGCGCCCTCACCGTCGCCACGAATTCGTTCGAGCCCACCACCCCCGCGACCATCGACACCGACACCTCGAAACTCGCCAGCGCCGGCAACCCCACCGGCAAGAAGACCACCCTCTTCTGGGGCCTCATCACCCTCCACGATTACTGACCCACGCAGCGGCGGTCCCGCCCCGCCGCATTCTCCTTCTCGCCTCCTTCTCGCGCGAAAACATCCCGCCTCACCGCACCCCGCCGGCCCCCGCCCGCGGGGTTTTTCTTTGCCCCCAGCCGCGCCTCGTCCGAGCTTCGCCGCTCCTCGTGCTCCCTCCCGCCGCCAACGCCAACATCGCGCGCCACCTCGCCCTCATGGCCGCCGCACACCCGGCCCGCGCCGCCCTCAAAATCCCGCGCGGCCGCACCCTCGCCGGCGACATCGACTACCTCTCCCTTTCGTTCGCCGAACTCGACGCCGAAGTCTCCGCCTGGTGCGCCCGCCTCTCCGCCGCCGGCATCGCCCGCGGCGACCGCACCCTGCTCATGGTGCGCCAGGGCCTCCCCCTCATCGCCTCCGCCTTCGCCCTCTTCCGCCTCGGCGCCGTCCCCGTCGTCATCGACCCCGGCATGGGCCGGAAAAATTTCCTCAGCTGCGTCGCCCGCTCCCGCCCCACCGCGCTCGTCGGCATCCCGTTCGCCCAACTCCTCAGCCACCTCTTCCGTCCCACCTTCCGCACCGTCCGCCACCGCGTCACCGCCCGCGGTTCCCTCACGGCCCGCCTCACCGATCCCCCTTCCGGCTCTCCGCTCCCCGCGCTCAACTCGCCACTCGCCGCCGTCGCGGGGGCGTCCGACCTCGCCGCCATCCTCTTCACCTCCGGCTCCACCGGCGCCCCCAAAGGCGTCTGCTACGAACATGGCATGTTCGACGCCCAGGTCCGCCTCATCCGCGAGACCTACGCCATCCAACCCGGCGAAATCGACCTCCCGCTCCTCCCCATCTTCGCCCTCTTCAACCCCGCTCTCGGCATGACCACCATCGTCCCCGAGATCGATCCCCGCCACCCCGCCGACGTCGACCCCGCGAAAATCGTCCAGGCCATTCGGCAGGAGTCCGTCACCAACTCCTTCGGTTCCCCCACGCTCTGGAAAAAAATCGGCGACCACTGCCTCGCCGCACGCATCACCCTCCCATCCCTTCGCCGCGTCCTCTGCGCCGGCGCTCCCGTCCCCGCCGCCCTCTGGAAAATCGCCCCGACCTTTCTCCCCCACGGCCAACTCCACAGCCCCTACGGCGCCACCGAAGCCCTCCCCGTGGCCACGGTCTCCGCCTCCGAGGTGGACCCCGCCTCCACCCGCGGCGCCTGCGTCGGCCGCCCCATCCCCGGCCTCGACGTCCGCATCATCGCCCTCACCGACGGTCCCCTCGCCACCCTCGCCGACACCCGCCCGCTCCCCGCCGGTGAAATCGGCGAAATCATCGTCCGCGGCCCCGTCGTCACCCAATCCTACGACGCCCTCCCCGCCGCCACCGCCCTCGCGAAAATCGCCGATCCTTCCGTCCCGCCACGCGCCACCCTCAGCGCTCCACTCGGCGGCACCGCCCCCGCCTGGCACCGCATGGGCGACTGCGGCTACCTCGACGCCGACGGCCGCCTCTGGTTCTGCGGCCGCAAAGCCGAACGCGTCGAAACCCCCCACGGCACGCTCCACACCGAGCCCTGCGAGCAAGTCTTCCGCGCCCACCCGCGCGTCACCCGCTGCGCGCTCGTCGGCCTCGGCGAACCCGGTCGCCAACGTCCCGCCCTCGTCGTCGAAGCCCTCGTCTCCGACTCCGGCGTCGCCCGCCCCTTCGCCCGCGAACTCCGCGCCCTCGCCCTCGCGCACGAGCCCACGGCCGCGATCAAACTCTTCTACTTTCACCCGCAATTTCCCGTCGACGTCCGCCACAACGCCAAAATTCACCGCCTCACCCTCGCACAGTGGGCCCTCACCGCCAAGGGCTACGAGTCCGACCCCAAACGCTGACCGGCCGCCGGCAGTCTCGTCTGGTTTTTCCTCCGTTCCGTGTATTCCGTGTCGTCCGTGGGCCACTCCTCTTCCACTCTCGTCACCGGCGGCACCGGCTTCCTCGGCCGCCGCCTCGTCGAGCGCCTCCTCGCCGCCGGCCGCCCCGTCACCGTCCTGGCCCGCCGCGCCGATCCCGCGCTCGCCGCCCGCGGCGTCCGCTTCATCACCGCCGCCCTCGACGACACCGCGGCCGTCACCGCCGCCTGCGCCGGCCACCCCACCATCTTCCACACGGCCGCCAAAGTCGGCGTCTGGGGGAGCTACGACGACTTCTACCGCACCAACGTCCTCGGCACCCGCGCCCTCCTCGCCGGCTGCCACGCCCACGGCGTCGCGCGCCTCGTCTACACCTCGACCCCAAGCGTCGTTTACCACGGCCAAAATCT
>JBIKOK010000065.1:0-29779 GCA_044358025.1 Opitutaceae bacterium
GTGAAGGCGCTGACGCCCGCCGCGCTCCGCGCCCTGCACCGGCGGCTCTTCGTGGCCCCCAACGTGGTCCTGGCGGTCGCGGGCGATTTCGACCCGAAGAAACTGGGGCCGAAGCTCAAAGCCTTTCTCGCCCGACTGCCGCGCGGAGCCGCGCCGGTCGGCCAGGCGGGCGCGACGCCCCACGCGTTTCCCGCCGCGGCGGGCGACTTCGTGGAAATCCAGCCGCGCGAGCAGGCGGTGGTGTTGCAGGCGTTCCGCGGGACGCGGGTGCACGCGGAGGATTATCATGTGGGCGAAGTGGCCGACGAGTTGTTCAGCGGCATGGCGTCCCGGCTGTTTGAACGCGTGCGCGAAGAAAAGGGCCTCGCGTATTTTGTGCGCTCGGGGCGGGTGCTCGGGCTCGACACGGGGATGTTCTATTTCATCGCCGGCACCCAGCCGGGCAAGGAAGGGGAGGTGATCGCCGAGATCGAGGCGGAGATCGGGCGTGTGCAGGCGGGGCAGGTCGAAGCGGTGGAGCTGCTCCGCTGCCAGGCGCGCCTGAAGGCCGGGCAGCGGCAGGCGATGCAGACGAATTCGTCGCGCGCGCTCCAGGCCACGCTCAACACGCTGCAGGGGCAGCCGGTCAACGCCTGGCGGGGCTACGATGCGCAGATCGATGCGGTCACGATCGCCGATCTGGCCGCCTTCGCGGAGAAATATTTCCAACGCGCCCGGCGCACCCAGCTCGTGGTACGGCCGTGAGCGAGCTCGCCGCGCTGTTTCCCGCCGGCGACTACCGCCACCATCTGACGCTGCGGCGCGGCGAGCCGCGCGACTTTTTCCGGTCGCGCGACCCGGCGGGTCACCTGTGCGCCGAGCGCGCCCGCTGGCTGGCGGGGGAGCCGGCGCGTTATGCGGCGTTGACCGCCGAGGGCGCGGCGTTGCTCGCGGAGTTTGCCGCCCTGTGCGCGGAGTGGGCCGGGGTGGAGGGTGCGACGGTGGAGGCGCTGGGCGGCGCCGTGGAACCGGACTTTTTGTTGCTCTCGCCGGATGCCGCCGGGGCGTTCCGGTTGCGGGGCGGGGCGCTGTGTTTTCCGACGGGCTGGGCCCTGGGGGAGAAACTCGGGCACACGCTCGACTTTATTCACGGCGTCGTGCCCGGGCTCAACCCCGCGCTGGCCGCGCCGATCGGGCAGTTCCTTGCGCGGCTCAAGCCCGGGGTGGCGTTTCACCGCGACAACTGGGGGCTGGCCGCGACCGATGCGCTCAACCTGCACCCGGCGCGGGGACTGGCGGCGCCGGACCGACCGACGGCCCCCGACCGGCTTTGGTTGCGCGTGGAGCACCAGGCGCTGGTGGCGCTGCCGCGCACGGGCGGGGTGGTGTTGGGGATCCGGATTGCCCTGCACCGCCTCGACGCCGTGGCCCGGGACCCCGCGGCGGCGGCCGGCCTGCGCCGGGCCCTGCGGACGATGGCGCCGGAGATGGCGGCCTACAAACGGATCGAGCGGATCAAGGATGAGGTCGTATCTTGGCTGTGAAAATCAGGCTGGATTTCCAGGCTGGCCTGCGCTTGTCTCCGGGCGCCCTATGAAAAACCTATCCTCTAAAATCACTCTGCTCGTCAGCGTCCTCGCTGTCGCTGGCATGTTCACTGTTCCCGCCCTCCGCGCTGCGGATGACGCCGAAAAGGCTGAAAAGAAGAAGAAGAAGCAGGCCGCCGATCTGAAGAAGTATGACAAGAACGCCAACGGAAAGCTCGATGCCGATGAAGAGGCCGTCCTGAAGGCCGACATGGAGAAGGCCAAGGCCGAGAAGAAGAAGAAGAGCGAAGGAAAGTAATTTCCCGCCCAGTTTAGCTTTCCGAGCCCCGGTGCAAAACGCCGGGGCTTTTTCGTGCCCGGGGGCGGCGGCCGGGCGCCTAGCGTTTGTCCACGAACCCGCCGCTCCACTTGAGCTTGGTGCGCACGACGGAGAAGTGCGAGTAGTCGGCGCGTTGGGCCAGGGGGAGGCGGAGTTGCGCGACGGAGATTTCCACCGGCGATTGCGCGCCGACCTGCAGGTTGCGCTGGCCGTCCATGGCGACGAGGAGGCGCGCGGTGGGGCTGCGATTGAAGACCCGGAGGCGGACGTTTTCGCGGAAGATGATCGAGCGGTTGCTCAGCGTGTGCGGGCAGATGGGCGTCATCGCGATCACGCCCGCCGCGGGGTGCATGATGGGGCCGCCCGCGGAGAGGTTGTAGGCGGTGGAACCGGTCGGGGTGGAAAAAATCAGACCGTCGCAGGTGTAATCGGTGACGAGTTCGTCGTCGGCAAACACCTCGAGGCGGACGAGGCGGGAGTTGACCGCGTCCTTGATGAGCACGTCGTTCAGCGCGAGGTCGTGGGGGCCGGTGCCGGTCGAACACTCGAGCATCGCGCGGTGGTCGACGCGAAACTGCCCCTCGAGCAATTCGAGGAACTGCGCGCGGGCTTCGTCGGCGGAGAAGGTGGTGAGGAAGCCGAGGCTGCCGCGGTTGACGCCGATGATCGGGACCTGTTCGCGGGCCGATTCGCAGGCGACGCCGAGGAGGGTGCCGTCGCCGCCGATGACGCAGCACGCGTCACAGCCGTGGAGCCAGCCCTTGGGCAGGGGAAAGCGGGTGGTCTGCTTGAGGGCGACCCCGGCGGTGCGGGCGAGGGCGACGAGTTCGCGGGCGAGCGCGGGGGCGCCCTCTTTTTGCTCGTTGACCACGAACGCGAGCTGGCGGATGGGCTTCATAGGCGGGCGGGAGCGTGGGACGATTCGCGACGCAGTCCGAGCAGAAACTCCCGGTTGCCGTCGGTGCCGGTGATGGGCGAGTCCATCGTGCCGATGAGGCGGGCCCCGGGCAGCCCGGCGAGGGCGAAATCGCGGATGCCGACGAGGACGGCGTCCTGCACGGCGGCGTCGCGGATGACGCCGCGGCCTTTGTCCACGGCGGCTTTGCCGGCTTCGAACTGGGGCTTGACCAGGGCGACGAGGCAGCCGCCGTCGCGCAGCATCGGCCAGACGGCGGGGAGCACGGAGCGGAGGGAGATGAAGGAAAGGTCCATCACGACCGCATCGAACTCGGCGCGGGGCAGGTCGCGGGCCGTGAGGTGCCGGGCGTTGATTTTTTCGAAATTGGTGACGCGCGGGTCGCCGACGAGTTTGGGGTGGAGCTGGGCGCGGCCGACGTCGACGCAGACGACGTCGGCGGCGCCGGCCTGGAGGGCGCAGTCGGTGAAGCCGCCGGTGGACGCGCCGACGTCGAGGACGTGGGCGCCGCGGAGGTCGAGGGCGAAGCGGGCGAGGGCGCCCGCGAGTTTTTCGCCGCCGCGGGAGACGAAGCGCGGCGGTTGTTCGACGGTGACGTCGAGATCGGACGGGAATTCCTTGCCGGGTTTGTCGAGGCGGTCGGTGCCGCGCAGGACGCGACCGCTCATGATGAGGGCCTTGGCCTGCGCGCGGGTGGGGGCGAGGCCGCGGGCGACGAGGAGTTCGTCGAGGCGCAGTTTGGGTGCGGGGCTCATCTGGGGTGGAGTTTCTGCCGGGCGGGGGACCAGCAGGTGGTGCGGCCGCCGACGACCTCGCGCGCGAGGGGCGTGTGGGTTTTCGGGCAGCGGCCGTTATTTTCCCAGCGGTGCCAGAACAGCCAGGTTTGCGGGATGTGGACGTTGAGGTCGGGCGGGAGGGTGTCGCCCTGGCCGGCGATCGTGGCGAGGGCGAGGCGGGCGACGTGGCGGCACTCGCGCCGGAGCGTGCGGACCTCCGCGGGCGAGAGGGAGCCGGCGAGGCGTTTGGGGTGGAGGGCGGCGCGCCAGAGGATTTCGTCGGCCATCCAGTTGCCGATGCCGGGGAAGCGTTCCTGCATCAGGAGGACGGCCTTGAGGGGGGCGCGGGCGCGGCGGGCGAGGAAGGCGGCGAGGGCTTCCGGCGAGAAGGCGGGCGAGTTGAGGGCGGGCGCGATGTCGGTCCACCACGTCGGTGCGGTCGGGTCGTGGTGAAACTGCACGCGGCCGAACATGCGCGGATCGGTGAAGACGAGCGTGTGTCCGGCCATGACGAGGGCGAGATGGTCGTGTTTTTGCGGGATGTAGCCGGGGGCTTCGACGCGGAGTTCGCCGCTCATGCCGAGGTGGACGCCGAGCCAGCTGTCGCCCGAAAAGCGGAAGAGGATTTGCTTCGCCGCGGCCTGGGAGTCGAGGAAGCGGGCCTGCGTGAGATGGCGGCGCACCACGGCGGGATCGGTGCCGCGGAAAACCTTGGCGTGATCATGCATGAGCACGCCGGTGACGACCGCGCCGCGCGCGGCGAGGTCCCAGCGCTTGCGGTAAAATTCGGCTTCGGCGAGCTCGGGCATGGTGGACGGCGGGGCGCGGGTGGACTAACGCAGCGTGGCCACGAAGGCGGACAAGTCGGGGAAAACGGGCACGCCGGGGAGGGCGAGGGCGGCCCAGCCGGCGGCGTCGTGTTTGCCGGTGCAGACGGCGGCGGAATTGATTTTGGCTTCGAGGCCGCAGTGGATGTCGGACTCGCGGTCGCCCAGCATCCAGCACTGGGCGGGGTCGAGGCCGTGGTGCGCAATCGCTTCGAGCAGGTAGGCGGGCGAGGGTTTCCGGTAGCGCGAGGGCTGGTCGGGGCCTTCCGGGGCAATGCAGACCCCGGCGAAAATCGGGCGGGGCAGCCCGAGGAGTTCCTCCATGCGGTCGTTGCAGCGGAGGACATCGTCGAGGGAATACAGGCCGCGACCGATGCCGGACTGGTTGGTGACGATGAAGAGCAGATAGCCGAGGGCGCGGGCGCGGGCGAGGGCCGCGCCGACGCCGACAATGAGTTCCACGCCGGCGGGGTCGGCGAGGTAGTGTTTGTCGAGGATGAGCGTGCCGTCGCGGTCGAGGAAGAGGGCTTTGCTCATGCTTTGTGGGCGACGTAGGCGCGGAGCTCGGTCGGGGTGACGGTGGCGGTGCCGAGTTTGCCGACGACGACGCCGGCGGCGGCGTTGGCGAAGTGGGCGGCGTCGGCGAGTTTCGCGCCGGCGGCAAGGGCGAGCACGAGGGCGGCGAGCGAGGTGTCGCCGGCGCCGGAGACGTCGAAGACCTCGCGGGCGGCGGTGGGGATGGTGCTGAGGATTTTTCCTCCGGAGCTGAGGAGCATGCCATCTTCGCCGAGCGTGATCACGAGGTGTTTCGTGGCGTAGAGGTCGTGGAGGCGGGCGCAGACTTCGGCGGCGGGAAAGGGGAGGTGCGGCGAGGCGGTGAGGCCGGCGAGTTCGAGCGATTCGCGCTTGTTGGGGGTGATCAGGTCGAGACCGTGGAAGGCGAGTTTGCGCTTCGGTTTCGGGTCGAGCGCGATGAATTTGCCGGCGGCGCGACCGAGCTTGGCCACGCGGGCGACGAGGTCGTCGTGCAAAATGCCCTTGGCGTAGTCCGAGAGGATGATGGCGTCGCAGGCGGCGATTTCGGCGGCGAGGAGGCTTTCGGCCGCGTCGGCGCCGAAGCGGTAGTCCGGGGGCGGGGACTCGCGGTCGATGCGGCAGAGCTGCTGGCGCTGCACCATGACGCGGGTTTTCACGATGGTCTGGGCCGAGCCCGGGGTCTTGATGACGGCGATTTTTTTGTTGGCGAGGGACTGCGTGAGTTTGGCGCCGGACTCGTCGGCGCCGACGTAGCCGGCCACGGTGCAACGGGCGCCGAGTGCGGCGAGGTTGAGGGCGACGTTGGCGGCGCCGCCGGCGGTCCAGGTTTCGCGGGCGACGTCGATGACGGGCACCGGGGCCTCGGGGGAGATGCGGGTGGCGTCGCCCCAGATGTAACGGTCGAGCATCACGTCACCGACGACGAGGATGCGCAGGCCGGCGATTTTTTTCAGGAGGGAAGGCAGGGCTTTCATGCGTGGTTCAGCGGAGTTCCCAGGTGTAGGGGTAGCGGGAGAGAAGTTGCGGGGCGGCGGCGGTGACCCGCACGACGTCCTCGATGCGGCAGCCGCCGAGGCCGGGGTAGTAGAGCCCGGGTTCGACGGTGACGACGGAGTTTTTCCGGAGAAGGGAGTCGACGGCGCCGCTCAGGCGGGGCGGTTCATGGACGGCGAGGCCGAGGCCGTGACCGGTGCCGTGGAAAAATCCGACGGAGCCCTGCGGCGTCGATTGGGTTGTGAAACCGCGGGCGGTGAAGACCTCGACGCATTTCCCGTGGACGAGGCGGCCGTTGACGCCGGCGCGGATGGCTTTCAGCGCGGCGAGCTGGGCGGCGCGGACGGCGGCGACGAGCGCGCGCTGGGCGTCGGTGGCGCGGCCGCGGAGGAAGGTGCGCGTCATGTCGCCGTGGTAACCGGTGGCGGTCACGCGCGGGAAGATATCGATGATGATGAGTTCATGCGGCCGGAGCGGGCCGGAGCCGCGTTCGTGCGGGTCGCAGGCCTGGTCGCCGCCGGCGACGATGGTGTTGGTCGAGACGCCGCCGGCCTCGAGGATGGCGACCTCGATGGCGAATTTGAGCATCTCGCTGGTGACGGGGCGGCGGCGGTGGAGGAGTTGGCGGCCGGAGACCCGGCTGGCGCGGAGGATTTTTTCGGCGGCGGCAAAGCCGAGGGCGCTGAGCCGGTTGCCCTCGCGGATCGCGGCGGCCTCGGCGGCGGTTTTGAGTTCGCGGGCGGGGAAGAGCGCGCCGTCGGCGACGGTGAGGTCGAGGCCGAGTTTGCCGAGTTTTTCAAAGACGCCCGCGGGAAAATCTTCCGGGACGGTGAAGCGCGTCTGTTTGAACTCCTGCGCGAGGAGACAAATCACTTCGGCGGCCCCAGGGCGGCGCCGGGGCCAGCATTCGCGGGCGCGCCGGGTGTAGACTTCGAGGGGGAGGACGACGTCGAAGGCGGAGGTTTTCTGGACGCGGCCGAATTCGAGGGCGCTGACCACGGCGTATTTCTTGCCGCGGAGGCCGAAGGCGACGAAGGCGTCGGGGACGCCGACGCGGCCGAAATAGAGCGCGTCGGGGCTGCGCTCGGTGTCGGCGTAGAGGAGGGGCGGAGGGAGGGAGGTGGCGGCCAAGAGGAAGAAGGAGCGAAGAGGCGGAATCGTGGAGCGGAATTAGCCGCCAATGCCGGGCAGATTGCAAATGCGGTTTCGCGGTGGCGCGGCGGGAGGTGGGCGCCGCGACCGCGGCGGGCGGGCAGGAGGGCGGGTCGGTCGCGGCGGGATGCAAAACGCGCGGAAAGAGTGTCGCATCTTGTCGGCCAAACCGGCAAGTTGCGCCGATGAGGAGCAAGCGGTCCAAAAAAACGGGCAAACTCGGGCGAAGTCCAAAAGCCTCCGGCGGGGCGCGGCGCCAGCCGGCCCGGGTGGCCCCGGGCGTCGGGGCGGAGGCGGGTGCGGCGGGGACCGCCGAGGGCGGCGCGCAACCGAGCGGCGAGGCCAGCCCGCCGGTGGTGGGCGTGGGGGCATCGGCCGGCGGGCTGGAGGCCTTGGAGGGATTTTTCGCGGCCCTGCCGCCCGACACGGGCCTGGCCTTCGTGGTCGTGACGCACCAGTATCCGGGGCATCTCACGCTGTTGCCGGAAATTCTCCGCAAGTCGTGCAAGGTCCCGGTCGACGTGGCGGTCGACGGCGTGCTGCTCCGGCCGAACCGAGTCTACGTCGCGCCGGCGGGGGTGGACGCGGAGGTGGTGGGGGGGCGGCTGCATCTGGCCGAACACGGGGAGGACGCCGCGCGGCATCTGCCGATCGATCATTTTTTCCGCAGCCTGGCCGAGGATCAAAAGGAACGGGCGGTGTGTATCATTTTGTCGGGCACCGGGGCGGACGGTTCGCTGGGCCTGAAGGCGATCAAGGCGGAGACGGGGATGGCGATGGTGCAGGACACGCAGTCGGCGAAGTATGCGGGGATGCCGGGCAGTGCAATCGCCACCGGACTGGCCGACTACATTTTGCCGCCGGCGGCGATGCCGGCGCAGTTGGTCGCCTACCTGCGCGGGCCCTTTCTGCAGGCGCGGGCCAAAGCGCCGGCGGACTTCGCGGTGGCGGGCGGGCCGTTGCGCCAGATTCTGGCGCTGCTGCGGTCGCGCACGCGCCACGATTTTTCCGACTACAAGATGGCGACCGTCCGGCGGAGGATCGAACGGCGGATGAACGTCCACCAGATCGCGCAGGCCGAGGACTACGTGCGGTTTTTGCAGGAGAACCCGACGGAACTCGATCTGCTCTTCAAGGAACTGCTGATCAGCGTGACGAGTTTTTTCCGCGACCGGCCGGCGTGGGACGTCCTGGTGGAAAAAATTTTGCCGGAGCTGATCGGGGTGCTGCCCGAGCACGCGCCGATCCGCGTGTGGGTGCCGGCATGCGCGACCGGCGAGGAGGCGTATTCGATCGCGATTGTGCTGCAGGAATGCCTGGCGCGGTTGCAGCGGCGCAACGACGTGCAGGTGTTCGGCACCGACCTGGATGCGCGGGCGATCGCGACGGCGCGGGCCGGCAAGTATCCCGAGGGGATCGCGGCGGACGTGCCCGCGGAGTGGCTCGCGCGCCATTTCACGCATCAGGGCCACCACTACGTGATCAGGAAGGAGACGCGAAACCTGGTGCTGTTTGCGCCGCAGAACCTGATTTCTGATCCGCCTTTCACGCGGCTGGATTGGATCTCCTGCCGCAATCTGCTGATCTACCTGGAGCCGGGGCTGCAAAAACGCGTCTTGCACCTGTTCCATTATGGCCTGAAACCCGGCGGACTCCTGTTTTTGGGCGCTTCGGAAACGATCGGCGAACGCAGCGATCTGTTCCGGCCCCTGAACCGGCAGTGGAAGCTGTTCCGGCGTGAAAAAACGGTCGGTGAGCCCAACCCGGCGTTGTTTCCGGTCGGCACCGTGACCGTGGCGGGCCGGCCGGCCGGGTTGGCGCCGGCGGGTGCGACGAAAGAGGGGCGGATCCCGCATCTCGTCGAGCAGGTGCTGCTCGACCGCTTCGGTCCGGTCGGCGTGTTGGTCAACGACCGGGGCGATATCATTTGCATCCACGGCCGGACCGGGGCCTATCTCGAAATCGCGTCGGGCGGATCGGCCCGGCTCAATGTGCTCGAGATGGCGCGGGAGGGCCTGGCGGAGGAGTTGCGCATCGCGCTGCGGCAAGCGGCGACCGGCGAGGCCGAGGTGGTGCGCGACAACGTGAAGGTGAAAGTCAACGGCCACTATGCGCGGGTGAACGTGACGGTGTGCCGGCTGGCCGAACCGGAGCCCCTGCGCGGATTGCTGTTGGTGGTTTTCCGGCCGGGCGCGGGCCCGGCGCGCGCGAAAATCCGGGGGGAGAAGGGCGGCCCGCACCGGAACGAGCACCTCGTGCAGGCGCTCCTGGAGGCGAAGGAATCGCTCCGCGCCACAGTCGAGGAACTGGCGACCTCCAACGAGGAGTTGAAGTCGGCCAACGAGGAACTCCAGAGCCTCAACGAGGAAATGCAGAGCAGCAACGAGGAGTTGGAAACGTCCCGCGAAGAGCTGCAGTCGCTCAACGAGGAACTGTCCAACGTCAACGCGGAGCAGGCGAGCAAGGTCGAGGAGCTGGCGCAGGCCCGCGACGACATGCAGAATCTGCTGAACAGCACGGAGGTCGCGACCATTTTCCTCGACAATGAGCTGCGCATCCGGCGCTACACCGAGACGGCGAGCGCGCTGATCAATCTGATTGCGACCGACGTCGGCCGGCCGCTGTTCGACCAGACGTCGAAGTTGAAATACGCGGGGCTGGCGGAGGACTGCCAGGACGTGTTGAAGACGTTGCGCGCCCGGCAGGCCGAGGTGGAAACAGTCGACGGCACCTGGCACCTGATGCGGATTCTGCCTTACCGGACGATGGAGAATGCGATTGACGGGGTGGTGATCACGTTCGTGGACATCACTGGGGTGACTCTGGCGGAACGAGTGGGGCGGGAGGCGCGGGACTATTTCGAGAGCATCTTCCATACGGTGCGGGAGCCGCTGCTGGTGCTCGACGAGCACCTGCGGCTGGTGTCCGCCAACAAGGCGTTTTACACGCTGTTCCAGTGGCGGCCGCGCCAGATCGAGGGCGAGTTGATTTACGAGATCGGCGGCGGCGGGTGGGACGGGCCGGAATTGCGCCGCCAGCTGGAGCAGGTGCTCCCGGAGAAGAAGGCCGTGGAAGGGTTTCGCCTTGAGGCCGATTTCCCGAAGGCGGGGCACCGGGTGCTGCTGCTCAATGCCCGCCGCCTGGTCCAACGCGCGGGGACGCCGACCATGATTCTGCTGGCCCTCCAGGACATCACGGGAAAATAGTCCAGTCGTGCCTGTTTCCCCCGAACCCCGCCGGAAGGCGACCGCGACCGCGCTTGCACCCCAGCCCAGCCTGCGCGAGCGGGCGGAGGGCCGGTTGCCGCCCGCCCCGCTGCCCGGGGGCGTTCCGCTGGCGGGAGACACCCTCGCCACGCTGCACGAACTCCGGGTTCACCAGATGGAGTTGGAGATTCAAAACGAGGAACTGCGCCGCGCCCAATGGGAGCTCGCGCAATCGCGCGACCGTTATGCCGACCTGTTCGAGTTTGCGCCGGCCGGCTACCTGTCGCTCGACCCGGTCGGAACGATTCTCGAGGCCAACCTGACGGCGGCCGCCTTTTTGGGCCGGGAGCGCAGCAAACTGCTGGGCAAACCGTTTGCCCGCTTTGTGGCGGCGGCGTCGCAGGACACCCTGCATCTGCACCGCCTGCGGGTCCGGGCCAGTTCCCTGCGCCAAGTGGCGGAAGTGCAGGTGCGGCCCTCGGCCCATGCCGTGCGGTGGATCGAACTCCAGTCCACCTGGCGCGAGGCCGAAACGGGCCGGGCGCCCGAGTGGCGGATCGCCCTGGTCGACGTGACCGGCCGGAAAGAGGCGGACCGCCTGATCATCCTCAACCAGGACCTGGAGCGGCGCATCGCGCAGCGCACGATCGACGCCCATACGAGCGGGCGCCACTTGGCCGGGATCCTCAGTTCGACGATGGACGCCATCATCAGCACCGACGAGGCGCAGCGGATCGTGCTGTTCAACCGGGCGGCCGAGAAGATGTTTGGGTTGACGGCGGATCAGATCGTGGGGCTGCCGCTGGGACGCCTGATTCCGGAGGGCGGCCAAATCGCCCATCGGAGAAAATTCCGGGAGTTCGCGGAATCGGCCGAGACGAGCCGGCGCATGGGCCGGCCGGGGAGGGTGTACGGGCGGCGGGCCGACGGCTCGAGTTTCCCCGTCGAGGTGTCGATCTCGAAGGTCGACGTCGGCGACGAACGGGTGTTTACGGCGATTCTGCGGGATGTTACGGAGCGGGTGCAGGCGGAGGAAGAACTGCGCCGGAGTGAAGAGGTCATGGCGGATTTTTTTCTGACCGCGCCGCTGGGCCTGCTGTGGGTGGGCCCGGACGGTCGCGTCGAGCGGGCGAACCGCTTGGAGCTGCAGTTGCTCGACCGGGCCGGTGAGGCGGTGGTGGGCCGACATGTCGCCGAACTCCACGCCGATGCCATGAGCGTGGCCACGTTGTTGGATCAACTTTCCCGCCGACAACCGGTGGAAAACTTCCGCCTGGCCGTGCGCACCAAGGAAGGCACTTTGCGGCAGCTGCTGATCGACGCGAACGGCCTGTGGGAGAAGGGCCGGCTGGTGCATTCGCGCTGGTGCGTCCGCGACATCAGCCAGCGGCTCGAGCTGGAGCGGGAGATCCTCGCGATCGCGGAGCAGGAGCGGGCGCGGATCGGCCAAGACCTGCACGACGATTTGTGCCAGCAGTTGGTCGCCATCGAGTATGCGAACGAGACGTTGGCGGCGCAGTGGGGGGAGCAGGCCCCGGCCGCCGCGGAGAAGGCGCACGTGCTGTCCGGGCAGCTGCGGAAAGTCACCGAGCAGGCCCGCGAACTGGCGCGCGGCCTGACCCCGAACCTGCAGATCGGGGCCGACGGGCTGACCGCGGTGTTGGAGGAATTGGCCGAGAACACGCGGCGGGTGTTCGACCGCGACTGCTGCGTCAAGTGTCCGGTGCCGATCCGGCTGCGCGACCTGTCGATCGCCGTGCACCTCTACCGGATCGCGCAGGAAGCGGTGGCCAACGCCATCCGGCACGGCAAGGCGAAGCAGATCGTCATCCGCCTCGCGACCCAGGACCGCGATCTGTTCCTCGGGGTGGAGGACAATGGGATCGGGCTGCCGGCCAAGCCGACCAAGGGATTGGGCGCCGGGTTGCGCATCATGCGATACCGCCTCGGGATGATCGGCGGCTCGCTGGAGTTGCAGCGGATGCCGCATGGCGGCACCGCCATCGTTTGCGCCGTCCGGGATGCGGTCCTGGCCGACACCACTCTTCCCCATGAACCCCTCCCGACCCTCGCCTCCGCTCCCGCGCTCCGTCCGTAAACAGATTCTCGTGGTCGATGACCATCCGATGACACGGCTGGGCGTCACCGAACGCATCCGGATCGAGCCGGACCTGACCGTGTGCGCGGACGTCGGCTCCGCGAAAGAAGCGCTGGCGGCGGTCGAGAAACTCGCCCCCGACCTTGTGCTGGTGGATCTTTCGATGGGGGAGCGCAGCGGGCTGGAGCTGATCAAGGACCTGCACGCGTTACACCCGCACGTGCCCGTATTGGTGTTCTCGATGCACTACGAGACACTTTATGCCGAGCGCGCGCTGCGGGCGGGGGCGCGCGGCTACATTATGAAGAGCGAAGGCGCGGAGAAGCTGATCGCCGCCGTCCGGTCCGTGTTGAGCGGGGCGGTTTATCTCAGTCCGGTGATGCGCGACCGGGCGGTCCACCGCTTTGCCGGCGGTCCGGCGGCGGCCAGGGCCGACAACGCCGCCGCGCTGAGCGACCGGGAGGTGGAGGTGTTCGAGCTGATCGGGCAGGGGCTCGGCACGCGGCAGATCGCCGAGCGGCTGCACCTGAGCACGAGCACCGTGGAAACCCACCGGTCCCATATCAAAGAAAAGCTGAGCCTGGGCAGCGCGACGGAACTCGTGCGCGCGGCCGTGGAGTGGACGGCCGGCCGCGGTCACTGACCCCGGGCGCGGCGAACCGGCGCCGGCGTCATCGTGGAATCCACGATGCCCGGATAGACAGCGTGCCGATGGCGGATCGCGGTCGATTTGGGCTATAGTATTGCCCTGATGAAGAACCCTTTGAATACCCCCGGGCGCGGATCACCCGCGCCCGCGACCGAACGTCGGATCTTGCCCGGTCCCGAAGGGTTGGTCGCCGATCCGGCGGAGCACGATCAGGATGTGGCCGTGCTGGCCCATGCGGTGTGGGAAAAGAACGGCCGGCCGCCGGGCCGGCAGCGACAATACCGGCAGGAAGTCGACGCCCAGTTGCGGGCCACGCGCCATTGGCTGGAGCAGGAGCTGTCTTCCCGGGCGTCGCCCGGTTCGGATGCGAGCCCCGTCGGCGCGCCGTGAGCCATGACCTTCTTCGAACACCCGGCGACACCGCGATTGACGCCCGTTCCGGTCGGGGACGGCGCGCCGAACGGAGCGGCCGCGGCGGAAGTGGTTGCGCGGCTCAGGGGCGCGGAGATTTTCGGGCAGTTCAAGGCGGCCTTCGAATTGATCGCGAACGTGGAGCTGCGGCTGGCGGTGCCGGGCAACCGGGAGCTGGCGCCGCGGGACGGGCCGTACGGCAATGCGTTTTGCGCGGTTTTGGCCGCGCGTCCGGCGACGGCGGAGCGGTGCCGCGCCTGTCAGTGTGCGACGCGCGAGGCGGCCGGCCGGCAGACGCGCACGCGCAGGTGTTTCGCCGGTCTGTGCGAATCGGCGGTACCGGTGCGGATGGGCGAAACGGTGGTCGCGCAGTTCGAGGTCGGGCAGGTCCGGTTGGCGCCCCCGTCGCCGGCGCAGTTTGACCGGTTGGTGCGGCGGTTGCAGCGGTGGGATCCGGACGTGGATGTGGGGCGGATCCGGGGGGGCTATTTCCGGACGCGGGTGATTGAGCCGCGAAAATACCGGGCGCTCCTGCGGATGTTGGAGGGGTTCGGGGGTTATCTGGCGTTGGTGAGCAACGGGCTGGCCGTGGCAGCCGCCGCGTCGCATCAGCCCGTGATTGAACGGGCGAAAGCATTCGTCGACGCGAATATCGGGGCGCGGATCGGTCTGGGGGCGGTGGCGCGCGCGGTGGAGCGCACGCCGTGTTATTTCTGCAAACTGTTCCGGCGGGAAACGGGACTGCGGTTCACGGATTATCTGACGCGGCGGCGCATCGAAAAGGCGAAGGCACTGCTGCTCGATCCGCACGCGCGGATCGGGGAGGCCGCCTATGCGGCGGGGTTCCAGTCGCTCTCGCAGTTCAACCGGGCGTTCAAGCGGGTGATGGGCGAGCAGCCGACGACGTGGCGCGAGCACACGGGGGTGCACTGAGCCGCAGCCGCGGGCGGAGCGCACGGCGCGGGTCTGGCCCGCATCAATCCGGCGCGTCGGAATAAATTCTTTGTCACAGAGCGCACCGAGCTCCGAACCGAGGTCACGGAGCCAAACACGAAGGGCGCGTTGTGAGCGCCGTGGGCTGGGCTCCGCGCCCTCTGGGAAATCGGTGTGGTCCCGTTGAGGGTGAACTATCCGGGTTCGTGTTAATGGGTTACGCTCTACCCGGCTGCCCGCTCTGATTTGAGCGGGAGTGTCACCGCTGGGGTCACGGCCGGCGGTTTTCGCGAGGGAAGTGACTCGTTCACATCAGGGGGCCGGCGTGAGGCGGACTTCGAAGAGTTTCGGCCAGTGCTTGCCGGTGACGAAGAGACGGTCGGCCGCGGCGTCGTAGGCGATGCCGTTCAGCACATCGGTGGCGGGCGTGCGGTCGGCGGCCGGGAGGAGGCCGGAGAAGTCGATCACGCCGCGGACGCGGCCGGTGGTGGGGTCGATGCGGGCGACGGTCTGGCTTTGCCAGATATTCGCGTAGACTTCGCCGCGGATGAATTCGAGTTCGTTGAGGAGGCGGAGCGGCTGGCCGTCGCGGGTGACGGCGACGGTGCGCGTGACCGTGAGGGTGGTGGGGTCGAGGAAACGGAGTTGGTCGGTGCCGTCGCTGAGGATCAGGGAGCGGCCGTCGGTGGTGAGGCCCCAGCCCTCGCCGGCGTAGGCGAATTCCTTTTCGAGGGCGAAGGTGGCGAGGTCGTAGACGAACCCCTTCCGGCTCTGCCAGGTGAGCTGGTAGATTTTCCCGCCGAGCACGGTCATGCCCTCGGCGAAATACTGCGCCGGGACGCGGACCTGCCGGAGGACGCGGCCGGTGGCGAGGTCGACGCGGCGGAGGGTGGATTGGCCGTTGAGGCCGGTGCTTTCGAGCAGGTGGCCGTCGAGGTAGACGAGGCCCTGGGTGAAGGCGTCGGGGTCGTGGGGATACGCGCGGACGACCTCGTAGGTGAAGGCGGCGACCGGGGCCGCGGCGGCGCGGCCGGGAGCGGCGGAACGGGCGTCGCATCCGGCGAGGCAGGCGACGGCGAGCGCGAGCAGCGCGGTGACCAGCGGACGCGCGGAGGTTTTCACCCGGACCTTACTCCTTCGGGATTTCGTTGTTGGTCTTGATGACGAGGACGGGGGTCTTGGATTTCACCCAGACATCGGCCTCTTTGAGGAACTTTGCCGGGACGGCCTCGAGGGCCTCGCCGACGGTTTTGACCGGGAGGAGGCGGCCTTTTTTCGTGGTGTTGTAGTCGTAGGAGCTGCGGAAGACGCGGTCGAGGGTGGTGGACGGGCTCTCGCTCTCGGGGATTTGGACGACCCAGCCGACGAAATCGTTTTGGGGAAGGCGGCCCTCGGGGTCGCTGACGATGATGACGAACTGTTTTTTCACCGCGGGCGGTTTGTCGCCTTCGGCGCCCTCGGGTTCGACGGCCAGGTTCATTTCCTCGAGGACGCGACGGAGGGTCGCGGGATCGATTTCGTTTTTCTTCAGAATTTCAGCAACCTTGCTGACGTCGATTTTGGCCATGATGGATTTGGATTCGGGAAAGGATGAGAGGACAGGAAGGCGCGGGGGATGACAAAGCCAATCTTCCGGGGCCGCGGGTGGGACACCGCTCAGTTTCCTGCAAATGCCGCGGTGCCGTGGGTTGAGACGTCATTCCGAAGCGTCCCGACCAGCGAGACGCGCCCCTTCTGCCAGGAACGGAGACGCGCCCCTTCTGCCAGGAACGGAGATTCGTCCACGATGAACCAGAAGGTGAGATTGGAATGGGCAAGGCAGGTCGGGGTGTGCACGTTTGGGGGATGAGGCCGAATCAGGACGTGCGCTGGAAACAGCGTTTCCAAAACTTCGACCGCGCCTTTGGGCTGCGGCGGCGGGCGTTGGGGCGTGGTCCGGGAGTCCTGTCGCCGTTGGAAAAAGAGGGGGTGATCCAGCGGTTCGAATACTCCTTCGCACTGGCCGGGAGGACCGTAAAGGACTTTCTCGAAGCGGGTGGCCTCACGATTTCCCCGGTTGGGCCGCGACCGGTGCGGAAGGACGCTTTTGCGGCCAAACGGCTGGTCGATGGTCAGGTTTGGATCGATAGGCTGGATCACCGCAATTGGCTCGCGCACACCGATGACTCCGCGGTGTTTGAAAAAGCGGTCGACGCCATCGCCGCCCGCGACGTGCCCGCCATGGCAGACCTGCGCGGTTATTGGGCGAATCAGGCCGCCGCATGAGTGCTTCTCCTTTGGCGCAGCGCGAACGGGAGTTGTTGCGCGGGGTGTTTCGGAGGCATCCTGCAGCGACGGCCGTCCGGATTTTCGGATCTCGGGCCGAGGGGAATCCGACGCCGGGTTCGGAGATCGACTGGGCGGTGTGGGGCGACGTGGATGACCTTCGGGCGGAGGCCATCGCCGCAGCGCTGGATGAATTGGCGCTGCCTTATCACTACGACGTGAAGCCGTGCGCAGGGATCAAGGTCCGCACGTTGCGGGAACCCATCGAGCGGGGGGGTATTGTGCTGTAGCCGTTGGCATTTTGCATGAATCAGAAACCGGACGAGTGGTTTGATGTGGTGAACGCGCGCGACGAAGTGGTCGGGCGGGAGACGCGGCGGGTGGTGCATGCGACGGGGCTGTGGCACCGGGCGGTGCACGTGCTCGTATTCGACCGGACCGGACGGGTGTTTTTGCAGAAGCGGTCGATGAAGAAGGATCTGTCGCCGGGGTTGTGGGATTCGTCGTGCTCGGGGCATCTCGACGCGGGGGAAGACTATGATGCGGCGGCGGTGCGGGAACTGGGCGAGGAGATCGGAGTGCGCGTGACCGGGGTGCCGGAGCGGTGGTTCCGCCTCGACGCGTGCGAGAAGACGGGGTGGGAGTTTTGCTGGATCTACCGGTTGCGGCACGACGGTCCGTTTGTGCTCCACCCGGACGAGATCGACGCGGGGGAGTGGCTGGAGCGGACCGAACTCGCGCGCCGGATGGCGGCGCGCCCGCAGGACTATTGTTCCTCGTTCACGCTGATTTGGCAGCGGGTGGAGCGGGAGCGGGCGTAGGCGCGGGTGCCGCCAGCGGCGAAGGGCGGCGCCGCGCGCGGCGACGGTCTTACGTGAACGACGGGCCGAGGCCGGTGATGCGTTTGCCGGAGATTTTGCCCGGGCCGGCGTTCTCGCTGAGGCGTTTGATTTCCTCGAATTGTTTTTGGGTGATGAGACGGCGCGGGACACGTTTTTCGGCCTCATAGACGAGGCGTTCGCGGTCTTCGTCCGTGGGCGTGTGCGGCAGCCAGGACGTATGATGGCCCTGGTGACGCGTCCACTCAATGTTGCCGCCGTGGACGTCGGCGTTGATCTGATATTTGCCCTCGACGGGATCTCTGTGCCACCAACCGAACGTGATACTCATGGTGGGAGCTTCGGGGAACCGGGGGCGTCCGCGAGTGCAAACTCTGCGACGGTGCCGCCCGGATGGAACTCGCCGCGGCGGGCGGTGACGCGCCGCACGAGGACGTGGGTGGGGGAGACGTCGACGGTGTAACCGCCGGTGGGCGGGCAGAACGAGCCGGTGTTAATGACGACGACGCCCGCGCGCGTGCGCCAGACGCCAGGGCGGTGGGTGTGGCCGGTGAGGATGAAGCGGGCCTGCGGGCGATACCGGCGCGTGAGGGTGGCGGCGAGTGCGGGGGCCTGGCGCCAGGCGGCGAGAATGCGGAAGACGCGGAGGGGCGGCCACACGGTGTCGGCGGCGAAGCGGAGCGCGTAGGTGAGGCCGTGCGGTTCGGATTGGTGGCGCTGCGGGATCTGCGCGGCGACGCGGCGGAAGAGGGCCAGGCGGTCGTCGAGACGGTCGCGGGCCGCGGGCGGCAGGCTGGCGAGGCCGGCGGAGATGAGGCGCGCGATTGCGGGGGCGTCGCGGCCCCACGGGACGATGTGGTCGAAGAGAATGTCCCCGTGGGTGACGAAGATCTGGCCGTGGGCGAGGTCGAGCGTGTGGTGCGGGGAGACGTCGGGGTCGTGATTGCCGGTCAGAACCGTGGTGGGCCGGTCGATGGCGGCGAGCCAGTCGCGGAGGTCGGCGCGGAGCCGGGCGGTGTGCTCGGGGCGCGGGCCGGCGCGGGTGTCGAGGGTGTCGCCGTTGAGGACGAGCCGGGCGGGACCCTCGAGCAGCGGGTGGAGCTGCGCGAGGCGGTGGACGCGGCTGGCCCGGTCGCCGTAGTGGAGGTCGGAAAGGATGCGGGTGAACTGGGCGGACACGGTGTGGTGCGGTCGGTCTATGTCGGGGCGGGGGGCGGGCAACAACCGCAAACGGGAACCGCCGGAGCGGAATGTCGGCGCGCGGGCTTGTCGTGCGGTCGGGGAGTGTGCGAGCGTGCGCGATGCGTGTGTGGCAATTTTTTCTGGGCTGGCTGGGGGTGGTGGCGGTGGGGTGGGCGGACCCGGCGGAGGAGTTGGCGCGGATTCACGTCGAGGTGCTCGGCGGCCGTGAGCGGATCGAGGCGTTGACCGCGCTGCGGGCGACGGGGGTGGTGATGACCGGTGGGAAGCGGGTGCGGTTCACGATGATCGCGGCGCGGCCGAACCGGCTGCGGCTGGAAACGGGGGTCGACGGGCGGACGCTGGTGCAGGCGAGCGACGGGGTGGACGCGCCGTGGAAAGGGGATGCGGGGGTGCAACCGTTGCGTGCCGGGTTGATGGCCGAAGGGGAGGGGCGGGTGTTTGCGGCGGACGCGGAGTTTGACGATCCCCTAGTGGCGGGGGCGGCGCGCGGGTATGGGTTTGACTACGCGGGCGAGGTCGACGCGGGGGCGAGGAAATGGGTGCGGGTGCTCGTGACGCGGAAGCGGACGGAGACCTTTTCGGTGCTCGTGGATCCGGAGACGTATCTGATCGTGGCCAAGGTGGAGCACCGGCAGAGCGCGGGCGGGCGACGGCTGGAGATTACGACGCGTTACGACGACTATCGGCCGGTGCGCGGGGTGCTGTTGCCGCACAAGGTCGCGGTGGTGATGGACGGGAAGGTGGTGCAGCTGACGGTCATTGAAACGGTGGAGGCGAACCCGGCGGTGACGGCGGAGATGTTTGCGCGGCCGCGGGTGGCGGTGCCGGCGAAGGAGTGACGGCGGGCGGGCGGACGAAGGAGGGCGGGGTTTCGCGGCTTGCCAGCGCCGCCGGGGCGGGGTGGAGTCGGCGCATGGCTCTCCATGGTTTGATCAACACGGTGCGCGCGCAGGCGGCGCCGCAGAAGGGGTTCGACACGGCGTTCGCGTATGCGGACGAGCTGATGCGGGCGGGTTCGCCGGTGCAGGCGCGGGTGCGGGCGATCGCGGAAGGGCAGCGCCAGCGCACGGAGCTGGGGGGCGGCGTGTTTGTGAGCGAAGAGTGCTATCGGTCGAAAGCGCGGGTGGACGGGTTCTTCGAGTCGCACCGGAAGTTCATCGACATCCAGATTATTTTTGAGGGCGAGGAATTGATGGAGGTCGCGGACATCGCGACGATGCAGACGCGCGCGGCGTACAGTCCGGAGCGCGACCTGATCACCTACGAGGACACCCCCGACGCGTCGTGCCTGCGGGTGTTCCCGGGGCAGGCGGCGGTTTTTTTCCCCGCGGACGCGCACATGCCGACGCTGCGGGTGCGGGACGCGGGCGGGTTGGTGCGGAAGAGTGTGATCAAGATTCCCGTGGCGTGAGGTCCGGCGCGACGAGTCTGCCCGGGGGCGAGGGGCCGCCGCTGCTGCGATGAACTACCGGCATGGGTTTCACGCGGGAAATTTTGCGGATGTGATGAAGCACGCGCTGCTGCTGCGGCTCGTGGGCGGGCTGCAGAAAAAGGAGAAGGGTTTCCTGTATCTGGATACGCACGCGGGGCGCGGGGCGTATGATCTCACGCGGGCGGCGACGGGGGATTCGCTGGCCCGCCGGCCGGAGTGGCCGGACGGCGTGGGGCGGCTGACGGGGCGCGGGGATGGGCCGCCGGCGGTGGCGGAGTATGTCGCGCTGGTGCGGAAATTTGACGGGAGCCGGCGGGGCGGGGCGGCGGCGGACGGGGCGCCGAAGTTCTACCCGGGGTCGCCCTGGTTCGTGCGTGAGCTGGCGCGGCCGCAGGACCGGCTGGCGTTGTGCGAGCGGCAGCCGGGGGAGTGCGCGGCGTTGCGGGAGGAGTTTCAGTTTTCGCCGCGGACGACGGTGCAGGAGACGGACGGCTACGGGGCGGTGCGGGCGCTGTTGCCGCCGCCGGAGCGGCGGGCGCTGGTGCTGATCGATCCGCCGTTCGAGGCGCAGGACGAATTTGCCCGGGTGGCGGCGGCGCTGGGCGAAGGGTTGCGGCGGTTTCCGAGCGGGGTTTTTGCGGTGTGGTATCCGCTGACGGAACGGGCGCGGGTGGACGATTTTTGGGCGGACCTGCGGGCGTTGCGCCCGCCGCCGACGCTGGCCGCGGAGCTGACGATCGCGGGCGACGATGCGCCGGTGAAACTGAAAGGCTGCGGGCTCGTCGTGATCAATCCGCCGTGGCAGTTTGACCGCGAGGCGGAGCCGATGCTGGAGTTTTTCGGCGATGCGCTGGCGCAGGCGCCGGGCGGCGGCGGGCGCGTGACGTGGCTCGTGCGGGAGTGAGGCGGGCGGGCCGGCTCAGGCCGCGGAGGGGAGGTGTTTTTGCAGGACGCCGGCGAGCAGTTCGAAGCGGACCGGTTTGCTGAGGAAGTCGTCCATGCCGGCGGCGAGGCAGGCTTCGCGGACGTGGGTGCTGGCGTTGGCGGTCAGCGCGATGATCATGAGCGGTTTTCCCGCGAGCTTGGTGCGGATCTGGCGGGTGGCCTCCATGCCGTCGATGCCGGGAAGCTGGCAGTCCATGAGCACGAGGTCGAACGCTTGGGTGGTCGCGGTGGAAATCGCCTCTTCGCCGTCCGGGGCGAAGGTGGCGGTGACGCCCATTTTCTTGAGGAAAAGATCGATGACCTGGCGGTTGACGGCGTCATCTTCGACGACGAGCACGCGGCCCGAGAGGGAGGGGGTGACGAAGCGGGGGCCTTCCTGGTGGCGGGCGCCGGGGGCCAGTTCGGGGAGTTTGCAGGGGAGCAGGAGGCGGAAGGTCGTTCCGTGGTTGAGTTTGCTTTGGACCTGGATCGCTCCGCCCATCGCCTGGGCGAGGCGCATGGAGATGACGAGGCCGAGGCCGGTGCCACCGTAGCGGCGGCTCATGGAGGCGTCGGCCTGCGAGAAGGGTTTGAAGAGCCGGGCCTGGGCGGCGGAGTCGATGCCGATGCCGGTATCGGTGACCGTGAAGTGCATGACGGCCCGGGTGGGCGTGCGTTCGACGCAGGCGACAGCGAGTTCGACGCTGCCGCGCTCGGTGAACTTGATGGCGTTGCCGAGGAGATTGACGATGATCTGGCGGAGCCGGGCGGAGTCGCCGATGATGACGCCCGGGAGGTTGTCGCCGAGTTTGAGTTCGAACTGCAGGCCCTTGTCGCGCACGCGGGCGAGCATGAGGTCGGCGATCGACTGGGCGGTCGCACCGGGCTGGAAGGGGGCGTTTTCGAGCTCGAGGCGCCCGGACTCGATCTTGGAGAAATCGAGCACGTCGTTGAGGAGGAGCAGGAGGGACTCGGCGGAGTCGGAGGCGGTCTTGAGATAGCTGCGCTGTTCGGGGGAGAGCGGGGTGTCGCGGACGACGCGGAGCATGCCGAGCACGCCGTTCATGGGGGTCCGGATTTCGTGCGAGATGACGGCGAGAAACTCGCCCTTGGCGCTGCTGGCGGTCTCGGCTTTGGTCCGCGCTTCGTCGAGCTCGGTTTCACGGGCTTCCCGGCGGCTGTTTTCGGCGGTGAGGGCGTCGGCGAGGGCCTCGCGTTCGAAGCGCATCACGAGGGCGTCGGACAGGGTTTGATGGTCGTGCAGCGAGGCGGTGGCCATGTACCAAACGTAGAGTGCGACGCCGGCGCCGAGGGTGGTGCCAAGGAGGTCCCCTTGGGCGAAAAAATTGAGCCCCATCGGGGTCATCAGTGCGACGATGAAGGCGATGCCGCCTTTGCGCATGGGGTGGAGCAGGCGGGATGCGCCCGCGCTGATTCCGGCGAGGACGAGGGCGTGGGGGACCACGAAGGGGCTGTCTCTGTCCATGAACGGGAAGATCACGGCCGTGGCACCCCAAGCGGCGCCGGAGGTGACGCTGGCGATGACGAAACGCAGCGCCCACTGGGGGGATTCATCGGGGCCGGGATTGGCGCGGACGAAGGCGCGAGCCAGCCAGAGCCGATAGCCCGCGACTGTGAGCATGAAGCTGAGCCACCACCAAAGGACCGGGGTCGGGGAGGTGGTGCTGGCGGCGAGGGCAAAAACCACGGCGACGGTGGCGGAGGCAATCGTGCCCGTGGGGAGCGCGCGAAAGGCCATCCGGACGAGTTCGACGCGGGTCTTGATTTCGACCGGATCGGTGCTGTTCCGGGATGAGCCGGGGGCAAGCAAGGAGGCAAGGGACGGAGGCGGGGGCGGCGCGGCGGTTTTTTCGGGCTGGGCGGCGGCGGGCATGGTGGGCAGCGGCAAAGGAGGAGGCTGGGAACGATGCGGACCGCGCGGACGGTTGGCGAGGACGGATGCGTCGGAAAAAAGAGAATCAGCGAGGGCCGGGCGACGCCGGTCGTCAGGGCCGAGAGCACGAGCACGGTGAAGAGGCGGTCGGCGGCTTCACCGGGCGTGAAAAAATCCAGCCGCCGATGCCCCGGCTCAGGCCGGTGGCTCCGCGGACGAGCGTCAAAACCAGCGACCGGGCGGGAACGCGTTTGGACGGCACCGGACGACGGAGAAAGAGGCGGCGGGCGACCAGGCGAGCGCGGTTGCACGCGACCGCGACGGCCACCCAAGTCCAGACCGCGACGGCGGGAGCGGCCCCGCGCATGATTTAACCGAAACCGGGGGCGACGAGCGCGGCGCAGGCCCCGCCGGAGAGCGAATCTTCGCAGGCGGGGCGCAATCGTTCGGCGCGCACCCGGAGGCCGATCGAGGCGTCGGGGGCTGATGGTTTCGCGGTCGCGCCGGCCGGGGCAATCCTCGGAGCGCAGGAGGGGCGCGGTCGCGGCGAAGGCGGGCGTCCTGATCGAGAGGCCGCGAGCCGAGGAGCGGGCCGATCCGCGACGGGCGTCGGGCGAATCGGGCGAAAAAAGGGCCGGTCTTGCGACCGGCCCGGTGGGCGAAAATCAGGCGGCGAGGTGGTGCTCGCGGCGAAGTGCGGCGGCGAGAGCGGCGACGTCTTCGAGCGGCGGACGCACGTTCAGCGGCGGAGCCTTGAAAATGGGGCGCTCGGGGCGGTGCCACATCACGTCCTCGCGGGAGATGACACGCACCAAAGCGGGCGGCTCGGTGGCGATCTGCGGGCGGGTGAAGTGAACCGGGATTTGCATGGTGGGAGGGCTGACCGCGGCGACGGGGGGAAGTGCCGTGAAGGGCCGGGAAAAAACAAACTTCGTTAGGCCGATTTGCGGGCGGCGCGGTCTTTGGCGCGGAAATTGACCGAGAAGGGCAGGTCGCGGCCCCACAGGCGCGGGGTCGGCAGAGCGGGGGCGCGGAAGACGGGGCGGTTCCAATGCACGTCGGCGGTCGGCGCGATTGGGCCGGTTTCGGCGGCGGGCTGAGCCGGGGCGGACGGGAGGCGGAAGAGACGAAAGGAGTGGTTCATCGGAGGAGCAGGGGGGGGCGGTCGCAGAGGGAGGGGACGAGAATATCGGCGCGGGGCGCCGGGGGGTTGAGGGAAATCGGCGGTGGTTGATGCAAACATCTGCCAAACTGCGCCCTTGCCGAGCACGGGCGCGCCGCTCAACTTAGCGAAAGTTTTGCTTTTCACCCCCATGCCACTTACCCCGCAACCCCGCGTGGACCGCTCGCCAAAACGAGACGGATCCGGAGTGTGCGTGGAGGTGTGAAGCGATTTCCTCCGCTATAACCATCCACGTCTATCCACACCTATGAGCAAAGATCTAATCAGCAACGAGGGCATCGCGCCCAACGCCAAACGCCTCCTTTGGGCCGGCTTTATGGCGATTTTCGCCGCCGGCATGGGCTTCGGCATCCGCGGCGGCATCTTCGATAACTGGGCCGGCGAATATGGTTTCACGGCGACCCAGCTCGGGGCCATTGGCGGAGCCGGCTTCACCGGTTTCTGCTTCGGCATCATTATCGGCGGCTTGGTCTGTGATAAGATCGGCTACGGCAAACTGGTGGTGGCGGCCTTTGCCTGCCACGTGCTTTCCGCGTTCGTCACGTTTGGCGCGAACTCGCCGCAAAACGCCTATCAAATGCTGACGATCGGCATGTTCATCTTCGCGTTTGCCAATGGCACGCTCGAGGCGGTGGCGAATCCGCTCGTCGCGACGCTCTATCCGAAGAGCCGGACGCACTTCCTGAATATTCTGCATGCGAGCTGGCCCGCGGGAATTGTGGCCGGTGCCGCCGTCGGCTGGGTGCTCGACGACAAGATGCAGGTCGGCTGGAAGATCCAGCTCTCGCTCTATTTGATCCCGACCGTGATCTACGGTCTGATGTTTCTGGGTCAGCACATGCCGAAGTCGGAGGCGTCGGAAAAGGGCGCGAAACTCAGCGAGATGTTCAAGGACGTCGGTCTGCTCGGCGCGGCGGTCGCCTGCTACCTGTTGAGCATGTTTGTTTCCGGCCCGTTGGCCGCGCTGTTCGGTATGGACAGCTTCCCGGCCGCGGTCGGCTACGGCGTCGGCGGTGCGCTCCTGATCGCGGTCGGCGTGATGACCCGATTCTCGGTGGGCTCCGTTTTGCTGTTTGTGCTCTTCATCACCCACGCGATGGTCGGTGCGGTCGAACTCGGTACGGATGGTTGGATTGCCAACATCACGGGCAACCTCTTCACCTCCGAGCAGGGCAAGTGGCTGCTGATCTGGACGTCCGCCGTGATGTTCAGCCTTCGCTTCTGTGCCCACTTCATCGAGACCAAGCTCGGCCTCTCGCCGGTCGCGCTCCTTTTGGTCTGTGCGATCCTCGCGAGCGTCGGTCTGCAGCTCACGAGTGGCGTGCAGACTGTGGCGATGGCCTTCGTGGCGCTGACCATTTACGCGATTGGCAAGACGTTCTTCTGGCCAACGATGCTCGCGGTGGTTTCGGACCGCTACCCCAGCACGGGTGCGGTGGCCATTTCGATCATGGGTGGCATTGGCATGCTCTCCGCCGGCTTGATCGGCGGCCCCGGGCTCGGCTACGGCAAGGATCGTTTCGCGGCGGAATCGCTCCAGACCACGAACCCCGCGGCGTATGCCGAGGCGAAGGCGGCGACGCCCTCGAAGTTCCTGATCTTTTCCGGAGTCCACGCGATCGACGGCAAGAAGCTCGCCGACGCCAAGGAAGCGGTGAAGGCCAGCAAGGCGACGCCGGCGCAGAAGGACATTGTTACGGCCGACCAGATGGGCGACCGCAAGACGCTCAAGGCGGATTCGTTCATCCCCGCGACCATGGCGCTCATTTTCTTGGGCATCCTGCTCTATTTCAAGAGCGTCGGCGGATACAAGGCACTGCACATCTCCGAAGAAGGGGCTGCCAAGTCGGGTTGAGGAATCGGGTAGCGCGGAGGCTGACCGGCCTCCGCAAAAAAATTCAGGCCGCGCCCTTTGAGGGGCGCGGCCTTTTTTGTGGTCGCGAACGAACGCGACGGGATTTTTTGCCCGGCCGAGGCGGTGGCGCAGAGCTGCGAGCGCAGTGACCTGCTCCCGCCACTCCGGCGATCCGCCACAGCCGGGCGAAAGGGAAGGCCTAGGCCGCGACGCGCCGGAGGGCCGCAGGGCCGCCGGCGGCGACCGGGAGGCGTTTGGGCAGCGTCACACGGAGGACCCCCTGATGGATCTCGGCCTGCATCGAGGTGTAGTCGAAGCCGGAGCCGAGCCGCAGCCGGAGTTGGTAGTCGCGCTGCGCGGTCTCGAGGTGGAGCGACTGCCAGTTGACGCGGACAACGTGGGCTTTCTTCGCGGTCACGGTCAGGTCGGAGCCGCGGGCCTCGATCTCGACGCCGGCGGCGTCCACACCTGGCACGTAGACGACGAGGGTCATCGTGTCGGAGTGCTCCTGGCAGTCGTAGTGGGGCTGACGGAAGGGGTCGGAAGAGACGAGGTCCGTGGCTTGGCTGCGAGTGCGGGGAATCAGCGGGTGGATGATCGTGTGCATGGGAGGAAAAATGAAAACGGGTGCGTTCTCCTCGGGGGCTGGGGGCCTCCGGGCTTCGGGACTAAACGCATTCCGTGGAATCGGATGGTTTAGGTGAGGAAGCCCGCGGCGGATGGTTTATTCCAATGGGAAGTGACAACCGGTCGCATCGCGACGCACCGCTGTTGCCGGGCCTTCGTAAGCGAAGTGCCGGCACCGGTGCGTTGATGTTGAAGGGACGCGGTCATTGGAACGGATGTCACGCTGGGCTATGCAGCCGGTGTGCCAAGCGGAAACTATTTTGCGACGGTGAAGATTGCGTGACGCGGGGCGGGTGAGCATGGTCCGGCGATGGCCGAGCCCACCGATTCCACCACGACTGTCGCCGAACTGAAAACCCGCGTGCTCGCGTTTGTGCGCGAGCGGGACTGGGAGCAGTTTCATTCCCCGAAGAACCTCAGCATGGCCCTCGCGGCCGAGGCGGGTGAGCTGATGGAGCATTTTCTCTGGGCGACGCCGGAGCAATCGAAGGCCATCGCGGCGGACGCCGTGAAGCGGCAAAAAATCGCGGACGAGCTGGCGGACGTCATCGTCTATGCGCTGGAGTTCGCGAATGCGACGGGGCTCGACGTGGCCGCATCGATCGAGACGAAGATGCGGGCGAATGCGGAAAAATATCCGGTGGAAAAGGCGAAGGGGCGGTCGGAGAAATACACCGAGCTGTGAAAACGAAGCAGGGCCGGTCGGTGACCGGCCCCGCAGGGTGCCTTAACGGTGGAGGGACGGCACCGCCACCGAGGCGGCGACGGGCCGTTCACCTCACGCTTTGCCGCCGTAGCTGTGGTAGTCGTCGAAATCGAGGAGATCGGCGAAGGAGCGGATGTCGTCGCGCTCGGATTTGTTGCCCTTGATGACGCTGGCGGCCCATTCGTGGCCGTCGGCCCCGCCGGGACCGACCTGCTCGGCCCACGCGGACCACGCGACGATCTCGTGCGGTGCGCGCTTGGCGCGCTCGTTGACCCAGGCGAGAATCTGCGCGTCGGTTTTGCCGGTTTTGATTTCGGCGAGCATGGCGTCCTCGGTGATGCCGGTGAAGGCGAAGAACAGTTGGTCGAGGGGGCAGTTGTAGTGGTAGTCGCCGCCCTTGCCGGCGAGCACGGCGCGGGCCTTGTCGAGGAGGCGGGCGAGGTGGACGTAGCCGCCGAGGCGGACGCGGAGGCTGCGGGGCGGGTGCTGGGTCAGGTCGGGAGCGGAATAGTTGATCATGAGCCGGGAGGTTGGGTTGCGGAGCGGGAAATTCGGTGGGACCGAAGAAGGGATTGAGTCCGTGCAGGTTGGCGGGAGAGTCAATGCGCGCCGTGAAAAATCAAAATGTGGTCCGCCATTACTATGTGCTGCCGTGCTGTCTGCTGCTGCTGAACCTTTGTGTCGAGCTGGTGAGCTACAAGGCGAAGATGATTGACGACGTGCTGCTGCGGACGCTGGCGATCATGGGGATGGTGATCTTCGGCGGGTCGTTGGTGGGATTCGTCGTGGCGCCGGGGATCGGGTTGCTCGTGAGCTGGATGCACCGGAGCAGCCGCCAAAGCTGGGGCGGATTGGGCGAGGTGTTTTTTCTGCTGATGCTGGGACTGGCGATTTTTTGGCTCTACTACCGCGTGTATATCCTCGGGCCGGAGTCGGTGCTGCCGGTGGGGTGGCAGAATCCGCGGGGGACGTAGGCGAGGGGCGAAGCGTGGTGGCACGGGCTTTCCCGTCCCGGGGGTGGGGTGGGCTGGCGTGGGCTGGACAGCCCAGGGGCGCTCAGGCTTTCGGGCGGAAGGCCTTCATCACGGATTCGTTGGTTTCGAGGCGCGGGCCGCCGATGAGGTCGAGGCAGTAGGGGATCGCGGGGAAAACGGCTTCGAGGTTTTCGCGGATAGCTTTGGGGCGGCCGGGGAGATTGACGATGAGGGTGCGGCCGCGGGTGCCGGCGGTCTGGCGGGAGAGGATGGCGGTGGGCACGTAGTTCAACGACGTGGCGCGCATGAGTTCACCGAAGCCGGGCAGCTCTTTTTCGATCACGGCGAGCGTGGCCTCCGTCGTGACGTCGCGGGGCGCGGGGCCGGTGCCGCCGGTCGTGACGATGAGGCCGCAGCCGGCTTCGTCGGCCATGCGGCGGAGTTCGGCTTCGATGACGGCGCGTTCGTCGGGGATGATTTTGTAGTCGGCTTCGAACGGCGTGGTGAGCCACTCGCGGAGGAGGGCGAGGCAGGCTTGGCCGGGCTCGTCGGAGTAAATGCCGGCGCTGGCGCGGTCGGAGATGTTGAGGACGCCGATTTTGGGGAGCATGGGAGGAGGAGAGTGATTGACCACGGATCACACCGATGAACACGGATAAACCTAAAAAGCGCCGAAAGAGGAACCGCTAATCGACGCTAATCGGCGCTCTCCGGCATAAATCACCCTATCCGTGAAGATTTTTTCGTCACAGCGCCCAGAGGTCGGACACAGCGTTCACGGAGGCGACCGCGTTGTCTTGCTCCGTGTCGTCTGTGACTGGGCTGCGTGTCGTCTGAGACACCGGCCTTGGGTTCATGCGAGTCTGAATTTTCCAGGCGAAGGGAAGCGTTTTGAATCGAATCCGACTCGAGCGGTGATTCCCCTGATCGGTGAATCCAAAATTCAGTTCCGGCCCAATTCTTCCTGATGCATGAGCGGGAATGAGCGAAGATGAGCGGTTAACCCCCGGCCGAATTTAGGATAAATCCGGGTCCGGCAGAATCGTGGTCCAACGCGACGCGGAGGCGAAAAACGCGGGCGGCCGGTGTTCACGGGAGGGCATCGGATGTGCGGAACTGGGCGATGATTTGGGCGGGGGTGACGCCGCGCTCGCGGAGGGTGCGGAGGGAGAGGGCGTCGTGGCGTTTGGCGAGGCGCTCGCCATGGTCGTCGAGCATGAGCGGGGCGTGGTAGTAGGCGGGCGCGGCGTGGCCGAGGGCGCGGAAGAGGAGGAGTTGGCGAAAGGTGGAGCGGATGAGATCGGCGCCGCGGACGACTTCGGTGATGCCGAGCTCGGCATCGTCGACGGCGCAGGAGAGTTGGTAGCTGGGGGCGTCGTCTTTGCGCCAGACGAGGAAGTCGCCGAAATCGCGGCCGGCGACGGCGCGTTGGGGGCCGCAGCGGGCGTCGGGGAAAAAGATTTCTTCGCCGTCGGGGACGCGGAAGCGCCAGTTGACGGTGATTTTTTCGCCGAGGGGCGGGAGCGGGGCGTCG
>JBIKOK010000285.1:0-8050 GCA_044358025.1 Opitutaceae bacterium
ACCCCACTGCACCGAACCGCCGGATGCGGACCCGCATGTCCGGTGGTGTCACAGGGACCGCCCGCGAGGGCTTACCTATGTGAATGCCACAACGCTGGCGCTGCGTGGCGTGGGACGTGCTAATCGGGTGGATCCGCATGGAAATTCTGCCGCCCCCCGCGTCGCCTGAAAAGTTGTCGCCCATCGTCTACGGACTTGAAGACAAGATCCCCCTCGGCCCGGCGCTGTTGGTGGGCGTGCAACAGGTCGCGGCCATGGTGGTGGGGACGATCACGCCGCCGCTGATCCTCGCGGGCACCCTGAAGTTTTCCCAGGCCGACACGGCCTACCTCGTCAGCATCGCGCTGCTCGCGTCGGCGTTCGGCACGTGGCTCCAGTGCCGGCAACGCGGGCCCGTGGGCTCGGGTTTGTTGAGCGTCACCGGGACGAGTTTTGCGTTTCTACAGCCGCTGACGTTGGCGGGCCAGGCGGGCGGATTGCCGTTGATGCTGGGGCTGTCGTGCATCACGGCGCCGCTGCTCATCGTGCTCGCGCCGTTTCTTTCGCGGCTGCGCTCGGTCTTCACGCCCCTCGTCTCGGGGGTGGTGGTGCTGCTGATCGGGACGTCGTTGATTCCGACGGCGTTTTTCGGGCTCGCCGCGAGTGTGCGGCCGGGGGCGCCGGCGTGGCTCGGGCTGGTGGTGGGGCTGGTGGTGATTGCCGTGATCGTCGCGGCGCAGGCTTCCGGGCGGGCGTGGGCGCGGATCGGCGGCGCGGCCTGCGGGGTGGTGGCGGGCTGCATCGTCTGCGGACTCGTCGGCGGACTGCACGCCCCCGAGGCCGGGGCGGCCGGCTGGATCACCCAGCCGCGGCTTTTCCCCCACGGCTTTGCGTTCGACTGGAAATTCGTGCCGCCCTTTGCGTTCATTTACCTGGTTTCCATGCTCGAAGCCTTGGGTGACATTACGGCGACGTCGCAGTTGTCCGGTCTGCGGACGAGCGGTCCGGCGCATTGGCGGCGGCTCTCGGGCGGCGTGATGGCGGACGGCATCGTGAGCACGGTGGCGGCTCTGTTCGGCGGCTTTCCCAGCGCGACCTACGCGCAGAACAACGGGGTGATTCAGATCACCGGCGTCGCCAGCCGGCGGGTCGGGTATGTGATGGTGGTGATTCTCGCGCTGCTCGGGCTTTTTCCGGCGGTGGGGCGCTGGATCACCGTGCTGCCGCCGCCCGTGCTCGGCGGCCTGGCGTTGATGATGTTCGGGCTGGTCGCGGTGGCGGGCGTGCGGCTCCTGCTGAGTGCCGGGCTCGGCCAGCGCGAAGGCGTGATCGTCGCGCTCTCGCTCGGGGTCGGGCTCGGTCTGCCGACCCAGCCGGCCCTGCTCGCGAGTCTGCCGGGTTTTCTCCACTCGCTGCTGGAGTCCGGGATTTCGGCCGGCGGGCTGACGGCGCTCCTGTTGAATTTGTGTTGGCGGGCCAAGGCTACGGAGGCTCCGGAGCTGGCCGATTAGGTTTGCGGCTGGGCAACGGCCCCCGGCCCCCGCACCTTCGCTCACCATTATGGGCACCCTGCTCGTCAAAAACATCCACACCCTCGTCACGATGAATGCCGTGCGGGCGGAAATCCGCGACGCCGCCATCTTCGTGCGCGACCAGGTCATCGAACAGGTGGGCGCCACCGCGGCGTTGCCGGCGACGGCGGACGAGGTGCTGGACCTGCGCGGTCGCCACGTGGTGCTGCCGGGGCTCGTCAACACCCACCACCATTTCTACCAAACGCTGACGCGGGCGATTCCGGCGGCGCAAAACTGCGACCTGTTTCAGTGGCTGAAGACGCTCTATCCAATCTGGTCAAAGCTCACCGCCGAGGGCGTCTATGTCAGCGCGCAGATGGCGGCGGCCGAGCTCATGCTCTCGGGCTGCACGACGTCGAGCGACCATCTCTATCTTTTTCCCAACGACTGCACGCTCGACGACGAGATCCGCGCGCTGCGCGAGATCGGTCTGCGGTTTCATGCCTGCCGCGGAAGCATGAGTGTGGGCGAGAGCCAGGGCGGTCTGCCGCCGGATGCGCTCGTCGAAAAGGAGGCGGACATTCTTCGCGACAGCGAGCGCCTCATCGCGCGCTATCACGACAACGCCCGCCATGCCATGGTGCGCGTCGCGCTCGCGCCGTGTTCGCCGTTTTCCGTTTCGCGGGACCTGATGCGCGAGTCGGCCGCGCTCGCCCGCGCCCACCCCGGCGTGCGCCTCCACACGCATCTCGCGGAGAACCAATCCGACGTCGCCTACAGCCTGGAAAAATTCGGCCTGACGCCGGGCGACTACGCCGAGTCGGTCGGCTGGGTGGGGGCGGACGTGTGGCATGCGCACTGCGTGCAGTTGAGCGACGACTCGATCGCGAAATTTGGCCGCACGGGCACGGGCGTGGCGCACTGCCCCTGCAGCAACATGCGGCTTGCGAGCGGTATCGCGCCGGTGAAAAAAATGCTGTGCGCGCGCGTGCCCGTCGGCCTCGGCGTCGACGGCGCGGCGTCCAACGACGCGTCCAATCTTTTTCACGAGGCGCGCGGCGCGTGCCTGCTGGCGCGGGTCGGGGCGCAGGACGCCTCGGCCATGACCGCGCGGGAGGCACTGGAGCTGGCGACGCTTGGCGGCGCGCGCGTGCTGGGCCGGGACGACATCGGGAGCATCGCGCCGGGGATGTCGGCGGACTTCATCGCCGTGAATCTCGACCGGCCGTCCTTCGCCGGGGCCCAGCATGACGTCGTGGCCGCGTTAATCCTCTGTCAGGCGGATACCGTCGACTACAGTTTTATCAATGGCCGGCGCGTGGTGGACCAAGGGCGGCTCACGACCGTCGAGTTGCCGACGCTGGTGGAGACCACGAACCGACTGGCCGCACGCCTGGTGGGCGCCTGAGGCGGGCCGATCAGCGGCAGAGAAGGCGCAGGGTGCTTTCGCGCAGGATCGCTTCGCCGGCGCCCGCGGCCTTCGCCTCGGCGATCAGCCGAGTCATCTCCGGCTCGGGGCCGAGTTGGGGATAGACATTCAGCGGATAGTCCGAGCCGAAGAGCACGCGCCCCGGCGGCAGGGCCGCGGCGAAACGCCCCCAGATATCACGCTCGTAGAGCAGCGGCGAGGCGGCGGTATCGTAGTAGAGATTGGGGAGGTCGCGCGCCTCGGGATCGCGGAGCGGGAGCAGCCCGCCCCAGTGCGCGAGGATGAAGTTCGTAAACGGAAACTCTTTCGCGAGCCGCACAAAATCGGCCGGCGGTGTGTCCACGCGTCCCGGATAGCGTGCGGTCGCGGGATCGGTGACGTGCAGGTTGACGGGCATCTTCCAGTCGGCGGCGAGCGTGAGCACCTCGCGGAGAACGGGGTCGTCGATGCCGAAACCCTGGGAGTGGGGCGAGAGCTCGCCGATGCCCACGAGACCCTCGTCCCGCGCGCGGTGCATCTCGCCCAAGGTGGGCCAGTGGCCGGCCCCCGGATGCAGGGTCGCAAACGCGATCAGGCGGCTCGGATGTTCCTGCACACAGCGGCCGTAAAACCGGTTCTGCCACACGCACGTCTCCGGCTGCTCCCAATACCAGCCGAGCAGCACCGCCCGTTCGACGCCGGCGCGGTCCATTTCGCGCAGCAGGTCATCCACACTCGGAAAGCCCTGCACCGGGTTGCCGTCCTTGCGGCGCCGGGTGCAAAGTTTCGCCCAGTGGGGCTCGCCGCGGGTGGCAGCCCACGCCGCCGGCGCCGCGTTGAGGTCGGCCGGATAAAGGTGGACGTGGCTGTCGATGACTTGCATGGCTCGGATTTTGCTAAACTCGCGCGTTGCGGGCGCCGGCGCAACCGGCATCTCTGTCACCGCGCCCCGTTTCCTCCCCATGCTCAACCGCCTCTTCAAACTCGACCAGCACCGCACCACCGTCGGCCGTGAACTCCAAGCCGGACTCACGACCTTCACGGCCATGGCCTACATTCTCGCGGTGAATCCGCTCATCCTGAAGGATGCCGGGATGCCGCAGGCCGCGGTCGTCACGGTGACAGCTCTCACGGCGGCGATCAGCACGCTGCTCATGGCGTTCATGACGAACTTCCCGCTGGCCCTCGCGCCCGGCATGGGAATCAACGCCTACTTTACCTACACGGTGTGTCTCGGGGCCGGCGTGCCGTGGCAATCGGCCCTCGGTCTCGTCTTCGCCAACGGCGTGATGTTCCTCCTGCTTTCGCTCACGGGCGTGCGCGAGAAAATCGTCAACTCGATCCCGTATTCGCTGAAAATCGCGATTACCTGCGGCGTGGGACTCTTCATCGCGTTTATCGGCCTGAAAAACGCCGGGATCGTCGTCGCCAGCAAGGCAACGTTCGTCGCGCAGGGCGACTTCGGCTCGCCGCCCGTCGCGCTGGCCTTTTTCGGCATCATTCTCACCGCCGTGCTCGTCGCGCGGCGGGTGCCCGGAGCCATCGTGCTCTCGATCCTCGCGGTCACGCTCGCGGGGCTCTTTGTGCCGGACGGCAAGGGCGGCCACGTGACGGCGATGCCGACCGGGCTCTTTGCGCTGCCGAGTTCGCCGGAGCCGGTGATGCTCAAGTTGAATTTCGATTTCATCACCCAGAATTTTTGGAAGGCGCTGCCGATCATGCTCACGCTCCTGATCGTCGACATGTTCGACAACATCGGCACGCTCATCGGGGTCACCAAGCGCGCCGGGCTGCTGCGACCGGACGGCTCGCTCCCCAAGGCCGGGCGCGCGCTCGTGGCGGACTCGTTCGCCGCGATCCTCAGCTCCCTGTTCGGCACCTCGACCGTGGTGAGCTACATTGAATCCGCCTCGGGCGTCGAGGCGGGCGGGCGTACCGGACTCACTGCCGTCAGCACCGCCGTGTGCTTTCTCCTCGCGCTGTTTCTGACGCCGCTGATTTTGATTATACCGAGCGCGGCCACGGCGCCCGCGCTCGTGATCGTGGGCGTGTTCATGTTTCAGAGCGTGGCGGAAATCAAACTCGGCGACTTTGCGGAAACAATGCCCGCCGTTGTCACCCTGCTCTGCATTCCGCTGACGTTCAGCATTGCCGAGGGACTGGGGCTCGGGGTGATCGCCCTGACCTTCCTCGCGCTCTGCACAGGCCGCGCCCGCACGCTGCCGGGCTTCACCTACGTGCTGGCCGCGCTGTTCTTCGTGCATATTTTCCACGGGCTTTTCGTCTGAGCCGTCAGGCGGTTTCCGCGGGGCGCAGCGGGGTGAACCGCGGGGGCCCGCGGCGGGGCGTGGGCTCGCTTGACTCCGACAGACGGTCGTTAGGAAGTGGGGAATGATGATTGACCGAGTTTTTTCTGTCCTGCGCGTTTCCTCCGGTTGGTCGCTGCCGCTGCTCGCGGTGGCGTCGCTGGTGATTTTTGCCGGCTGCGGCCGACCGAGTGCCGGGGGCAATCCGAAGGTGCCGGCGGGGGCGAAGAGTTCCGGGGGGATGCATGCGGTGCTGGAGACCGACAAAGGCGCCATCGAGATCGAGTTTCTCGCCGGCGATGCGCCGAAGGCGGTGGAGAATTTCCGGCTGCTCGCGGAGCACGGCTACTACCACGGCGTGACGTTTCACCGGATCGTGAAGGGCTTTATGCTGCAAGGCGGCGATCCCGAGGGCACCGGGCGCGGCGGCGAGAGCGCATGGGGCGGCAAGTTCGCCGACGAGATCAAGGCCGACTCCGCGCTCTATCAGGCCGGCTATAAGCGCGGCATGCTCGCGATGGCCAACGCGGGCCCGAATACGAACGGGAGCCAGTTTTTCATCATGCACCGCGACTATCCCTTGCCGCCGGCGTATGTGATTTTCGGCAAGGTGACCAAGGGCCTCGAGGTGGTCGATGCAATCGCCGAGACGCCGACGAAGATGGGCATGGACGGCGGGATGAGCCAGCCGCTCACGCCGGTCGTGATCAAGAAAGTCACGGTGCGGAAGTGAGGCGGGGCGGCGGCACCTGAACGAGGTCCGTTGGGATGTGGTGTCAGAACTTGATCGTGTTACTCCACGTGTATTCGCGGGGCTGGTTGGTAAAGAGGGCGGTGTTGATGCCGTTGTAGCCGGTGATGTTGTTCGGACGGACGAGGACTTTGTAGTGGTTGAAAAGATTCGTCACATTGAGCTGCGTGGACCAACTCAGCTTGCGGCCGAGCTTATGTTCGTAGCCCAAAATGAGGTCGAGGAGCGCGACGGTGGGGCGCGAGTAGAGTTCGCGAACAGCGATGGGTGAGTAGCCGGTCGGATAGTAGTAAAAGTCGCCGCGGCCCCAGGAGGCGCTGGCGGTGCCGCCGAGCTTGAAGCCTTTGAGCGCGCCGGTGGCGAACGTGTAGACGTTGGTGAAGTTAAAGCTCAGCTCGGGGTAGCCGGTGGTGCGGTCGCCGGATTGCGACGTGACGATGGTGGTCGGGAGATTCAGGCCGGTGAGTTGGTAGCGGGCGATGGGGAGGCCGGCGACGCCGGTGCGAATCGGGCCATTGGCGGGGTCGACGAAATTGAGGATCGTGCGTCCGTTTGAAGTGCGGAGCAGGCCGTTGGTGGGATCGGGATTGGCGTAGTAGGCGTTGCCCGGAGTGCTTAGTGCGGCGATGGTCAGCGGGATGGCGCCGGCGGTGGTGGCGGTTTGCGGAGTGGCGAGGAAGGCAGGGCGGACGTGGACGACGGTGCCGTTGGCGTAGGTGACTTGGCCGGCGGCGTTGGCGTAGAACTGGTCGTTGTAGAGCGCGGGGTAGCTGGTGTCGTTGCCGATGGTGCCCTGCACGAAGGCGGCGGAAAAACGCATGCGCCAATTGCTGGTCGGATTCGCGATAATGGCGGCTTGCGCGCCGCGGGACTTGCGATCCACGGAGATCACGGAGCCCGTCGCGCCGAGGTAGCGGCCGTTGATGCCCGCGGGGTTGATGCTGTCGCGGAGCTGCGTGGGAATGCCGTAGGGTTCGTCGGTGGACTGGAGGGCGTAGATGGAGACGGAACCGGAGATGCGACCGCGCTCGTCGCCGATTTTCACGCCGATCTCTTCGCCGAGCGAGTGGGCGATGGGGGCGGCGTTGCCAACGGGATCGGTAGGCACGGTGAGCAAAATGGCGGGAAGATTGTAGGTGTCGGATACGGCGAAGTAGGGTCGCAGCCACGAGGTGGCGCGGTAGTTGGCGCCGACGGAGAAACTCAGGTTATCGCCGGTGGCGGTGAGGGCGGGAACGGCGGTGGAGGGGAACTGGCGGTTGTCGGCGGAGACGTAGCGGACGCCGGCGAGGGTGGTGAGGCGGCCATCACCCCACTGCGTATAGTTGACGGCAAACACCCCGCTGCTGATCGCGCGACTGTGGATGAAGAGATCGCCGGAAGTGACGCCCTGCGGATTCTGCGGGGTAACGAGGGCAGGATCGGTTTGGTTCATGACCTGCGCGACATAGCTCACGCCACGGTAGGTAATGCGGTCGGAGCCGGTGCGGACGAAGGGATACTTCACGGGACCGTCGTGCACGGACCAATAGGGGTTCGGCGTGAGCATACGGATGCGTGCGCCGGCGGGCGTGAGGACGAGGTTGTAGTTCGCATCCGCCTGATAGTAGGCGATGTTTTCATTGGCATAGTTTCCCTTGGTGTATTCAGCACCGACGATGGATTGGCTGCGGGCGCGGCCGCCGAAGAGGGAATTCGTCGCAAGGGCGGAGAAACGATACGAGCGAGAATCGGACGGCTGGTTGGACCAAGCGGAGCCGCTGGCGCCGCCGGCCCCCATGGACCACTGGCCGGGAAGCGGATTGGCGGTCGCGCCGGGAGCGTAGAAGGTGGCGCCGCTGCCAAAACCGACGATGCTCTCCTTGTTTTGGTAACCGAGGGAGAGCTGGGTGGAGAGCCACGAGTTCCACGTCGTTTCGGCGGTCAGGGAGACGAGGCGCGCAGTGGTGCGCTCTTCGCGAAGCTGGCCACCGTAGGAGTCGACGTTGTCCCAATCGATGCGGCCGTTGCCGATGACACCCGCGCCACTCGCGCCGGCGGCGCTCTTCTCCAGCTGGCCGGTGGCGAGGAGCGTGCGGATGTTTTGACCGTG
>JBIKOK010000066.1:0-29693 GCA_044358025.1 Opitutaceae bacterium
CCAGAAACTCGCCTACCCTCAGGCCCACGCTTTCGCCGCCGTTTTGCTGGCCCTCTCCTTTGGTCTCCTCCTGTGCGTCACCCTGTTGCAACGCCGCCGCACCTGATAGACGTTCGTCACGCCATGCACCACGCCCTCCTTCTCGCCCTCTCTCTTTCTTTCCTGTTCCCCCATTCCCGCACCGTCGCCGCCGAAGAGAAGGCCGCGCCGCCCACCACCTTCGTCGATGTCGCCTCGCCCGCCGGCCCGCGCGCCCTGGGCGCCTCGCTCACCACCGCCGCCGACGGCACGATCTGGCTCACCTGGGTCGAGGCCGCCGCCGAAAATCTCGCCGCAGCCGCCGCGAAGAAAAAATCCGGCGCGCACCACCACACCCCTGCGCCCACCTCTGCCTCTGGCACCGTTCCCTCTACTCCGCCCAACCCCCTCCGTTTCTCAACCTTTACTCCCTCGACCGGCACTTGGTCACCCGCCCGCACCATCGCCGCCCGCTCGGATATCCCGCTGAGCTCCGCCGATTTTCCGCAACTCGTCCTCGACGGCCGCGGCACCGCCACCGCCGTCTGGACCGACGGCCACGGCGGCGCTCTGATGTCATCGTCGTCCGATCGCGGCGACACGTGGAGCCCACCGACCCCGTGGTCACGTGTCTCACCTGAGGTGGAAAAATTCACCTTCGCCCGCCTCGCCGACGGTCGCGTGCTTGCCGCCTGGCTCGACGGCCGCGCGAAAAAATCCGGCGCCCCCAAGCAGCCCCAACAACTTTACGCCCGTATCCTCGGCGAAACTTCGCCCACCGCCGATACCCTCGTCGACCCCTCCGTCTGCGATTGCTGCCCGACCACCCTCACCGCGTTCCCCGACGGCGGCGCCCTGCTCGCGTATCGGGGTCGCACGGACACTGAGGTCCGCGACATCCGCACCGCCCGTTTCCGCGGAAAAACCTGGGACGAGCCCCGCCCCCTCAACAACGACGACTGGCGCATCGCCGCCTGCCCCGTCAACGGTCCCCGCCTCGCGAGCGACGGCGGCCGCGTCGCCGCCGCGTGGTTCACCGCCGCCGACAACGACCCGCGCGTCCTCGCCTCGTTCTCCCCCGACGCCGGCACCCGGTTCCTGATGCCGCTCCGCCTCGACCGCGGCAAACCCGTCGGTCACGTCGACACGCTCATCCTCCGCGACGGCGCCCTGCTCGTCACCTGGCTCGAAACCGATGGCAGCCTCTGGCTCCGCCGCGTGACCCCCGACTTCTCACTCGACGAACCCGTCGCCCTCGCCCCCGCCGGCGCGCTCTCCGCCAAAACCACCCCCCGCCTCGCGCTCGTTCGTGACTTCGCCGGCGGCACGTCTTCCGTGCAATTTCTCGCGGCGTTCGCCACCGACTCGGCGCTGCGCACGCTCCTTGTCACCGTCCCTGAAGGCGATCTGCTCAACGCCCGGGCCAACTGCGATTGCGCCGCCACTCCCGAGCAACTCGTCGGCTACGGCTTCCGCGGCGCCGTCGCCGCGCTTTCGCCTGATCGCGGCACGCTCCACATCGTCCACGACGAAATTCCCGGCCTCCTCTTCGCCGGCACGCACGAGTTCCACGCCGACGCCGCCACCCTCGCCGCCGTCCAACTCGGCCGCCGCCTCTTCGGCCGCATCGAACAACGCAACGGCCACTGGTGGCTCTTCGACATCCGTCTCGCCCAGTGATCCAACGGAGCGGCGGTTTCCCAACCGCCGTCACGCCCCTCTTGACGACTCTGCCATAATCGCGCCCTCTCCCGTCTCTCCGCGCTTCGCTTCTTCCTCGTGCCTCACTGCCTCACCTTCACCGCCTACCTCCACCGCCTCGTCGCGGTCGGGTCGGCCGTGCTCGTGTTGGCGCTCACGGTTTTCGCTGCCAGCCCAGAGCTGCACGAACACGTCCACGACGCGACCCACACCCATCACGACGAGGCCTGTCCGATCGTGCTCTTCGCGAGCAGCGCCGACGCCCCCGCCGCGCCGCTCACGGCCCCGGCGCCACTCCCGACGGCGCGCACCCTCGCGCCCGTCATCGCCCGCGAAATTTCCCTGGCCCCGCCGCGCTACCTGCACCCACCGGAACGCGGCCCTCCGGCGAGTCTGATCAGTTGAATTCGTCTCCGCCGCGCGCACCCGTGCGGCGAGTCATCGTCCCTCCCTGCGCCGCGCCCTCCTGCGCGCGGCCTCCTGTTCGTTCAACCCAGACTCACCATGTCCAAATTTCTCTCTGTCCGTTTTCTCCTCTCCTCCGTTCACGTCCGCCGCTCCTTCCTCGGCGCCGCCCTCTGCGCGGCGCTCGCTGCTCAGGCCCAAACCGCCCCGCCACCACCACCCGCGCATTCGCACACGCCGGGCGCCGCTTCCCACTCGGACGGCCTGGTGACGCTCGACCAGTTCGTCACCTCCATCGCGCCGTTCGAGCGCAACCAGATCGATCTCGCCCAGAGCACCACCGTGCTCAGCGGTCGCTCCCTGCGCCTGAAACAACAGGCCACCCTCGGCGAGACCCTCTCGGCCGAAACCGGCATCCACGCCACGTCCTTTGGTCCCGGGGCGAGCCGACCGATCATTCGCGGTCTCGGCGGCGATCGCATTCGTCTTTTGCAAAACAGCGTCGGCACCCTCGACGCGTCCGTCGCCAGCCCCGACCACGCCGTGAGCGTCGAACCGTTCCTCGTCGAGCGCATCGAGATCGTCCGCGGCCCCGCCTCCCTCCTCTACGGCAGCAACGCCGTCGGCGGCGTCGTCAACGTGATCACCCACCGCATCGAAACCGACCTCCCGACCGCACCCGTGCGCGGTTCGTTCGAAGTCCGGCGCGGTTCCTCCGCCGAGGAGTGGGCGCGCGGTGCCGTGTTTGATCTGGCCCTCCGGCCCGACGCGGACAGTGCGCTCGTCCTCCACCTCGACGGTTTTCGCCGTTCCACCGAAAACCTCCGCATCCCCGGTTTCGCTGAAAGCGCCCGCGTCCGGGCCGAGGAAACCGCCGAAGCCCGCGCCAACCGCGAGCCCGCCCCCGACTTCGCGCGCGACCGTCTCCCGAACTCCGCGCTCACCAACTCCAGCGGCGCCCTCGGCCTCTCCTACGTTTCCCAAACCTTTCACCTCGGCGTCAGTCACAGCGGCCTCGACAGCGACTACGGCGTCCCCGGCCACGCCCACGCAGAGGCCCCCGCCGCACCCGGCGCGGCCGAGGGCGTCCGCATCGATCTCCGCCAACGCCGCACCGACGTCCAGGGCGAATGGCACGGCTCCGCCGGCTTCGTGCGCGATGTGCGCTTCAAATTCGGCCAGGCCCGCTACCGCCACGCCGAGATCGAGGCCGACGGCGCCCTCGGCACCGTCTTCACCCACCGCGGCCACGAGGCCCGCGTCGAACTCCTCCACGGTGACGGCAAACCGTGGACCGGCGCACTCGGCCTGCAGAATTCCCGCAGCGATTTCACCGCCGTCGGCGAAGAAGCGTTTCTCCCGCCGTCGCGCACCGATTCCACCGCCCTCTTCGCCTTCGAGGAACTCGCCGCCGGCCCCGTCGCCTGGCAATTCGGCGGCCGCCTCGAACGCAACAAAATCACCGCCACCGGCCACGCGGCCCGCCGCAATACCGAGGCCAGCGGCTCCGTCGGCGCCGTCTGGAAACTCACCCCCGATTACGCCCTCGCGTTTTCGCTCACGCACACCGGCCGCACTCCCAATGCGCAGGAACTCTTCGCCGACGGCCCTCACGCCGGCACGCAGAGCTTCGAGATCGGCGACCCCAAGCTCCGCGCCGAGCGTTCCCTCGGCGCCGAAGTGAGCCTCCGGCGTCGCACGGGCTTCGTCACCGGTGCCGTCACCGCGTTCACGAATCAGTTTGATGGCTACATCTTCGAGCAACCCACCGGACTCGTCGCCCTCGACGTGGACGGTCAGTTCAAGTTTCTCCCTCCCGGCGACCCGGCCGTCGTCGCCGCCGACGGCGGCCTGCCCGTCTACCGCTCGGTCCAACGCGACGCGCGCTTCTGGGGCCTCGAACTCGAGACGATCTGGCACCTCCACGAACACCGCACCTGGCAGCTCGACCTGCGCCTGGCCGCCGATCTCACCCGCGCCCGCGCAGGCGGCCGCGATCTCCCGCGCATCCCCGCCGCACGCACCACGGCCGGCCTGTTCTGGTCGAGCACCGGCTGGAGCGCCGGAGTCGAGAGCCAGTTTGTCGCCGCCCAAAATCGTGTCGCGCCCGACGAAACCACCACCGACGGCTACACCCTCCTCAGTGCGCACCTGAGCCGCACCGTCCAACTCGGCTCCTGGCCCGCCGAGTTTTTCCTCCGCGGCACCAACCTCGGCAACGCCGAGGCACGCCCACACCCTTCGTTTGTGAAGGACCTCGCCCCCCTCGCCGGCCGCGGCGTCATCGTCGGCGTCCGCCTGAGCTTCTAGCCCGGATATTTCACCCTCAAATTGATTAAAAGTTTGGCCCAGCGGGCACGGAGCCAAGCCCACGGAGGACACGGAGCAGACAAGGTTTTGGGCTCCGTGTCCTCGGTTCGGCCTCTGGGCGCTCGGTGAAAAATAATTTCTTCAGGAAAGGGTGATTGCTGCCGGCGAGTATCACTCCGTCACGTCCCTCGTGGAAATCCCTTGAAATAAAGGGTCACGTATGACGCTACACTCCCTTTGGGGAAAGTGGTTTTTGGGGGAACGAAATTTAACGCGGTAATCCTGGCTTCAGCCGGGGTCGATCTTGGCTGCTCACCCAGGCCAACGGTCCTGCCCCGCAACCCCCATCGCCGGCGGCGCGAACCATCGCCCCCGGCATTTGTTTTCCACGGCAGCCGCGGGCCCTTGATTCGCTCCCAACCGGTGCTTCACCGCGCCCGGCAAATCGCTGATCCCACTCGTCCCCTCCCGCTGGATTGATCCCCCGTTTTCGCCGGCTCGCATCCCGCCCAAGCCGTCGGAGGTTCTTCGCGCACGGGAGGATCCTTGCACGGCCCGCCACCGCCGCGGGCCGGTCCGCCCCGATCATCCGGGCGACATCGGCACCGACTTCGCCACCGGCGCCAAGGGCGTCGGCGCGGTCTCGCCGACAGATCCCAGTTCGACCGACCTCGCCACCTTCGGCGCCATCTCAACCCCTCCACCGCCCGCACGTCGCCGTCCGACTTCACGGCCACCGGTGCCGGCAGCCCCCCCATGCTCCCCGACCCAAGTGTCGGCGCCCACCCGCGCCTCCCTTTCCCGTTCCGGCGGAACCATCGACTTCGGCCCTCCCCCCGCCCCGCCGCTCCAAGCAGCGTTCTCGTCATCGTTCGCTCGCGCCCCGCCCCGACCGACGCGTCGTTCCCTCTCGCCTACTCGTTCTCGACCCCGCCGCGCTTCACCGTTTCCCCCGCCGCAATTCCCCGCACCACCTCCTGCGCCGCCACGAGCCCGAATGCACCCGTCACAAACACCGCGGCCCCAAACCCGCTCGCGCAATCCATCGCCAGGTTGGACCCGGGCTCCCGCTTCCCCGCACACGTCCCGTCCGCCCAAGGAAACACCTGCGCCTCGCTCGACCACACGCAGCGCACGCCCCACTCCATTTTCCCTTTCTGCTCGCCGTGCTCAAACCCGTGGTCGCGCCGCAGCTTCTTCCGCACCTGCCGAAGCAACTCGTCCGCATACGCGTCCCCCAAATCCCCCGCCCGGATCTGCGTCGCATCGCGCTTCCCGCCCGCCGCCCCGACCGTCAGCACCGGCAACCCGCGCGCGTGCGCTTCGCCGATCACCAGCGCCTTGTGCGACATCCGGTCGATCGCATCGACCACATAGGAAAAGTTCTCCGCCAACAACCGTCCCGCCGAGGCCGCCGTGAAAAACTCCGTCACCGCCGTGACTCGGCACGCCGGGTTGATCAACCGCACGCGCTCCGCCAGCACGTCCACCTTCGTCCGCCCCACGTTGCCGTCGAGCGCCGGCAACTGCCGGTTCACATTCGTCACACAGACGTCGTCGAGATCGATCAGCGTCAGCGCCCCGACCCCGCTGCGCGCGAGCCCCTCGACGGTCCACGAGCCCACGCCCCCCACGCCCACGACGCAGACATGGGCCGCGCGCAGCCGCACCAAACCGTCGCGGCCCAACAGCCGGGCCACGCCGCCGAAGCGGTCAAAATAATCATCGCTGCTCATCGGATGCCGCGGTCTATGAACGCCGCCGCCGGGGCACGTCAAACCTCCAGCGCATCCCGGGCCCGCCGCCCCCTCACTTGAGGTCGATCAGCCGCTTCACTTCGCCCTCGAGTTGGGCCGCATTCTGGTTGTTGCGCACAAAATTGCCCTTTTTGTCGAACAGCACGATCGCGGGCGCCCGGCTCACGTTCAGCTTCGGGGCCCACTCGTTCTTGCCCTCCTTGCCGTCGAACTCCACCGACCACGCGATTTTGTTGTCTTTGATGAATTTCGCCAGCTTCTCGCTGTCCGCCGGCTTGTCGAACGACACCCCCACCACCTCAAAATTCTTTTTGAAGAACGACTGCGCCTGCTTCACGTCGTCGATCATCTTGGCCGTGCCGCTGCTCGTGCCGCTCCAGATCACGAGGGCGACGACCTTGCCGCGCAGCGCCGCGAGATCGACCACCTTGCCGTCCATCGCCGTGAGTTTCAGCTCGTAGGGCGCCTTGCGCGCCTCGACAAAATTCAGCTCGTAACGCGCCATGCCGGAGACGCCCTTGTCCGCATGCGTCAGCAGTTTCTTGAGGTGCGCCTCGCCCGCCGCCGGACTCATCGCCCGCGTCAGGATTTCCACATACGAGCGCTCGCGGTCGGGCAGAAACCGCCGCCCGCCCGGGGTCGTATCCAACCCGTCGATCTTCTCGCGCAGCGCGGCGATCGCATCGCGCGACGGCGCATCGCGCGTCTCGAAATCCACCGCCGCCGCCTCCACCGCCATCAACGCCGCCTTCGCATCGTCGGTCACCCCGTCCTTGTACCGTTGGTCCACCACTTGAAATTTGAGCTGCGTCACATACGCCGAGCGATACGCCGCGAGTTTCTTGTCCGTGATCGTCGCGCCGAAGTTCGCCACGTCCTTGATCACCCCGTTGGCGCGCCCGTGCGTGGGATACTTCAGCAGGTAGGCAAACCCCGAGGCGATCACCTGCGTAAACCGGTCCGTCGACAATTTCGCCTCTTTGTCGTTGAGCACCTTGTAGAAGGCGTCGGCCGCGACGTCCGCCGCGGATTTCGCCGGGGCCTTGCCCGCGGGCGCCTGCGCGAGCGCGCCGCCGGCGAGAAACAGAGATGCAAACAGGGCAAGGAAGACGGTTCGGAGGTTCATAGGGTGATAGGAGTGAACGGCAGGGCGCCCCGAAAACTAGATACGCTGCACCGTCCTGCAAGCGGGAATCCGCCGCTGATCAGAGCATCCTCCGCCCCCATGGGGTCGCACCTGAACGGCCCGACACGTCCGGCCAACTCATCGCCGAAGCGGGGCCCGTCGGCGATCCCCCCTGACGCGGCCCGTACCGTCGCCCCGGTCGGCCGGATCATCGAACGCGTCTCGACGCCGCGCGTTTGCTCGGTGACAGTAAATCTTCTTGATCGACCACACCAAAGACGACCTACAGTCCTTCAATCCGCGCGACCCGGCCTACCGGTTCAAACTCTGGGTCCGGGTGGTCACTCCCGACACAATTTGGGTGCACGTTTTTTGGCGCCGGATCGCCGCGACGATCGCCCTGCTCGCCGTCGTCGGCTGGCTCGCCGCGGCCGCCGGAGTCTGGTCCTTCGTGCGGTTTCAGCGCGGTTACACCGACGTGCGCTACCTCGATCTCGCCTTCTATCCGTGGCGCCGGGCGGACTACCGGACCGGTCTGGGCGAACACTACCTCCGCACCGGCCGCGAGGCCCTCGAGAAAAAAAACTACCGCGAGGGTTACGCCCTGCTGCAGGCCGGCCTCACCCGCCTCCCCCACGACGTCGCCGGCCGCCGGCTCCTGGCCTCCACGCAGGTCCGCTTCGGTCGCGCCGATCTGGCGCTCGCCACCCTCGCCGACGGCGCCACCCTCACCCACGTCGATCTCGACTACCTGAAACTGCTCTTCGCCCTGCTGCTGGAGACCCACGAAGACGACCGCCTGATCGCTTTGGCGAAAAAACTCCTCCCGCCCCAACCCGACACGGTGCTCGCACACCAGTTCATCGCGCTCCAGGCCGCGACCGCCCATTTTGAACGCGGCCGCTACGACGAAGCCGAACGCCTCGTCGCCGAGTGGGGGCTCGGCAACTCCCTCGAAGGCTCGATCCTCCTCGCCAAGTGCGATTGGGAAAACGGCTACCCCGACCTCGCCATGCTTCGGCTGGAGGGCGAGATCGCCCGGTTCCCCAAACGCGACGAACTCTACCTCCACCTCGTCCGCTACCACCGCGAACTCGGCCACGCCGCCGAGGCCCGCCGCTACGCCCTCCTGCGCCAGTTCAACGACCCCGCGAGCCCCGGCCCCCGGATCGACCTTCTTCACACCTACCACGCCACCGACGACAAGGCCTCCGCCCAACGCGAACTCGCCGCCTACCTGGCCGATTTCTCTGCCGACCCCAAAGCCCTCGTCCTCCTCGCCTGGTTCGCCGTCGACACCATCCAGCCCGAACTCGCCGCCCGCCTCGCCTCCCTCGCCCACGAGCGCAGCTTTCCCCTCAACGCCTTCAACCTCGCCCGGGTGCAGAGCCTCCTCGGCGCCCAAAAATATCAGGCCGCACTCGACCTCGCCGTCACCGCCATGCGCCAGGAAAACGAGGACAACAACCAGCTCGCCTCCACCCTCAACGGCCTGCGCTGCCTCGCCCTCTACGGCCTCCAGGAGTTCGCCCGCGCCGAGCTCATGCTCAACTCCTTCCTCGGGCAGTCCAACCTCCGCGCCAGCGACGCGCTCCTCCTCGCGAAACAGCTCCGCCTCCTGGGCGCCACCGCTTCCGCCCGGGCAGTCCTCGACCGGGCGACCGTGCTCGATCCCCTCAACCAGGCCGCCCTCGGGGAACTCGTGCGCATCGACGCCGAAGCCGGCCACCGCGTGAAACTCGCCGAAAACCTCCCCAAGTTTCTCCGCCTCCGCAAACCGTCGCGCGCCGTCCTCGAGGAAACGCTGCTCCGTTTGGATCAACCCGCCGACGCGCCGCTCCGCGACCAGGTCCGCTCCGCCCTCGCCCGCGCCAGCGCGACCCCCGCGCCGTAAGTCCCGCTCTCCTTCCTCGCCATCACGCCTCGTTCCCCCCGCACATTTTCCGCTCCGGCGTTCGTCCGTCCCGGCCAACCGGGAGAAAGATTGAGTGCACGCGCCAGGCGCCGGCGCCCCGGCGGCCCTCACCCGGTCTTGCGGCGGTCGTCGCTCCCTGCACCTCGGTGCCCGGCGTGGGGGACTCGCCTTCGGCTCAACCCTCGATCCCGAAAATCGCCTTCACGTAGTTGTCCACGCTGAAGGGCTGCAGATCCTCCGCTTTCTCCCCAAGCCCGAGAAAATAAATCGGAATCTTGAGCTGCCGGTAAATCCCCACGAGCGCGCCGCCGCGGCTCGTGCCGTCGAGCTTCGTCACGACCAGCCCCGTGAGTCCGAAACTCTGATGAAACACCTTCGCCTGTTCGATCGAATTGCTGCCCAGCGAACCGTCCACCACGAGCCAGCGGTGCTGCGGCGCCGTCGGGTCGTTCTTCTGGAGCACGCGGCGGATCTTCGCCAACTCCTCCATCAAATTGGACTTCGTGTGCAACCGCCCCGCGGTGTCCACGATCAGAAAATCGCGCCCGCGCGACTTCGCCGCCTGCCACGCGTCGAACGCCACCGCCGCCGAATCCGCGCCCGTATGGCTCGCGATGATTTCCAAATTCAGCCGCGTCGCCCACGCCTTGAGCTGCTCCACCGCCGCCGCGCGGAACGTGTCGCACGCCGCGAGCGTGACCGACTTCCCGTCCTCCTTCAGTTTCCACGCCAGCTTGGCCGATGTCGTCGTCTTCCCCGAGCCGTTGACGCCGATCATCGCGATCACGACCGGATTCGCCGCCTTCGCCGTCACGTCCAACGTCCCCTCCGCGCCCGCCAACACGCGCTTCAACACCGCCGCGCCGATCTTCGCCGCTTCCTGGCCGTGCAGGGTCTTGTCCTTCTTGTACGCCGCCTTGATCTCCGTGAGAATTTCCTCGGTCGTCTCCACGCCGAAGTCCGCCGTGTAGAGCGCCTCCTCCAGCGTCTCGAGCGACGACGCATCGATGGGCTTCGCGCCGAAAATCGCGGCGGTCTTCGCCGCGATGGCCGAAACCGTCTTCGCGAACCCGTCTTTGAATTTTTTGAATAGACCGAACATCGGGAAAATTAACGGAGGCTCACTTTGCCGGGCCCGGCTGACGGGAGGAATGGATCCGGGGTCATCCGCGTGCTCCGTGGGCCAGAAATTATTCCGCCTTGCGCGCGTCGCGCCCCAGCTGGTCCTTCAACCGGTCGAGGATGCCGTTGATGAAACGCTTCGCATCGAGGTTGGAAAACTGCTTGGAGAGATCGATCGCTTCGTTGATCGAAACCACCGGCGGGATGTCCTTCCGGTAGACCATTTCGAAGATGGCGAGCCGCAAAATCGCCAGGTCGATCTTCGCGATGCGCTCGAACTCCCAGTTGTGCGCCAGCCCCTTGATGCGCGAGTCGATGTCCGCGATATTCTCAATCACCCCGTGGATCAGCTCCTCGCCAAACGCGTAGTGCTCCCGCGGCTGCTCGCAGTTCTCAAAAAACGTCACGAGGTCGTTCGCCAGATTTGCCGGCGCGTTCATGCTCCACGCGTAGAGAAATTGCAGGGCGACCACCCGGCCGTCACGGCGCTGGGCAAACAGGGCTTTGTTGCTGCTCATGAGGAAAATTTCCGTTTCAACGCCGCCATCTCCAACGCCGCCTGCGCAAACTCCGCGCCCCGGTCGATCTTGCCGACGCAACGGGCCCGCGCCTGCGCGAGGGTGTCGGCCACGATCACGCCGTTGATGATCGGCGTGCCGCTCGCCAATGCCAGCGTCTGCAGCGCCTGCGAGACACTCTGCCCGACCATCTCGTGGTGATTCGTGTCGCCGCCGATCAGCACCCCGAGCCCCACCACGACGTCCGCCCCGGTCTTGGCCGCCAGCAACGCCGCCGCGACCGGCACCTCGTGCGACCCCGGCACGCGGGCCACGGTGAGATTCTTCTCCTTCACGCCCGCCGCCCGGAGGCCGGCCAGCACGCGGGCAAGCAGTCCGTCGGCGAGTTCCTCGTTGTAGCGCGCGGCGACCACCGCGACGCGAAAAGCGGCGCCGGAGAGGACACGGACAGTGGGTGCGGCGAGACTCATGGAGGGTTCAAAGTTCGGAACTGACCAGCGAACCCGAGCCCCTGGGCAATCGCCAATCAAAAATCCGCTTTTTTTCGGCCCCCGCATCCCGCCGCCGATGCCCCCCCCCCCCCCCCCCCCCCCAAACCCGAAAAACCCCCCCGCTGAAACTCCACCGTCAGGTTCTCCACGGGCGCATCATCGCCATCGCCCTTGATGAGCGTGATAAACAATCGGAAGCGCAGCGGCGGCTTAACGATTTTTTCCGAGGTAAACGCGCCGAGGCCCCCTCCCGGCACCAGCATCGTGCGTTCCGGGCCCTTCTGGTTCGCCGGCTGCCACCGCAGCCCCACCCGGGTGAAATCCGCCGGCACCGGCTTCTTCTTCGCGTTATACGCCGTGAGCTTGAAGGCCCCGTTCACCAGCTGAATCCCGAGGAACCCGTCGCCCCGCCCAATTTCCATCCCCTCGATTTTCCCCGGCGCTTCCTCTTTTTTCTTTTTGTCGTCCTTTTTTGCCGCCGCGGCCGGAACGGTCTTCGGCGCGGCCTTCTTCGTCTCGGTCGTCACGTCGGGCTGGGCCCAGCCCGACCCGACCCAGGCCAACACCACGCCCACGGCCACCCACGATTTGGAGTTCATCGCCCCACGGTAAACCCGCGGACCGCCCGCGCAAGCCGCGAGCCGGCCCCGCGCGGTTTTTACCGCGGCTTCGCCGCCGGCGAGTTCCTCACCTACTGCGACCCGCGCTGCGTCGCCTTCAACTGCCGCCAGCGCGCCAACCGGTCGGCGATCTTGGCTTCCCAGCCCGCCGTCTTCGGCGTGTAGAGGGCGAGCGGCTTTTCGAGAAAATCCTGCCCCGAGATGTTCTCCGGATAGTCGTGGGAGTAGCGGTAGCCCTTGCCGTGGCCGTTCTCTTTGCTCGCCTTGCCGCTCTTGTCGCGCAACGGCAGCGGCACCGGTTGCACCGGCTGCTCCTTCAACACGCGGTGGGCCTCACCCAACGCCAGCGTCGCGGAATTGCTCTTCGGCGCGGTCGCGATGTAAAGCGTCGCATGCGCCAGCGTGAGCTCGGCCTCGGGCAGTCCGATAAAGTCGCACGCATGATGGGCCGCCACCGTGAGCGGCAGCGCCTGCGGATCCGCGAGGCCCACGTCTTCGCTCGCCAGGATCACGAGCCGGCGCGCGATGAACCGGGGGTCCTCCCCGCCCGCCAACATCTTCGCGAGCCAATACATCGCCGCATCCGGGTCGCTCCCCCGGCAGCTCTTGATGAACGCGGAGATCGTATCGTAATGCTCGTCCTCGTCGGCGTCGTAACGGATGCGCCGCTCGCGCGCGAACACCTCCAGCTCCGCCGCCGTGATCGGCGCGCCTTCGTCGAGACCCAGCACCAGCACTTCGAGCGCGTTCAACGCCCGGCGCAGATCGCCGTCGCAGAGCACGGCGAGGTCCGCCAAAATTTTTTCCTCGGCGGTCGCGCGCCGCGCCCCGAGGCCGCGCTCCACGTCGGCCAGCGCCTGCTTCAACACGCCGGCGATCGCCGCGGTCGCCAGCGGCTCGAGGCGGAAAAGATGGCTGCGCGAGAGCAGCGGCGGGTTGACGTAAAACCCCGGGTTGTGCGTCGTCGCGCCGATCAGCCGCACGTTCCCCTCCTCGACGTCCGGCAGGAGCAGGTCCTGCTGCGATTTGTTGAAGCGGTGCAGTTCGTCGATGAACAGGATCGTCGCAGCTTCGGGGCGCCGGCGCGCGGCCGCGAGGATTTCGCGCAGTTCGGCGACATTGGACATCACGGCGTTGATGCGCACGAAACGGCTCTGCGTCTCGCGGGCGATGGCCTCCGCGATGCTCGTCTTGCCGCATCCCGGCGGTCCGTAGAACAGGAGCGAACCGAACCGGTTTTGCGCCACCAGCCGCGGGAGCAGGCTGCCCGCCTTGAGGATATGCTCCTGCCCGACGACTTCGGCGAGGCTGCGCGGGCGCATCCGGGCGGCGAGCGGTTGGTGGCCGGACGTACGCTTTTCCCCGGCCGGGCCCGCCGGGGGCGGGGACTCGGCGGCAAAAAGATCGGGTTGGTCGGCGGCGGACATTTTCACCCCCAATCTCCGCGAATCGGCGCGAATGAAAAGGCATTTCAGTTTAGCGTCGATTCGCGAAAAACGAGCGGATAACCCAGAACGCATGACCAGTCGCAGTCTCGGACACCGGGCGCCGTTGCTCTGGCTGGTGCTGCCGCTGATGGCCGGGCTCGCCGTAGGCAAGATCGCGGTGTTCGCCCCGGTCGGCTGGCTCCTCGGCGGGGCCCTCCTCGCGGCCCTCGCCGCCGCCGCGACCACCCTGGGCGGGCGGTCGCCCCGTCGGTGGGCGCCGGCGCTCGTGATCGCGATGTTTTTGGCCGGCCACGCCAGTTACGCGCTGCACCGCGCCCGGTTGCCCGCCTGGGAAGCGCTGCCCCCGCGCGAGGCCCGGCTGGCGCTGCAGGTTGACCGGGTGTTTGCCGCCCAAGATCCCCGGCGGGCGAGCGGGCTCGCCACCGTCGTGCGCGCCGAACCCCACCTGCGCGACCTCGTCGGTCAGCGGCTCTATTTTTCCGTCGCGCTGAAAAAAACCGAGCCCCCGCCCGTGCGCAGTGCCGTGGTGACGGCGGTCGGCGTGCTTGAGACGCTCCCCCGGAATCCCCCGCGGGACTCTTTCGACGGTTACCTCGCGGGCGCGGGCATGAACTTCCGCCTGAAGCGCGGGCAGGTGGTCGCGGTCGAGCAGGCGGCGTCGGCGTATTATCAGTTCTGCGACCGCGCGGCGGCCCGCTTCAAAGCGATCCTCGGCCGCGGCATCGCCGAGAAGCGGCCGGCGCTGGCCGGGTTGTTGCGCGCCATGATGCTCGGCGAAACCCACGAACTGAGCGACGAACAGCACGCCCTGTTCATGCAGAGCGGCACAATGCACCTCTTTGCGATCAGCGGCCTGAACATCGGGGTGATCGCGACGGCCCTGCAGGCGATCCTCTTGCTCGTGCGGCTGCCGGCCTGGGTACGCTTCGTCGCCGGCGTGGTGCTGCTGTGGCTGTTCGTCGACATCACCGGGGCGTCGCCGTCGGCGGTGCGTTCGTTCGTCATGGCCGTGTTTTTACAGGCGGCGTTTGTGCTGCACCGGCCGGCGAATCCGCTCGCGGCGCTCGTCGCCTCCGCCCTCGTCGTGCTGCTGGTGGCGCCGCTGCAGCTCTTCAGCGCGAGTTTTCTGATGAGCTATGCGATCGTGGCCGCGCTCCTCGTGCTCGGCCTGCCGCTGGGCGAAGCCTGGCTCGAACGGTGGAAACCGTGGCGCGATCTGCCGCGACTGACCTGGTCGCGGTGGCAGCGGGCGGTGGGCGGCGCCTGGCAGGGAACGGCGACCGCCCTCGCTATCGGCGTGGCGACGACGCTCGTCAGCCTGCTGACCGGCGTGCAGTTTTTCCGGCTGCTCACGCCCGGCGCGCTCGTGGCGAATCTCGTGCTGATTCCGGCCGCGATGTTGGCGACGCTCGGTGGATTTGCGTCGTTGCTCTGCGGCCTCGTCGGTTTCGGCCCGGGCGTCGTGCTCTGCAACCACGCGGCGGCCCTCGTGCTGTGGCTGATCGAGGAACTGGTCCGGCTGAGCGTGCGTCTGCCGGGGGCCTTCTTGCCCGCGCGGTTTGCCGCCGAGTGGGTCGGCCCCGTGGCCCTGACGCTCCTCATGGCGACGCTCGTCGCCGGCTATGCGAACAACTGGAAACGTGAACGCGGCGGCTGGTGGCCGCCCTTCGCGGTCGTCGCGGCGACCCTGTGGTTCGGCGTCAAGTTCGGTTAGGACCTCACCGGCCGGCGCGCCCCAAGTCCCTGGCCCGAAAATTTTCCGTGTCTTCCGCGGGTTCCCCGGGCAGGTTGGTTTCTCATGAAAAGCGCCTACGACCTTGCGATGGAGCGTCTCACCCAATCCGACCCGACGGCCGGCAAACCGCTCACCGCCGCGCAAAAAGGCCGGCTCGCGGAGATCGACCGTGTGTTCAAAGGCAAGCTGGCCGAACGGGAAATCTTCCTGAAGAAACAGCTCGACGACGCCTGGGCGGCGCAGAACGCCGAAGAGGTCGACAAGATCAAAAAGCAGCTCGCGAGCGAGCGGGCGCGCCTCGACGAAGAGCGCGAGACGGAAAAAGAGCGCGTCCGGCGCGCCAAATAAGGCGGCCCCGGACCGCGCTTGGGCCGCGCCCCGCCCCCGGCCGGCCACCCGGCTCAGGCGAACTCAAAATCCGCCACCAGGGCGTGGTGGTCGCTGGCCGGCGTGGGCACGACGCGGTGCGCGACCGGGCGCAACGGGGCGTTGTAGAAAATGTGGTCGAGCACGAACAGCCGGCGGCGCCACGTGATCTCCTTCTGCTGCACCGTGGAAAATCCTTTTGCCGCAAACTGGGCCACCAGGTCCGGATGTTTGCTCACATTGAAATCGCCGGTGAGGATCGTCGGCCCGCGGGCGGCGGCGAGCTGCCCGGCGACGAGGTCGCGCTGCCCGGAATGCACCGAACTGCTCGAACCGAGCATGAAAAAGGCCAGCAGATGCGCTGTGAGCAGCCGCACCTCGTGCCCCGCCATGGTCGTCGTCGCGCCGATGAGCACCCGGTCGGTGGGGGTCGTTTTCTTCCCGAAAAACTCGAACTCGATCGGCGGCGACGGCAGGTCGAGCCGCATCCGGTCGCGCAGCGGCGTGCGCGAAAAAATCGCGAGGCCGACGCCGAAGGGCAGCTCGCGCGGATCGGCCTTCGGGTAGGAAAACCAGCTGTCGTAGCCGGCGAGCCCGGCCTGGAGGCGCGTGTAGTTGGGCGGAGGCTGGACCTGCGCGCCGCCCGGCAACGCGTGTTCGACCTCCTGCAACAAAATAATGTCCGCATCGTGCGAACGGATTTCCTCCAGCGCGGCCTCCGGCCGGATCGGCGCTTGGTCCGGATTTGCCCCATCCCAGACCTGACCGAACTGCATGTTGAATTGAAGAACGCGAAAGGTGCTCATCGGCGACAATGGAGCGCTTTGTCTATTGCTTCTGCACCGTGGCTCCGCCCGCGGCCGGGGTGATCGCGGCGCCGTCCAGCGCAACCGCGGGGTCGGGGGCGTTCTTGCGAAAGACAAACCGGTTGATCTTCGCGCCCGTCGCGCGGTCCAGCGCGGGAAAGCGCGCCATGTTGGTGGCACTGGCCGACGTGAGGCCGTCCTGATATTTCGTGATCAGCTGGGGCTTGTTCGAATCGGCCGCCGTGGACATCGACGCTTCGCGGTGATTCAGGGCGCTCATCGGTTGCTCGAGCTTTTCCGGGCGATGCGAATCTTTGGCGCGGATGGTTTTCTCGCGCGCCTCCTGCACGTCGATCCCCGCCCGGCGTTCGCCGACGGCGGCGGGTTTTTTTTCGACACTGGTCTTGTCCACCCGCTTGTCCTGCACGGCGGCGTTGGTCTCGGGCGCCTGCTTGGGCGGCGCGACCGGCGCCGCGGGTGCAAACGGACCGTTGCGCTGGGCGTAATCGACCGGGCTGGTGGCGTCGGCGGCCCGCGAAACCATCGCACCGGCAAAAGGCAAAGCCACGAAAACGATGAGGCCGGGTAACTTCATGAAAACAACGTGGGCGGAAGGATGCGTTGCCAGACGTTTGCGGCAAACGAATTATTGCATGGCCTGCGCCCCTCCTCGCGACTTGTGTCGGCCCCGATTCCTCCCTGACTGCCCCCGCGTCGCGCCCCACGCCCGCCATCCCTCCGTCCGTCTTCCCCCCCCCACATGGATCCTTTTCTTCTCTTGCTGATCGGCATCGTCATCGTGATCGGCGGCATCGTTGTCCTGAAGCTCCACGCTTTTGTGGCGCTGTTCGCGGCCGCCATTGTCGTGTCCACGTTGACGCCGCGCGCGACCATCGAACAGGCCGTGCTCGCCCAGAAACGCCCCGCCGCCGAGGCCAAAGCCCGGGCCGAAGAACATCTCGGGGCCAAACTCGCCAACAAATTCGGCGGCACCTGCACCAGCCTTGGCGTGCTCATCGCGATGGCCTCGATCGTCGGGGTCTGTTTGCTGCACAGCGGCGGCGCGGACCGGATCGTGCGCTCCACCCTCGGTCTTTTCGGCGAAAAACGCTCCCCACTCGTGTTCGCCACCAGCGGCCTGGTGCTCGGCGTGCCGGTTTTTTTCGACACGGTCTTTCTCCTCCTCATCCCGCTGGCCCGCGCGATGGCGACACGCACGGGCAAGAACTATCTGCTGTACGTGCTCGCCATCGCCGTCGGCACGACGATGACGCATTCCCTCGTGCCGCCCACTCCGGGTCCGCTCTTCGCGGCCAACGCGCTGAAGGTCGATATCGGCTTGATGATGATCGCCGGTTTGATCCTCAGCGCCTTCGCCGCGACGTTCGGTTTGGCCTACGCATTTTGGGCCAACCGCCGCTGGCCCATCGCGGCCCGCGGTCCGGCGGACCAGGGCGTCGCGCCGGTCGCGGAGCGTCCCGAGCATGAATTGCCCCCGCTCTGGCTCGCCCTCGCCCCGATCGTGCTCCCGGTGATCCTCATCTCCGGTTCGACCATCGCCGATCTCGTCAAACTACCGCCCCAATTCGACCGGATCATCGACGCGCTCGGCCACCCCAACATCGCCCTCGCGCTCGCCGCCGCCATCGCCCTGATCACCGTCGCGACCAGGCCCGGCAGCGATCCGAAGGTCGTAAAAGACACCGTGCAGGCCTCGCTCGCCGACGCCGGCATGATCATTCTCATCACGGCGGCCGGCGGCGTATTCGGCGGCGTGCTGCAGGAGACGGGCGTCGGCGAGCGCATCCAAGGCCTGGCCCGCGAATATCGCATCGGCGTGTTACCGCTCGCGTTCCTGGTGACCGCGCTGATCCGCACGGCCCAGGGCTCCGCCACGGTGGCGATGGTCACGAGCGTCGGCATCGTCGCCTCCTTCGCCTCGCCCGAAACGCTCGGCTGCCACCCCGTTTACCTCGCGCTCACAATCGGCTGCGCCTCCAAGCTCGTGCCGTGGATGAACGACAGCGGCTTTTGGGTCGTTTCCAAGACGGCCGGTCTGACCGAGCGCGAGACGCTGCGCACCATGTCCGTGATGTTTTCGCTAATGGGGGTCGTGGGCTTCGTGGCGGTCCTGATCACCGCGAGCGTTTTCCCGATGGTCTGAGGCGCCGGGCCGACCCGCCCGGCCTCACTCGGGTTCGGCCGTGCCCTCGACGACGTGCGCGCGGGCCTCGGGCACCTGTTGCAAAAACTCCCGGAGCGCCGCGCTGAGGTGCTCGGCATAGCGGAAATGCGCGCCCATGCCCGTGCGCAGCTCGGCCTCGTAGATGAATTTGTCCCCGTGCGTGCTGTGCTCGAAGGGCGTCTGCGCCCCAAGGAGCAGCGAATACACATAGGCGGGCGAGCCCCGCTGCAGCAGTTCGCGCGTGAGCTCGAGTTGCTCGGCCAGAAGCGCGGCGTGCGCCGAGTGCGCAATCTCGGGGGGAAGGTAGAAACCGGCCTGAATCAACGGCGTGGTGCGGTGACCGGTGCGATGGCGGTTGAGGTCGCGGAGTTCGGCCAGCGCCAGGTTGTTCCACGCGAAGGTCACCCGCATGCGGCGCGTCGCCGTGCCTTGGTAACCGTAGCGGTTGGCGCGGTGGCGGAGCGCTTCGGCGACCGGCTGCGTCGCGGGCAGCCACGGCGGGGCGGCGCGGTCGACGTGCACCCAAACCGCGTCGGCCAGGGGCGCGGCGGACAGGCGGTCCAGCCCGAGCGCGCACGAGGTCGCCAGCTCTTGGGCGGCCTGGGCCGTGTAAGAATTTTCCGCCGAACTGTGGCGCATGAGCCGCGGGGAAAGCTTCAGCAGTTCGTCGCGGATCAGCCGTGCGGCCGCCCGGGCCTCGGGGTGCGGCAGCGAATCGAGGTGCTTCACCGTCATCGCCCACATGCGCGACGACTGCACGAGGCCGACATTGGTGCGCGTGGCGAGCGGGATGAAGTAGCGGGCGCGGTCGAGCGCGTAGTTCTTGCGGAGGCGCGTGACGACGGCAGGTTTGGCGTCCGGCGGGAGGCGGACGAGGCCAGGGTTGGCGGTCGCGAGGGCATCAAGCCGGGTATACTCCGCGTGGTAGGCGGCGAAGGACTTGGCCATCACGGCGGACCACCGCGGCGCGAGATCTTCGGGGATGCCCAGCTCCGCGGCGGTCGGCAGGTTGGCCGCGTCCATCGTGATGTAGCGGGTGCTCGACTCCTGGCCGTCGGCCATGGTGGCGATTTCAAAAATTTTGTAGGCCAGCCACATCGACACGTCGTCGAGGGCCACCGCGAGACCGCCGGTGAGGCCGCCGATGGACGCATGGCCGTAGTCGACGAAACTGAGGATGCGGTCGATCGAAGCGTCGGGGTTGGCGAGGTCGACCTTGGACAGGATGGCGGCGATGCCCTGATTGCTGCGGGAGTAACGGGCGAGAACGGACGCGAGGAGCTCGGGGGTGACCTTCGGGAGGTCGGCGGCGGTCGGCGGCGGAACGAGGGCGAGTCCGGTAATTCTCATGCGTGAGACATGGCCGCAAAGAGCCGCGGGCGGCGCAAGCCGGGAAAACAGAAAGAGCGGCGACGGCCCGCAGAACACTTGTTGCGATTTTCCGCCCAGCGCTTTTTCTCCTACCATCCCTATACCCTGATGACGCCGACCACTCCGCCCCCCCCGAGTCCGCGAGCAACGCCCCGCTGGGTGAGCTGGCTGGTCGCCGGGGGAGCATTTTTCGCCTTGGCCGTGAGTGCGGGGGCGGCGTGGTGGTTTTGGGTGGCGCGGCCGCTGCCGGCCCCGGCAGCGCCGTTCGTCTTTCGCGATGGTTTTGAAGGTTCGGCGAAGACCGAAGATTTGTTTCCCGCGGATTCGAGCCGGTGGCAGGGCTTGGAAATCGAGTCTACGACGGGTCTCGCATCCAATTCGGTTACGCTGACGACGGAACGGGTTCACTCGGGGACCAACGCCCTGAAATGCGTCGCGGCCCCGTTCGACGGCCGGCGGGCCTCCGAGGCCGATATCGAGCGCGAGGGATTGCGGTTCGTGAAAGGCGACCATGTGTGGTTCAGCGCCTGGTTCTGGCTGGAAGGCGGCACCGAATCGTCCTCGATTTTTCTCTGGGATCTGGAATCGACCTCGCTGCGCAACACGCCCGGCCGCCGGCTCTTTCTGCAGAACGGCGAAATGGTCGCCTCCGATCTGGGCAAGTGGTGGACGGCGAAAAAATTTCGCGCGGTCGGCGGTGCGCCGAAGTTCCCCAAGGACAAGTGGGTCGAGGTGAAAATCCACCTGCGCCTCTCCGAAGGGGCCGACGGCCGCATGCAAGTCTGGCAGGACGGCGTCAAGGTGCTCGACGAAGCCGGCAAGACCCTGCCGCGCGCCCGCACGGTCTACGACCGGATGCAGGTCGGACTCACGGCCAACAACGGCCACAACCAGGCGCAGACGCTGTTCGTGGACGACGTCGTCCTCTCCAACCGGCCGCTGTGAGCGGCGGAGGTGCGGCGGTCTTCCCACCGCCGGGCCTGAGGTGGGCGCTTGAAAAGCGCCCCTCCGTTCAGTCACCGCGTTTGCCGCGGGTCGGCCGTCGCAGGATGGCGACCGCCGGAATGGGCGCAGCTTACTTTTCTACACGCCGCCGCCCGAGGTGGGCCGGCCGCTCCGTGGGCGGCGGATTGCGGCGGGAGGCGTGGTCTGCGGAGCCGCGCGCGGAGCGCACGGCCCACCCGGGGAACCGGATCCGGCGCGAAACGGAGATGCGCGCCGCCGGAATTTTTGATGTGATTTAGCGGCGTGACGCGCGCAGGCTGCGGGCATGAGCCGCCCTGTTTGGTTCGGCACGCTGCTGGGGTTGATCGGCCCGGGCCTCGCCCTCGCGGCCCCGCCGCGGGTCTTTCCCTACCCCCGGCCGCTGCCGGAACCGACCCCGGAGAAATTGCCGCCGTGGCGCGGCTTCAACCTCCTCTACCACTTCCACGCCGGCTCCGCCCCGACGCCCGACCGCGTGATGGCGGAGGATTTTCGCCTGATCGCGTCGCTCGGTTTCAATTTCGCCCGCCTCCCGCTCGACTACCGCGGCTGGATCGCCGGCGGCGACTGGGCGCGACTCGACGAAGCGAAACTCCGCGAGATCGACCGGATCGTCGCGCTCGGCGGCGACTACGGCGTGCACGTTTCGCTCAATTTTCACCGGGCGCCGGGCTTCACGGTCGCGAAGCCCGCGGAGGCGCGGAGCCTGTGGACCGACGCGGAGGCGCAACGCGTGTGCGCCCTGCATTGGGCGGCGTTCGCGAAACGCTACAAAGGCATCCCCAGCGCCCGGCTGAGTTTCAATTTGTTTAACGAGCCGCCGGCGATCGCCGAGGCGGTTTACTATGACGTCGTCAAACAGATGGTGGACGCGATCCGCGCCGAGGATCCGGACCGCCTCGTGCTGTGCGACGGACTCGACTACGGCAACGTGCCGCCGCAATCGTTGCACGCGCTCGGTGTGGCGCTGTGCACACGCAGCTACCGGCCGATGGCCATCAGCCACTACAAGGCCAGCTGGATCGGCGGCTCGGATACATGGGCCGTGCCGCAGTGGCCCGCGGCGCAGGTGAGCGCGTTTCTCTACGGCCCGATGAAGCCGGACCTCCAATCGTCGCTCGTGCTCGAGGGCCCCCTCGGCGGCACGACGCTGCGCCTGCGCGTGAACACCGTCTCGTCGCGCGCCAAACTCCGCGTCACCGACGGACGCGGCGCGGCGTTGTGGGAGCAAGCGTTTGTGCCCGGGCCCGGCGAAGGCGAATGGAAGAAGGTCGTGCATCGCGCCGAGTGGAATTCCTACGCGAACATCTACGACCGCGACTACCGGATCGCGCTTCCGCCCGGCGTGACCCGCGTGGACGTGCGCAATGTCGACGGCGACTGGCTGACGCTCACCGAGGTCGGCGTGGAATCGAGCGAGAAGCATTGGACGATGGCCACGGTCGATTCGTGGGGCCTGAAGCACACCGGGGCCGTGCGCTTCGATCCGACGCAGGTCGACGGCGGGGCGTGGCGCGCGCCGGCGATGCTCGATCGCGCGTGGTTGCGCGACACGTGCTACGCGCCATGGCGGGAAGCGCAGGCGGCGGGCCTCGGCGTAATGATCGGCGAGATGGGGGCGTTTCAACACACCCCGCACGCCGTCGTGTTGCGCTGGATGGAAGACGTTTTGGCCGTCGCGCAGGAAAACGGCTGGGGCTGGGCGCTGTGGAATTTCCGCGGCGGCTTCGGCCTGCTCGACAGCCAGCGCACCGACCTCGCTTACGAGACGTGGGAAGGCCACTCACTCGACCGCGCGATGCTGGAACTGCTGCAGAAATACTGAGACGGCGGGCCGGGCGCGGGCCTGAGGTGGAACGCGATCTCCCTACAGCGCCAACCACTCGCGAAGCCGTCCATCGAGCGCCGCTTGATCTCTCGCGGACAAGCGCCCCACGGATTTGAGCACGAGATTTTCCGCGAAGGTGGCCAACTGCGCCTTGATACCGCAGGGAACATTCAGGCCGGCAGCCTGCCAGTCTTGGAGCGGCACATCGGTGTTCGAAAGCTGCGATGTGATAGGCACGATGAACAAATCGCCGTACTGAGATTGACGACCGATGAAGACGGCGGGGCGGACTTTACGGCTGCTCAGATCGGTGAACGGCACCGGCAGCAGCACGACCTCATTTCTCGAGCAAGGCATTGAAAACGTCGTCCGCCGGATTGTCCCAAGTCTTGGTGAGCGCCGCTTCTGAAACCTTTAGCCATGCCTGACGTTCTTCATCCGTGCCGGTTGTCTGCACGGTCACAGTCACGCGCGCGTGATTGGGCAGTGGCAACGGAGCGGCCAGACGCAGCAGGCCGTCTTTGTAGACTGCTTCGAGCGTGGTGGACACGACCGGACAGTAGCCCGGCACCCAGTCGGCGCAAGCTCGGCGAACAGCGGCAGATCAGGGCACTTCGTAAACTTCGACGAGGGCGACGCCGGTCGTATTGCTCACGCCAGAGGCTTGGACGGAATAGAGACCGGGCGGGAGCGTGACGAGCAGTGCGGCATCTTTCGACGAAGCCGGAAGCGCGAACGCGCCGACGCTGGCGAAGGCCGCGGTAAGCTCGGCGGTGCCGCCCCAATCGTTATTTTATGGAGACCGTAGCCGATGTTACACAGAGCGGCGGGTCAGGGTTTTCCGAGAGGATTGTCCATTCTTACTCGAACGAGAGCTCGGCGAACAGCTCGGCGAGCGGGAGGCGGAAGCCGGGGAGCACGTCTTCACCGTCGAGGGCGTCGGTCACACGCAGGAGGCGGCCGGGCTCCGGGGTGCGATAAACAAGCACCGATTTTTCGGGCGGATTCAGCACCCAAGCGAGTCGGGCCCCACTGGAGAAATAGTCTTCCATTTTCTTGCGCACCTTTCCGACGGTGTCGAAGGGAGACATGATTTCCACCACCAGGTCAGGTGAGCCGCGAAAGAATTTTCGTGGCGCGAGCCGGGTGCTGACCAAACGTGCGCGGGAGATGAAGGAAACGTCCGGACAGAGCAGATCCTCGTTGGCCATCCAGCAGCCGAGGCTTGAACCACAGACCACGCCCAGCGCGTGCTGCTCGGCGTGAACAGTCATGCGGGTGAGAAGTCGTGCACCGATCCGCTCATGGTCAAATCCTGCAGGGCTCATAATGAGTTCTCCTTCGATGAGTTCACGTTTGTAGCCATCCTTGGGCAGGGCCATCAGCTCTTCCTCGGTCCATGCGTTCGTGGCGGCATCCATGACGGATCGGAGCGTGCGAGGAATGAGGGGCGAGGCAAGGCGGGAGTCGGTGGGGAAAATCGCCCTTGCCGGTTTGTTCGAGCGGCGCATCTTAGATCCATGCCAGAGATTTCCCGCTTCTACGGCATTCGGATCACGATGAACTACGACGAACATCTCCCGCCGCATTTTCATGCGACTTACGGTGACGACGAAGCGCTGGTGCTCATCGCCACCGGCCAGCTCTTGAAGGGGTCACTGACGAGCCGTGCGGCCAGCTTGGTCCGGGAATGGACGCTGCTCCACCGTGAAGAGCTGGAAGCCAATTGGCGGTTGCGCGATGCCATGATGCCGCTCAACCGCATTGCACCACTGCCATGAAACCGCGACTGAAAACGATCCGCTACAACGGCGACCGTTGCTTCGCCTTGGCCTACGAGGACGGGCTAACGACGGAACTGGATTTTTCGGACTACCTGATCGGTCGACGCGGGCCGATGATCGAACCACTGGGCGAGGACCGCTTCTTCGCCCAGGCGTTCATCGATCATGGCGTCTTGACTTGGCCCAATGGCTACGACGTGTGCCCCGATGTTTTGCGCGCTTGGGCCGAGGCGGGGAGAATCTTGAGCCAGCACGAAACCGCCGTGCGCGTCGCTGTATCACGACCGGAGCCCACCGCGATTGGCTAGCGGGAAACCGAATGGGGAGGGGACTCGCGATTTCCGCTACGGGAAATCAGCGCGCGCGGGGCGCGCACGCGCATCCCAGTTTTCTGGAGAACGGCTCAAACCGTCCGGCTGAAAAACCCGCGCCACGTGGCATGGGCTTTCCCGCCCATGTCGGGGCACCGGAAAAGTGAGATACGCGCGGGGCGCGCTTACTTCATCGTCAGCCACTGGCCGAGGGGGCCCTGGTAGAAACCGAGGAGGACGCTCGCGAGGGCGAGGCTGCCGAGGGTGAGGCCGCTCACAAAACTGACCGGCGTGCGCGCGGGGCGCGGATCGGCCGTGTCGGCGGGCGGCGTCCACTGCTCGAAGAAGGCGGCTTTGATCCAGCCGAAGTAGTAGTAGATCGAGATCACCACGCCAGCGGCGGCGAGGGCGAGGAGCCAGCGGGCGCCACCTTGAAAGGCCGAGAGGAAGATGAAGAGCTTGCCCATGAAACCCGCGAGCGGCGGGATGCCGGCGAGCGAACCGAGGCCGATCGCGAGCACGGCGGCGAGGAACGGACTCTCTTTGGCGAGACCGGCGTAGTGGTCGAGGTCCTGGTCGGAGTCGTTCGCACCGGCAACGTGGGTCATCACGCCGAACACCGCGAAGGACGCGATGAGGTACGCGAAAAGATAAAAATAGATCGCGCCCTGGGCCATCGGCACGGTCGCGGAGGCGACGACGCCGAGGAGGAGGAAACCGGCGTGCGAGACACCGGAGAGACCGATGAGACGTTTGACGTTGTGCTGCGTCAGCGCGGCGAGGTTGCCGAAAATAATCGTGGCCGCGGCCATCGCTGTGAGCACCGGCATGACCAGCCACGCGTAGGACGCGAAGACGTCGCGGGCGAGAATCAGGAGGACGGCGAAACCCGCGGCTTTGGACCCAACCGCGAGAAACGCGGTAACGGGCGTCGGCGCCCCCTGGTAGACGTCGGGCACCCAGATTTGGAAGGGAAACGCTCCGATCTTGAAGGCGACGCCAGCGAGGACGAGGACGATGCCGGTACTGGCGAGGAAGTGGTGCGGGTTGGCGGCGAGGAACTGGGCGAGGGCGTTGAAGTTCATGGCGCTGGCCGTGTGGGCGGGCAGGTCGGGGTTGCCGGCAACACCGTAGAGCAGGGCAATGCCGAAAAGCAGCATCCCCGAACTGAGCGCGCCCATCACCAGGTATTTCAGGCCGGCCTCGAGGGAGGCGGTGCTCGTGCGGAAATAGCTGACGAGAATGTAGAATCCGATCGTAACGGTCTCGAGGGCCACGAAGAGCATCACGAAGTGGTTGCTCTGCGCGAGGAGCATCATCGCCCCGGTGACGATCAGCACGAGGTGGTAAAACTCGATACGCGGCATCTTCTGCTTCGCGAGGCTCACGCGGGCGAGCACGCACACGAGGATCGCCACGAGCAGGAAAAACGCGCGCATCACCTGGCCGGCCTCACTGTGGTGGAGCAGCCCGTTGAAGGTGTCGTGACCGAGGGCGGCCGAACGGAAGTTGAACAGCAGACCGGCCAGCGTGCCGACGAGACCGGACAGGGCGAAATCGGGGATGTAGGCGTGGAGCTTTTTCGGCAGCACGATTTCAAGCGCGAGCAGCGCGAGCGCGATACAGGCGAGCATCAGCTCGGGGAAAATGGCCCCCCACTGGTTGTCCGCCGCGGCGAGTTTGACGACTTCGAGATTCATCGCAGGTGGAGAGCGTTAGAGGGAGGGAACGGGCGGAACCGCGCGGGCAGGTGCGGCGGCGGCGGGTGTCAGCGCGGCGTTGATCGGCCCGGTGAGCGACTTCGGCCAAAAGCCGACGAAGAGGAGCGCCGCGAGGAGGATGAGCGCGGGAATTTTTTCCGGCCAGCTGAGATCGGCGGGCGGGCGCGCGGCGGTGACCTTGGCGAGGGCCTCGGTCGCCGGACCGAAGAACACCCGGGCGGCGGAACGCAGACCGTAAACGGCGGAGATGACGACGCCGGCGACGGCGAGGGCGGTGATGAGCGGGGAGAATTTCCAGAGGGCGACGAAGATCGCGAGTTCACCCCAGAAATTGGCGAAGCCCGGCAGGCCGATACTGGCAAGCGTCGCGGCGACGAAGAACGCGGCGAGGACGGGGGTCTTCTGGGCGAGTCCGCCCATTTCATCCATCGCGAAGGTCTGCGTGCGGTGGTAAATCGCGGTCGCGAGGAGAAAGAGGAGCGCGACGGAGAGACCGTGGGCGACCATGAGCAGCACGACGCCGCCCGGCCCGATAATGCCGCCGGCGGCGATGCCGAGGAACGCGTAGCCCATGTGCATCACCGAACTGTAACCGATCATCTGCTTGAGATCACGTTGGGCGATGGTGATAAGGCCGACGATGAGGACGTTGCCGATGACGGCGAGCCAGGCGAGCGGGTGCGACCAGTGGGCGAGGCCGTCCGGCAGCAGCGGCAGGGCGATTTGGATCAGGCCATAGAGGCCGAATTTTTTCAGCACACCGGCGTGAAGCATCGCGGCGGAGCTGGGCGCAGCGCCGTAGCCGAGGGGCGCCCAGGTGTGCAGGGGCCAGAGCGAGACGAGGACGCCGAGACCGAAGAGGAGGAGGCCGGCGATGTTGTTCTGCAGCGTGGCGCCGAGCGGATGCAGGGCGAGGTGGTCGCGGAGGGCGATGAGATCGAACGTTTGCGCGCCGCTCTTCACGTAGAGCATGATCAGGCCGAGGAGGGAGACCATCGCGCCCAACGTGAGGTAGATGGTCAGCTTCATCGCCGCGTAGCTGCGGTCGCGACCGCCCCAGACGCCCACCATAATGAAGGTCGGGATCAGCGCGAGTTCGTGGAAGAAGTAGAAAAAGAAAACGTCGACGCTGGCGAACACGCCCATCAGGCCGCCCTGCATGATGAGCAACAGCATGAGGTAGATCTTGAGCCGCTCGGCGCCGGACTGGATCGCGTAGAGCCCCGCGGCGAGACCGACGAGGGCGGCGAGAACGAAGAGCGGGAGCGAGATGCCGTTGAGGCCGAGTTTCAGGCCGATCCCGAGGCCGTCGAGACCGGTCGAGTAGCGCGTGAGGAAGGCGTAGCCGTGGTCCTTGGCGACGTCGCCGAAATGGAACCAGACGTGCAGCGCCATGAGCACGGGAATGGCGAAGGCGCCGTAGGCGAGGAGCACCGACCAGCGCTTCGGCAGACCGAGCGCGATGGCGAGCGCCAGGGCGAGCGGAGCCGCGATGGAAAGGAGCAGAGGATCGAAAGGCAGTTGGCTCATCGCAAAATCAGAGGGTCACCACACCGGTCGCAAACAGCCACAGACCGACGAGGCCGAGGAGGAACCAGTAGACGTAGGCGTTCAGGTTGCCGACATGGAGGGCGCGGGCGCCGAGGCCGCAGAGACCGACGAAACCGGCGAGGCCGCGGACGATCAGGCCGGCGAGGAAGATTTGCTCGAAGAAATTAACGAAGAGGGCGAAGCGCTGCTGGATCTTCGCGACATAATAATCGTAGGCGCGGTCGAACGAATTCTTGAGCGCGGCGAGCGCGGCGAAGAGACCGGGGGCTTTCTCGGCCAGGGTGTCGGTCGGCGCCGATTGCCAGCAGGTGAAGCCGAGGCCCGCACCGACGATCATCACGGCGACGCTGGTAATGAGGATAATCGTATGATCGGCGCCGTGGGCGACGGGAATGAGGTCGAAGACACCGGAGAAAACGTTCGGGTAGAAAGCGGTGTAGCCGGCGACGAGCGAGAGGAGGGCGAGGAAAACGAGGGGCAGCGTAAGGGTAAGGCCGCCTTCGTGGGCGTGAGAGGCCTGATCGCTGCGCGGCGCGCCGAGGAAGGTGAGTTTCCACAGACGCACCATGTAAAGGGAGGTGAGGACGGCGGTGAGAGCGAGGAGGGCGAAGACGGCTGGGTTGTTCGCGAAGGCGAGGTAGAGAATCGCGTCCTTCGAGAAGAAACCGGCGAGATAAGGGAAGCCGATGATCGCGGCGACGCCGATGGTAAAGGTCCAGAACGTGAGCGGCATCCGCGTGCGCAGGCCGCCCATTTTGAAGATGTCCTGTTCGTGGTGGCAGCCGTGGATCACGGAGCCGGAACCGAGGAACATGAGGGCTTTGAAAAAGGCGTGCGTGGTGAGGTGGAACATCGCGGCGCCCACGCCGGCGGCGAAGACCACCGTATGCGCGTCGGTGCCGTGCCTATGGGTGCTCGAGAGCGAGCCGAGGCCGAAGGCGGCGACCATGTAGCCGAGCTGGGAGAGCGTGGAGTAGGCCAGAACCTTCTTGATGTCGCGCTGCGTGATCGCGCAGAGGGCGGCGTAGAGCGCGGTGGCGGTACCGGTCCACAGGATGACGGTGAGCGCGTCGGGCACCATCAGGACGTTGATGCGGCAAAGCATGTAGATACCGGCGGCGACCATCGTCGCGGCGTGGATCAGGGCGGAGACGGGCGTCGGGCCTTCCATCGCGTCGGGGAGCCAGACGTGGAGGGGCAGCTGGGCGGACTTGCCGACGGCGCCGCAGAAGAGCAGGAGCGGGAGCAGCGTGCTGAAGACGAGCGTGTGGGCCTCGCCCTTGGCGGCGAGTTCGGTGAGGTTGACGGTGCCGTTGAGCCAGTAGCACATCACGATGCCGAGGAGGAAACCGAAGTCGCCGACGCGGTTGGCGATGAAGGCCTTTTTCGAGGCGTCGGCGGCGGACTGTTTCTCGTGCCAGTGGTTGATGAGCACGTAGGAGCTGAAACCGACCAGCTCCCAAAAGATGAACATCATGAAAAGATTGTCGGCGAAAACGATGCCGAGCATCGAAAACATGAAGATCGAGAGGCCACCGAAGTAGCGGGCCTTGGCCGCGTCGTCGGCCATGTAGCCGAGCGAGAAGACGTGGACGCAGAGGCCGACGAGGCCGACGATCA
>JBIKOK010000424.1:0-2558 GCA_044358025.1 Opitutaceae bacterium
GGCGACAACGGAGGCCTCTCGCGCGTGTCGGACAACGGCGTGCTGCGCGAGGGCAAGGGCTCGCCTTACGAGGGCGGCATTCGCGTGCCGCTCATCGTGCGCTGGCCCGGCACCGTGCAGCCCGGCAGCGAGTCTGCGGTCCCCGTGCACTTCGTGGATTTTTATCCGACCTTCGCCGCCATCGCGGGGGCGCAGCTTCCGGCCGGGCACGTGCTCGACGGAGAAAACCTGCTCCCGCTTCTTCGCCAGAGCGGCTCGGTGCAACGCACCACACTCTACTGGCACATGCCGACCTACACCGTGCCCTATGGCCGCTCGCCGTGCGCCGTGATGCGCCAGGGCGACTGGAAACTCATCCATTGGTTCGGCGACTACCTCGACACGAAGGGCCTCACCCCGGACAACACGCCCTACGGCAAACTCGTGATCGGTCCGCGCACCGAGCTCTACAACCTGCGCGACGACATCGGAGAAACGCGCGACCTCGCCGCCACGCAGCCAGCGAAGGCTCGTGAACTCCGCGCCGCGCTGGAGGGCTGGTGGCGGTCGGTTGACGCAAAAATGCCGGACAAGAATCCTGACTTTGATGCGGCCTCCTGGTGGAAGGACACGGTCGGTGGCGCTGGAGTTGAAAAATGAAATTTATGAACAACCAAACTTCATCACGCCGTCTGTGCGGGGGGATTGCGCTGTTCGCTCGCGCATCGGCGGTAGCGCGTGCCCTCGCCTGGCTGGTTCTGGGCTGCCTCGTCGCCAACGCGATGCAAGCGGCCGAGACGCGCGAGCTGAACGTGCTCTTCATCGGCAATAGCTTTACCGCCCGGCACGAACTCACCCGGGTGATCAAATCCCTCGCTGAAGAAGGGCAGCCGGGGCTGAGTTTCAACGTCACAACGGTGATCTACGGTGGGCGCACGCTGGCGCACCATTGGGAACTGCAGACGCCCAATTTTATCCGCCAAGCGACGATCCGCGCCGCGGAGGTGCAGGCCTCGATCACGGTGCTCAAAGCGGATTTGGAGAAGCGGCGGCAGGCAGAAAAGGAAACCGGCACTACACGCCCGACCGGGGGCACTACGCTGCAGCACGTGACGGGTGCCGTGCGCAATCAGGAGAAACTCGCCGCCACGCTCGCGGAGCCGCGGCGCAAATGGGACATCGTGGTGCTGCAATCTTATCTCGACGACCTCGACGTCGGCGGGCGCTCGCCGTTCTTCGAGTTTGCGCCGAAATTCGCGGCGATGGCGCAAGCGGAAGGCGCGCGGGTGATCTTGTATGAAACCACGTCGGCGACCCAACACGCGAAACCGCTTACCGCCCCGCCGGATGCCGCGCCGGTGCTGGCCAAAGCCGCCGCCATCGCCGCGCTCGCCAAGCGGATCGGCGCCGAAGTCGTGCCGATGTCGCTCGTCGCTCTGCGCTGCCAACAGGCGCGGCCGGATTTGACGCTGCGTTTCGTCAACGACGCCCATCTTAACCAGACGATGGCCTACCTCACCGCCGGGACCTTCTACGGCACGCTTTTTCACCGCAGTCCCGAGGGGCTGACCTTCGGCACGGTGACGGACAATCGCTTCGACGATCAGCACAAGGACAAGGATCGCGACGGCGGATCACTCACCCGGATTTTTTCCGCCAAAGACCGTGCCGATCTCCAACGCATCGCGTGGGAAGGGCTCGGGCAGTTTGGCATGCTGCAGAGCTCCACGCGCTGAAGTAGCGGAGGCGGTGAACTGCCCTTCGCTGTTTCGAAGGCTGAGTGGTCCTGCGCGCTCTGCGCGGCGGGCCCTCAGCGCGGGCCGGGGGCGTTGATCCGGGTGGCGTTGCGTTCGCTGCCGGCCGGGGTGCCGCGGGTGGCCGCTTTGCCGCCTTTCGCGGCCTTGGTTGCGCCGGCGGCCCTCAGCGCGACGCCGGTTTCGCGGTCGAAGCCATCGCCGGTTAGTTGCGCGGGCACGGTGTCGCCGGTCGCCTCGCTCCAGTCGGCGAGCAGCTTGGCGAGGCGGATTTTCGCGAGGCGATGCTGGGGATCCGCGGCGAGATTCTTCAGCTGCAGCGGATCGGCGGCCGTGTCGTAGAGTTCTTCCGCGGGACGCGGCGCGAGAAAAACATCCGACTGTGCGGGCGTGAGCGGCCCGGCGGAACGGGCGGCGCGGAGGGCCTGATGCGACGGACCGCGCACGGAGTCGGCGGGGCCTTGCCACGGCTGCGCGGGCCGGTGGTTCAGAAGGTAGAGAAATCCTCCGGAGCGCACCGCGCGGCCGTGGGCTTCGTAGTCGTGCCAGTTGTGTTCGGAAAACGCATGCTGGCGCACGGTGGCGGCCGGGTTTTGCAGCACGGGCAAAAAGCTCACGCCTTGCATGGTCGGGGCGACTGGCACGCCGGCGGCGGTTAGCACGGTGGGCGCGACGTCGATGGCGCTCACGAGCGAAGCCGCCGGTTGGCCCGGTTGCGCGAGACCGGCGGGCCAGTGGGCGATGAAATACGTCTTCATCCCCGAGTCGTGCAGACGCGTCTTGGCGCGGGGAAAAGCGCGGGCGTTGTCGGCCATTACGAGAATG
>JBIKOK010000425.1:0-2548 GCA_044358025.1 Opitutaceae bacterium
CGGGCATGAGATACACCAATGATAGTCGTGCCGGCAGGATTATTAAAAACAATAGACCCACCTCCAGCATCCCCCGTAGGCAGAGCGGACGGACTAAAACTAAATACATACGACCCCGGGATTCCCGAGCGATAAATGGTTGAATAAGTCTCATTCGAAATGTTCAGCCGTCCGAGCCGCGTTCGAGAATGTCGCCGCGATCGCCGCGCTTAATGGTGACTTAAAAGGAGTCCCGGGCGGTGCGAATGCGGTTGGAAATTGAGCCCGCAATTTGTCACAGTCGGGTTTGTTCGGAACCCATGTCGGCGGCGGTGGAGCAGGGGGAGACGCACCACCTCCACCGCTGGGCACATCCACATCGACCGAGATCGAAAGCTGAGGAATTTCAGGCGTTGCCAGAACAAGCGATGGCAACGTCGGATCCGAAACACTGACCGCATTGAGAACATACGTCTCAGACGTCTTATACCAATCGGAGCCTCCGTTACATTGCCACGAAATCTTCAATACCCCATTCGCGTCTGGTATCTCCTCATCATAAGTGTCACCGGTATTTACGTCATTCGGGGGCCGCATACCGAGAAAGTCCCACCGATTCACCGAACTATTCCCAACGAATCCGTATAAATTAAGACCACCCTGTTCCTCGATGGGATCCCTGCCCACAAACCGCCCTCCCTTCGGGTCATAGTATCTGCGGCCGGATACTCCCGTTCGCGGCGCGGGATCAGCGAGTTTAGGGGGTCGAGGGAAACGCCCCCTTATGCGTGCGCGGGGCCACCGGTGCGGAAGGGAGCGGGGTGGCGCGGCGGCGGGCATGGCGGCCAAACGGAAACGAGTCAGAGGCCGAAATAGTCGGAAAGTCGGTCTCGAACAGTCGACCACTCCTGAGCGGTCAGGGTCCCGAGACGACGTTCCAGCCGAGCGATGGACACGGACTGCACTTGTTGCAGGTGGAAAGCACCAGGCTTGAGGAAGGATTTCGGAATCGCCAGCTCCCAGCGATTACCACGCAGGGCCGTCGTGTGTGGCAGCACCGTGACAAGCGCGAGTTCGTTGTCGGCGGGATAATCCGTCAGCAAGAGGCACGGTCGCACCTTGGCAACCATACCGAGGTCGATCTGCCAGACTTCACCGGCTCGGGCCACGCGCGGCGTCCTCCGCTTCCATCCGGTCGAGCAGCGCGAAGCCTTCTGCGGCAGTGTGTTCGAGCGCGGCCACGTCGTCAGCTTCGTCGACGGCGAGCGCACGGCGGCATAACAGGCGACGTTCCTCGTGCGTGAGGCGCGGCAGTTCGTCGAGGATTTCGGTCAGACTCATGATCGGGAACATAAGCGCACCAAGATGAATTTCAACCCTCGTGATTGCGAGAGCGACATCCTGCCCGCGCTCCACTTCCCGGGCCGTATGCGTGGGGCGCCGCTTCGTGCGCGAACCTTGGCGCACACGCCGTCGCCGGCGGGGTCGCTGGCCACCGAACCGGAGCGTAGCGGAGAGAGGAAGCAGACGGTGTGACGGAAGCTGCGACCGCGCGTCGTGTGCCGCTTGGATCATCGGGGGCGTTGCGAACCCCAAACCCAAAACCTTCTCTGAGTAATCACGGTCAAGCGGGATATTAAGAGGTATTCTGTGCTTTTAGGCGGGCCGGTTTGGGCTTGGTTCTTCCGAACAGACAGGCCGGGACGGCCGGGTACGTCCCGCGCGAATTTCGCGTGGGTGTGATCGCCGGTGTGGGTCGCAGGCGAGATTCCGTGATCACACTTCTCTCAGCGGCAGGCACCTTGGCCTCCGGCAGGGTAAAATCAGATCCCCGGCCCTCTATCCTGACCCAAGACGCGCAGCACACGGGGCTGCCGTCAGTCTTTAGTGAGAGCGGCCGGGGAAAGTGGTTTCATGGCTGGGGCGGGCGTGGCGTCGGGCGCCTGCGGGCTGTAGTCGCGTTGGTGCGCGAGCATCTTCCAGGCGATGATCGCCATGCGGCGAGCCACGATCGTGATGGCGTCGTTGGCGCCTTTGCCGCGGAGGCGTTGCTTGCGGTAGAACGTGCCGAAGTAATCGGAGCAGCCCACCGCCACCCACGCGGCCTCGATGAACGCCCATTTCAGCCAGCGGTTGCAGAACGGCAGCATGCGGCCGTGCGCGATTTTGCCGCCCGAGGCGTGCGTCGTCGGCACCAGTCCGGCGTAGGCGCAGAGTTTGTCGGCGGTGGGGAAGCGCGCGATCTGGTCGATCTCCAGCGCGAGGACGGGGGCAAGGATCTTGCCGACGCCCGGCAGGGTCTGCAGCCGCTCGGCCAGCGGGTTCGCGGCGTTGTCCGCGACGATGATTTTTTCCAGCGCGTCCACCTGCGTCTGCAGCAGGGCGTGGATCGCGAGATCGTCGTCGAGCAGCGTGCGGTCGGCGGGCGGCAACGGCGCGCGCTTCATCCTAAAATCCGCAGTTGAGGGTTCAAATTCTGAAGGAAAGTGCTCGACTGGGAGGCTATGGCACAGACGAAGACGACGGAGGTGATTCACCCGTTGGGTGAAGGTGATTTTAGTTTTTCGAC
>JBIKOK010000100.1:0-23088 GCA_044358025.1 Opitutaceae bacterium
CAGGTGTTGCACGCGATGCAGCCGTGGTTGGTGCGGCTGATCGGTTGCTGCCCCTGTTGCGGAACTAATTTCGATCCGAAAATCAACGATTCTAGTTAACAGAGTAATACTAGCTCAAAAGCGAAGGCGGGCGTTTTCGTGGCCGCACTTCGGGCACTTGCCGAGTGGGGTGCCGGAGGACGCCGAATAGAGGGCGTCACATCGGATACAGTGAAATGTCGTCTTGCGGCGTTCGAGATCGAAGCGCCGGTGATCGCGCCGGTCATACCATAACCACACGCCGACGAACACCACCGCGACAATCGCGCAGTAGAGGACGGCGGCGGTGGTGAGATCAAGCACCCCCTAGAAATGCCCGCGGGGGCGCCAGGCCCGCAACAAAAACCCAGCGGTCGACCGCCGCGGCACCCATAAAAAACGCGCCGACGGTTAAGTCGGCGCGTTGGGCGCAAAGGGGAGCGCAGAACGAATCAGCTCGTGGCCTCGGGGGTCGTCACGGCAGGCGTCGCGGCGGCGGGCGCGGCGGCTTCGGCTGCAGGAGCGGCCTTGGCCTTCTTGCCCTTCGCGGACTTCTTGCCCTTGGACTTCTTGTAACCCGGGTCATCGGCCTTGACGAACTCGATCAGGGCCATCTCGGCGGCGTCGCCCTGGCGCGGCTGGCCGAGTTTGTAGATGCGGGTGTAGCCACCGTTGCGGTTCGTGAACTCTTTGTGGAGTTCATTGAACAGCTTGGTGATCGCGGTTTCGTCGCGCACCACGCTGAGGGCGAGGCGGCGGAGATGGATGGCATCCTTCTTTTCGGTCTTCGCCGCGGCCTGTTTGGCCTTGGTGACGACTTTTTCGACGAACGGACGGAGAGCCTTGGCTTTCGCGAGCGTGGTCTCGATGCGGCCGTGCGTGATGAGCGACGCGGCCATATTGGACATCATCGAGCGACGATGTTCGACGGTGACGCCGAGGGAGGCGTGGTGTTTATTGTGACGCATTGGATGGGTGTTTTAGGTGGCCCCCGATCGGCAATCCGGTCGCAGCGTGGCGCGGCAGCGGACGGCGCGAGAGCCGAAATGAGTAGCGAGTAGTGAGTAGCGGGTAGCGAGCAGATGAAGCAGCGGAGCGAGACATGCTCGCTACTCGCTACCGGCTACTCGCTACTTCGCGTTAGGCTTCCTTCTTCGTCTCGAGGAGGCGCTCGTCGAACTTCATGCCGAGGGACAGACCGAGGGCTTCGAGCTTCTCCTTGATTTCGTTGAGGGACTTTTTGCCGAAGTTGCGATACTTGAGCATCTCTTGCTCGGTCTTCATCGCGAGTTCGCCGACCGTGGTGATGTTCGCGTTGTTGAGGCAGTTCGCCGCGCGGACGGAGAGCTCGATTTCGTTGACCGACATGTTGAGGAGCTTGCGGAGCTTGTTCTGCTCCTCGCTGACCTCGGACTGCTGGTTTTCGAACTCGTAGGACTCTTCGGAGACGCGATCAAACACGTCGAGGTGATGCTTCAGAATCGACGCGGACTGCTTGAGGGCGTCGTCCGGGGTGATACGGCCATCGGTCCAGATCTCGAGGATGAGCTTGTCGTAATCGGTGATCTGGCCAACGCGCGTCGCTTCGACGGCATACTTCACGAGGCGAACCGGAGAGAAGAGGGAGTCGATCGGGATGACCCCGATAGACTGCTCTTCCTTTTTGTTCTCGACCCCGGGGTAATAGCCGCGGCCCGTCTTGATCTCGATCTCGGCCTCGAAGCTGCGCTTCGTGTCGAGGGTGCAGATCAACTGGTCGGGGTTGATGATCGTGATGTTGGCGTCCGCCTGGATATCGGCGGCGGTCACGGGACCGGCCTTGCTGGCCTTGATGAGGAGGGTGACCGGCTCGCGTTTGGTGGAGACGATGAGGATTTTCTTCAGGTTGAGCACGATGTCCGTGACGTCCTCGACGACGTTGTCGATGGACTGGAACTCGTGGTTCACGCCGTCGATCTTGATCGACGAGATGGCGGAACCTTCAACGGAGCTGAGGAGGACGCGGCGCAGGGAATTGCCGACGGTGTGGCCATAGCCGGCCTCGAAGGGCTCGGCGATGAACTTGGCGTAGGTCGGCGTGGCGCCGTCCTCAACTTTGGTGAGCTTGCTGGGGAGTTCGAACTTTCCGAGGCGTTTGGGCATGGTGATGAACTCTGACGATTAGGAGAAAAAGGTGGAGGGTGAAGTCGGATCAGAAGCGCGAGTAGAACTCGACGATGAGCTGCTCGTTGATGTTCTGCTCCATCTCGTCGCGCGTGGGCAGGCGGACGACCGTGGCCTTGAAGGTCTCGGCGTTCATCGTGAGCCAGCCGGGGACGTTGCGGATCCGGTTCTCCTCAAGACAGCGCGTGCCGAGCTGACGGGACGCGGGTGAGTTCTTGACCTCGATCTCGTCGCCCGGGAGCACGTTGTAGCTGGCGATATCGACCTTGTGGCCGTTGACGCGGATGTGACCGTGGTTGACGAACTGGCGGGCGGCGGCGCGGCTCTTCGCGAGACCGAGCAAGTAAACGGTGCTGTCGAGACGGGTCTCGAGGAGCTGGAGGAAGCGTTCGCCGGTGACGCCGCGCTCGCGCTTGGCGATTTCGAAGACGCGACGGAATTGGCGCTCGAGCAATCCGTAGATGTAACGGAGCTTTTGCTTTTCATTGAGGCCGACAGCGTATTCGGAGAGCTTGCGGCGCATCTTCGGGCCGTGAACGCCCGGCGGATAGCTGCGGCGTTCGAAAGCTTTGCCGGAGCCGAGGAGGAAAGTCCCGAAGCGGCGGCTGATGCGGGTGGTAGGGCCGGTATAACGAGCCATGGAAGTGTAAAGGGAAAGAGTGAGAGTGAGGGTGGAGCGCGCAGCGTGGATTAGACGCGACGACGTTTGCGGGGGCGGCAGCCGTTATGCGGAATCGGCGTGACGTCGACGATGGACGTGATCTCAAGGCCAATGGCCTGGAGAGCGCGAATGGCGGAGTCGCGGCCGAGGCCGGGACCGGAAACACGGATCTGCACGTCTTTCAGACCGTGCGACATCGCGTTGCGGGCGGCGTCTTGGGCGACGACCTGCGCGGCATAGGCGGTGGACTTGCGCGAGCCGCGGAAGTTGCACTTGCCGGCGCTGGACCAGGCGATGACCTGACCCTTTTGGTCGGTGATCGAGACGATCGTGTTGTTGAAAGAGGCGAGCACGTTGGCGTACCCGGAGACGACGTTCTTGGAACCCTTGGCCTTGCGGACCTTGATGGTACCAAGCTCCTCCTTGAGGAGGTCTTCGGCCGTGGGCTGCTTGGCGACTCCGCCAATCATCTCCACCGGTTTTTCGCTGGGCGCGGGAGCCTTGGGCGCGGAAGCCTTGGGCGCGGCTTCGCCGGCGGCGGGAGCCGCAGGCGCGGCACCGTCAGCAGCGGGCTTCGCAGCCTTGTCGGCTTTGGGCGCCTTAGCCTTTTTCTCGGCGGGGGCGGCAGCCGGCGCGCCGTCGGCGGCAGGCTTGGCGGGTTTCTCTTTCTTGGGAGCGGACTTTTCTTCGGCCATGGAGGTGTTTTATTAAGATTTTTCGGGAGCGGCCTTGGTGACACCCACGGTCTTGCGCGGGCCCTTGCGGGTGCGGGCGTTGGTGCTCGTGCGCTGACCGCGCACGGGAAGGCTGCGGCGGTGGCGAATGCCACGGTAGCAATTGATCGCCTGGAGGCGTTTGAGATTCGCCGCGATTTCGCGGCGGAGGTCACCCTCGAGCACCCATTTGTTCTCGGTGATGATGTGGAGGATCTTGTTCAGTTGTTCCTCCGTCAGATCCTGGGCCCGCATGTCGGGATTCAGGCCGGCTTCTTTGACGAGCTGATCGGCGCGCGTGGGGCCGATGCCGTTGATATAACGCAGGGAATACGCGACTTTCTTTTTCGCGGGGATTTCTACACCGAGGAGACGTGGCATAATTTTTTAGTTGAGAGTTGAGTGATGAAAGTTGAAGGAAAAATCAGGAGGGAAAGGGAGCGGTCAAGAGGCGCGGGATCGTGAGAATTTCCGGGCCGCGGTCCGTCGTGAGGACGGTATGTTCGAAGTGAGCGGAGGGCGCTCCGTCGGCGGCCACCACCGTCCAACCGTCCGAGAGCGTCTTCGTCTTGTGGTGTCCGAGGTTGACCATGGGCTCGATCGCGAGGGTCATGCCGGCCTTGATTTTATCGCCGGAACCCTTGCGGCCGAAGTTGGGAATCTCGGGCGGCTCGTGCATGGAGACGCCGACCCCGTGGCCGACCATGTCGCGGACAACACTGAAGCCGTTCGCCTCGCAGTAGTGCTGAATCGCACAGGAGATGTCGCCGATCCGGTTGCCGACCTGCGCCTGTTTGATGCCGAGGTCGAGGGCCTCGCGGCTGATGCGAAGGAGTTTTTCGACCGCGGAGGAAACGGGGCCCACCGGGACGGTGAAGGCGTTGTCGCCGACGTAGCCGTCGTTCCACACGACAATGTCGAGCGATACGATGTCGCCTTCGCGGAGGATGCGTTTGAAGGACGGGATGCCGTGCACCACTTCGTCGTTCACCGAGATGCAGGTGTGCGCTGGGTAGCGTCGCGAACCATGCTGGTAGCCGTAGCAGGCGCTACGGGCTCCGAGGTGGGCGATCCACTCGCGTCCGGCCTCTTCCAAGTCTTGCGTCGTGATACCAGGCCTGACCAGCGGCTTGAGTTGCTCAAGGACCGTGGCGGCGATGGCACACGCCTCGCGCATTTTGGCGATCCCGTCTTTGTTTTTGATCGGGATGGCACTCATGCGGCGAGGTTGCCCGGCTCATAGATGAGACCGAGCGTGCGGTAGTGTTGGACGACGGCTTCGTTGGAACCGGTGCCAGCAAGAACGCCATGGAGGCTTTCGTCGCGGGCATCGAGCCATTCGTCGAACACAATTGCTTGGAGCAGCGTAGCCGGGAATTCGCTTAGAACGAATCCCGCATCAGGTTTGCGCGCAAAGAACCAGCGGCGCATCAGCGCCAGCGTGTTTGCTTCCTCCGCCGCGGCGTGAACCGGGCGGCGCGAAATCTCCGGCCGCACTAGGCGGAGGGGAGAGACGTGCTCAATATTCAAAGAACGGGCCCGGTTCATCAGGTTTTCCACAAGGAAATCAGTTGAACCGAGGAGAAGGAACTTCGTCTTGGCGGCAGCGCCGGAACGAGAGAAAGGGTCGTTGATGGGGTCCATCGCGACCCGAGTAAAGGTTTTATTTCGTGAACATCCGATAGCCCCAGATGCCAAGGCCCAAAACGAGCAGCCCGAGCATCGGCAACGCGAGCTTCAACACCGCTTCGGTGCTGAGCGCGTCGCCCGTCATACCACCCTGGGGATTCGCACTGCGGGCGCGGATCCGGCCCTTCTTGAGGAAGCCGTCGTAGTGGCGCTGCAGGAGAAAGGTCTCGATCTGGCGCATCGTGTCGAGAATGACGCCGACGGTGATCAACATACCGGTGCCGCCGAAGAAGTAGGCGATGCGCGGCGGCACATCGAGTTCGAAGAGGAGTACGTCGGGCATGACCGCAATCACCGTGAGGAAGATCGCACCGGCCAAAGTCAGGCGGGTCATGATGAAATCGAGGAACTGCGCGGTCGGCTCGCCGGGGCGCACGCCGGGAATGTAGCCGCCGTATTTCTTCAGATCGTCGGCGATCTGGATCGGCTTGAACATGACGGACACCCAGAAATAACTGAAGAAGAGGATGAGCGTGATGTTGAAGGCGTAGTAAGACCAGTGACCCCGGAGGAGATTTTGGGAGATCTCGGTCAGGAATTTGATGTTATAGGCGCTGCCGACCCAGGAGAAAATCTGCTGGGGGAAGAGCAAGATCGCGCTCGCGAAGATGACGGGCATGACGCCCGAATAGTTGACCTTGAGAGGCAGGAACGAGCTCTGGCCGCCCATGACCTTGTTGCCGACGACGCGCTTGGCGTATTGGACGGGAATCTTCCGCTGACCCTGCACCACCATGATAATACCCATGGTGACGACGAGGAAGAGGCCCACCATAATCACGGCCTGCGGAAGACCGAGGCTGGTGCCGGTGCCGACGGGCTTGAAGAAGAGGTTGTACGTCGCGACAGTCGCGCCGGGGATGTCAGCAAGAATGCCGACCGTAATCAGGAGCGAAACACCGTTACCGATACCACGCTGGGTGATTTGCTCGCCGAGCCACATCAGCAACATCGTGCCCGCTGTCATGAAAATGACCGAGGTCAGAATGAAACTCCACTTGTTGACGATGACGATCGGGCCGTAGACGGCGAGGTCGTAACCAGCAAAAAGCTGGGTGGGGTTGTTCAGGGCGAGCAAGAGAAGCGTGCCCTGGATCAAACAGATGAGAACCGTCGCGTAACGCGTGTATTGGGTGAGCTTCTGGCGACCGACATCACCCTCTTGCTGGAGGCGGCTCAGGGCCGGCACGACCGCAGTCATCAACTGGAAGATGATCGAGGCGCTGATGTACGGCATGATGCCCAGCGCAGCAATAGCCCCCTTGATGAGGGCGCCGCCGGTGAACATGTTGTAGAGGCCAACCAGGGCGCTGGCGCCGCCGGCGGACTGATCGCCGAAAAACCGCTGGAGCGGGGCCGGATCGATGCCGGGGAGCGGGATGTGCGCGGCCACGCGGGCCACGAACAACAGCGAAAGCGTGTAGAAAATGCGCGAGCGAAGCTCGGGAATCTTCAGGGAGTTCGTGAAGGCGGAAAACACAGCGTGAGACGAGAAGTTGGGAGACGTGTGAAAAAAACGAAGCGCGCGGGGGTTAGCCGACGCGCTTCACTTTAGGCAACGATGGCCTGGCCACCGGCTTTTTCGATCTTGGCCTTGGCCGAGTCGGAGAACTTGGCGGCGGTCACCTTGAAGGCGCGGCTGACTTCGCCGTCGCCGAGGATCTTCACGGCCGTCTCGCCCTTGCGGATGAGTCCGGCGGCAGCGAGGGACACGGCATTGACTTCCGTAACGGAGGCGTCGAGGCCGGCAAGGTCGCCGATATTCAGAATCGCGATCTCGGTGCGGAAATTAAACTGATTGAAGCCGCGATGCGGGAGCTTGCGGTAAAGGGGCATCTGGCCGCCTTCGAAGCCGGGGCGGATGGAGCTGCCGGAACGGGCCGACTGGCCCTTGCCGCCGCGACCGGAGGTTTTGCCGTGGCCGCCGCCTTCGCCGCAACCGACGCGCTTCTTGCGGTGAACAGCACCTTTAACGTTCTTAAGTTCGTGGAGTTTCATGATGGTTCCTGGGATGGGTCGCCCCACCCCGCCAATGGGCGGAGCGGGACTCGGATTTCTTGGTGAAAGGACTTAGCTCGACTTGCGAATCGCCGTGATATTCTCGGCGAGACGGAGCTGGAGGAGACCGTTGAGCGTGGCGTGCACAACGGCGATGTGGTTCGACGAACCCATCGACTTGGTGAGGATGTTCTTGACGCCGGCAGCCTCGAGGACCGCGCGGACACCACCACCGGCGATGAGACCGGTGCCGGGGGAGGCGGGCTTGAGCATGACGCGACCGCCATCGTAGCGACCGAGGACGTCGTGCGGGATCGTGTCGCCCTTGAGCTTCACGCTGACGAGGTGCTTGTGGGCGTTGGCAGTGCCCTTCTTGATGGCGTCGGGAACTTCGTTGGCCTTGCCGTAGCCGATGCCGACTTTGCCCTTGCCGTCGCCGACGACGGCGAGCGCAGCGAAGGAGAAGCGGCGACCGCCCTTGACGACCTTGGCGCAGCGATTGATGAAGACGACCTTCTCGATCATCGTCGGACCGTCGCCGTCCTGGGGCTTGTCCCGGTTGTCGCGGCGCGGGCCGCGATTGCCGCCGGGGCCGCGATTGCCGCCTTGGCCGCCGCGGAAGCCGCCGCCGCCGCCTTGGCCGCGGGGGGCGCGCTGTTCGCGCTCAGGCGCGGCAGCAGCAGGGGCAGTGACGGCCGGGGTGACGGGGGCTGGCGTGGCGCTCTCGGGCGCGGAAGAGGATTCGGTGCTCATGCTGATTTTTAGAATTGGAGGCCACCTTCGCGAGCGGCGTCGGCGAAGATTTTGACTTTACCGTGGTAGGGAGCGCCGCTGCGGTCGAAAACGACCGAGGCGATGCCGGCGGCCTTGGCCTTGGAGGCGAAGGCGACGCCCAGCGTCTTAGCGCCGGCGATGTTGGCCTTCAGCTTCTGCTTGCGCAGGTCGGCGTCGAGGCTGCCAAGGAAAACCAACGTGGTGCCGGTATCGTCGTCGATCGCCTGGGCGTAAACGTGTTTCGCGGTGAAGCGGACACAAAGGCGCGGGCGGAGGGCGGTGCCGGTAACTTTTTTGCGGATTCTCCAACGACGTTTCTGGAGGAGGATGGCTTTGGAAGTGCTCATGGGATGGACCCTGAAAAGGATGGTTACGATTAGGCGACAGTCTTGCCTTCTTTGCGGCGGACGCGTTCGCCAACGATACGGACACCTTTGCCCTTGTAGGGCTCGGGCGGGTAATAGCTGCGGATCTCCGCAGTGACGGCGCCGACAAGCTGCTTGTCCGCACCCTCGACCTTGATCTTCGTCTGGTCGGCGACGGTGAGTTTGATGCCGGCCGGGATTTCCATCAGAATCGGATGGGAATAGCCGAGCGCGAGATCGAGCGTGGTGCCTTTGAGGTTGGCTTTGAAGCCGACGCCTTGGATTTCGAGATCCTTGACGTAGCCCTCGGAAGCGCCCTTGACCATCCCGGCGATGACCGAGCGGACGGTGCCATACATCGCTTTCGCGAAGCGGCTGTCATCTTCGGTCGGACTGACGACAACTTTATTGTCAGCGATGGTGATCTTCACGACGGGCGCGAAGGGCTTGGAGACTTTGCCTTTGGGACCCTCGACGTGGACGGTGTTACCGGTAAGGGTAACCTTGACCTTGTCGGGGATAATAACGGGTTGTTTGCCGATGCGGCTCATGGTGCGTGGCGGTTTTACCAAACGTTGCAGATCAGTTCGCCACCGGCCTTGTTGCGGCGGCAGTCAGCATCTTTCATCAGACCCTTGGAGGTCGAGAGGATGCCGATGCCGAGGCCGTTGAGGACGCGCGGAATTTCGGTGTAGCCGAAGTAAAGACGGCGGCCCGGGGAGGACACGCGAGTGATGCCGGTGATGGCGGGAGCGCCGTCGACATACTTCATTTTCACGACGAGGGTCTTGTGGCCCGCGGCGGAAATGGAATTGGAGTGGCCGGCGATGTAACCCTCGACAAGGAGGATGACGGCGATGGCTTCTTTAAGGGTCGAATGCGGAATCACGCATTCATCAAGGCGCGCCTTGCTGGCGTTCCGCAGGCGCGTGAGGAGATCACTGATCGGGTCGGTCATGGTGGATGTTGTTTAAAGGTGGCCGTGGGTCATATCCGATGCGCCGGTGGCGCACAAACCCCCGCGGCCGAGAAAATTACCAGGAAGATTTCGTCACGCCGGGAATCTTGCCGGCGAGGGCGAGCTCACGGAACTGGATGCGGGAGACGCCGAACTTGCCAATGAAGGCGCGCGGGCGGCCGCTCATGGAGCAACGGTTGCGGATGCGCGTGGCGGACGAGTTGCGGGGAAGCTGCTGGAGCTTCTTGCCCGCCGCGTAAAACGCCTCGTCGGCGGTGGCGGGATTCTTGAGAATGGCCTTGAGCTCGGCGCGTTCGGCGGCGTGCTTGGCGGTGAGACGCTTGCGCTTTTCGTTGCGCTGGATGGCGGATGTCTTGGGCATGGTCGGCGAAAATTAACTCAGGCTGCGGTGGGTTTCTGCTGCTGCACGGGTTGGGGATCAACGCGGCGGAAGGGCATGCCGAGGAGTTTCAGGAGCTCGCGACCTTCATCGTCGGTCTGCGCGGTGGTCACGATGGTAACATCGAGACCCATGGTCTTCTTGACGTTCTCCAGCGTGATCTCCGGGAAGATCGAGAAATCAGTGATGCCGAGGCTGTAGTTGCCTTGGCCGTCGAGCTTCGAGGGCACGCCGCGGAAATCGCGGATGCTGGGGAGAGCGACGGAAAGGAGGCGGTAAAGGAATTCCCACATCGCGGGGCCGCGGAGGGTGACGCTGCAACCGGTGGTCTGGTTGGGCTTCAGCTTGAAATTGGCGATGGCCTTCTTCGAACGGTTCAGAATCGGCTTCTGTCCGGCGATGGCGCCCATGTCGCGCGCAATGTCGGCGATGTGGTTCTTGTCGGCGTCGGCGTCGATACCGGTGTTGAGGTTGATCTTCACCAACTTCGGCACCTGGTGCTTGTTCTTGTAGCCGCGGGATTTCACCAGCTCAGGGACAACCTGCTCGGTGTAGATTTTTTTAAGGACGGGGACGTAGCTCATGTTCGTGGCGACCGGATTACCGACCCGGAAGCAATGGAGGAGGAGGATTAGAGTGGAAAAGCGCCGAGTAACTCATGCGGGCCGCCAGGTTGGCAAGCACGCATTCGTGGCGGGCTCTTAGGCGGTGGCCTTCTTGCGCTTGCTCGCGTCGAAAACCGACTGGAGCATCAGATTGGAGGTGTGGACGGAGCCCTCGAGTTCGACGATGGCGCCCTGGGGGTGCTTCTCGGACTTCTTGAGGTGACGCTTCATCATCGCGACGCCTTCAACGCGGGCGCGGGATTTAGCGGCGAGGATCTCGAGGACCTTGCCCGTTTTGCCCTTGTGGGAGCCGGCGATGACAACGACCTGATCGTTGCGTTTGACGTGGAATTTCGTGGCCATGTTAGAGGACCTCCGGAGCGAGCGAGATGATCTTCATGAAGTTCTTCGCACGCAGTTCGCGGGCGACAGGGCCGAAGATACGGGTGCCCTTCGGGTTGTTCGCGGCGTCGATAATGACGATCGCGTTGCTATCAAAGCGGAGGTAGCTGCCGTCAGCCCGACGGACCGGAGCCTTGGTGCGAACGACGACGGCCTTGACGACCTCGCCCTTCTTCACGGTGGCCTCGGTGGCACTCTGCTTGATGTGAACGGTGATGATGTCACCCACACCGGCGGTGGAAGTGATCTGGCCTTTTTTGCTAATCATCGCGGCCTTGCGAGCACCGGTATTGTCGGCGACTTCGAGAATGGAGCGCAGTTGGATCATGGCGAGCCTCCTAGGAGGGAAACGTTAATGGAGATGAAAGCGCTCAGGCTTTCGTGACTTTGGTGGGGACGAGTTCGGCAACATCCTTCTCGGAGATTGCGACGGCGTCGGTGGTGACGGCTTTCAGGATGATGGCAACGACGCGCCAGCGCTTGAGGCGGCTGAGCGGACGGGTTTCCATGACCTCGACCTTGTCGCCGACCTTCGTCTCGTTCTTCTCGTCGTGGACGTGGAGAACGGTCTGGCGGTTGACGACCTTGTGGTAGAGGGGATGCGGCGTCTTGTAGGCGACGGTGACTTTGACGGACTTGTCGCCCGAGCGGCTCGAGACGAAACCGATTTGGGTGCGACGCTTGGTGCGCTGGCCTTCAGTGGCGGTGGACATGGCGGTGAGGTGGTTGAGGCGAGCGATTAAGCGGCGACAGTCGCTTTGGTCTTCTTCTCGTTTTGGATGGTGAGGAGGCGGGCGATATCCTTGCGGAGCGTGCGGAGCTTGTCGGTCTTTTCTACCTGGCCGGTCTGCTTGCGCAGACGCAGTTGGAGGAGTTCCTCCCGGATGGAGCGGACCTTAACGGTGATCTCGTCGTTGGACAGATCGCGGATTTCTTTGGAAGTCATGACGGGCGTTGTTTGAAAATTAGGTGGCGTTGGTGTCGCGCTGGATGAAGCGGCAACGGAACGGCAGCTTGGCGTCGGCGAGGCGGAAGGCCTCCTTGGCGACGGTGGTGGGCACGCCAGCGAGCTCGAAGAGCACAGCGCCGGGCTTGATGACGGCGACGTAGTACTCGACGGCGCCTTTACCCTGACCCATGCGGGTTTCGGCCGGCTTCTTGGTGACGGGCTTGTGCGGGAAGATGCGGATCCAGAGTTTACCCTTGCGCTTGAGGTGGCGCGAGATGGTGACGCGGGCAGCTTCGATCTGCTGACCGGTCATAGGGCCGCGGGAGAGCGACTGGAGGCCGTATTCGCCGAAGGCGAGAGTGTTGCCGCGCTTGGCATTGCCAGCGCGGGAGCCTTTCATCGACTTGCGGTATTTGGTGCGGGCGGGAGCTAGAGCCATGGGAGAATTCTCCTAAAAAGGGTTTATCCGTGAACCGGATCAGTTGTTGTCGGACTCTTTTTTACAGATCCAGCATTTGACGCCGATCTTGCCGTAGAGGGTGAGCGCTTCGGCAAAGCCGTAGTCGATGTTTTCGCGGAGGGTGTGCAACGGCACGCGGCCTTTGCGCTGCCACTCGCGGCGGGCGATGTCCGTGCCACCGAGGCGGCCGGAGCATTGGATACGGATACCTTCGGCCCCCAGCGCCATGGCCATTTCGACGGCCTTCTTCATGGCGCGGCGGAAAGCGATGCGGCGCTCGAGCTGGAGCGCGACGTTCTCGGCGACGAGCGCGGCCTCGATCTCGGGCTTCTTGACTTCCTGGATGTCGAGGAGGATTTCCTTGCCCGTGAGCTTGGCGAGTTCCTCTTTGATCTTCTCGATTTCCTGACCCTTGCGACCGATGACGATACCCGGACGGGCGGTGTAAATTTTGACGCGGACGCGGTTCGACGCGCGCTCGATGAAGATGCGCGGAACGGACGCCTGCTTGAGCTTCTCCATCAGCTTGGTGCGGATGATCTGATCCTCGAGGAGCAGCTTGGGGAATTCCTTCTTGGAGGCATACCAGCGGGACTGCCAGTTGCGACGGACGGCGAGACGGAAGCCTGTGGGATTGGTTTTTTGGCCCATGGTAGTTGGTGATTAGTTCGAGGTTCCGTCGGAGAGGACGATGCGGATGTGGGACATCTTCTTGCGGCGGGGCATCGCGGTGCCGCGGGCACCGGCCTTGAAGCGCTTCAAGACGGGACCGTTCTCGATGAGAGCGAACTTGATCGTGAGGCTGTCGGCCGAGAGGTTGTTGTTGTTCTCGGCGTTCGCGATCGCGCTTTTCAGCGTCTTGGCGATGAGTTTCGCGGACTTGCGCGGGATGAGCGCGAGGTATTCGAGAGCTTCGACGGCCTTGCGGCCTTGGACGATGCGGGAGATGTCTCGCATTTTCTTCGGCGACATGCGCGCGTAGCGAGTGAGGGCTTGAACTTCCATGGTGATGACGGTGACGGGTGGAGGATTCCGACGGTGAGGCCGGCGATAGTGACGGAGCAGATCCGCCCTACCCTTTTGGTTGGCTTGGGCTTTTAGGTTTTGAGAACTTTAACGGAGGCGGTATCGCCCGCGCGGATGGACTGGCCGGCCGCGAGGTGGACGATGAGCGCAGAGCTGCAGGTCGGACGGAGTTCGACGAGGACGACCTCGGCGATTTCCGCGCCACCGCGCGTGACCCGACACATCATACCCTGACGCAAACCGGCGTTGAAGCCGTGGTCCAGGAGCACGAGGTCGGCGACGCGCGTCGGCTGCACCGCCACCACTTCGGCCGAGCCGGGCGCCACCGCTGCGCGCGCCGAAAACGGCACGGCAACGACAAGCGCAAGCAGGCTGGACTGGAGGAGGCGACGGAGCATGGACAGCGGCCTTAGATTTCCTTGCGGGTCATGCCACCGTGCGACTTGAACGTGCGCGTGGGCGCGAACTCGCCAAGTTTGTGGCCGACCATATTTTCGGTGACGTAAACGGCGGTGAAGACCTTGCCGTTGTGAACGCTGAACGTGTGGCCGATGAAGTCGGGCGTGATCGTCGAGCGGCGGGACCAGGTCTGGATGGGCTTCTTGGCGCCGGCCTTGACCGCCTTCTCGATTTTCTCGAGGAGGTGGTAGTCGACAAAGAAACCTTTTTTGATGGAACGTGCCATGGTGCGAAAGGGGGCGGCTTACTTCTGGTTGCGGGGCTTGCGGCCGTTGTGGTGAAGGATGATCGAGTTGTTCGACAACTTCGTGCGACGGCGGGTCGGGAAGCCCTTCGCGAGCTGGCCCCACGGGGAGACGAGCTGTTGACGACCACCACCACCCTTGGACTTGCCCTGACCACCACCGTTGGGGTGATCGACCGGGTTCATCGCCATACCGCGGACGTGAGGACGCTTGCCGAGCCAACGGGCGCGACCGGCCTTGCCGAGGGACTGCTTGTTGTGGTCACCGTTGCCGACGACGCCGATGGTGGCGCGGCAATCCGCGTGCACATAACGGAATTCGCCGGAGGGCATCTTCAGCTGGGCCTTGTCGCCTTCGACGCCGATGAGCTCGAGGCTCGCGCCGGCAGTGCGGGCGATCTGCGCGCCGCGCCCGGGCAGCAGCTCGACGCAGTGGAGGAGCGTGGACGGCGGGATCAGGCGCAGCGGGAAGTTGTTGCCGACCGTGAAATCGTTCGTGGTCGCCTTGTTGGAGGCGAAGATCTTCGCGCCGACGGCGAGGCCCTCAGGGGCGATGATGTAGCTCTTCTCGCCGTTCGAGTAGGCGATGAGGGCGATGTTCGCCGAGCGGTTCGGGTCATACTCGATGGCCTGCACCTTGGCGGGCATGTCGAGGACCGAGCGCTTGAAGTCGATGATGCGGTAAAGCTGCTTGTGACCGCCGCCACGATGACGGGAGGTGACGCGTCCGTAGACGTTGCGGCCGCCGCTCTTGTGCTTGTGCTCGGTGAGGGCGCGCTGGGGACGTTCTTTCGAGAGCCCCTTCTCCATGTTCAGAGAAGTGAAGCGGCCGGAAGGCGTGAGCGGGCGGAAGGAATGGATAGGCATGTTGGGTGTGCTCCGGTTGAGGCGAGGTCGCGTTAGACGAGCTCGATTTTGTCGCCGGCCTTGAGGGTGACGATCGCCTTCTTGTAATCGGAACCGATGCTGGGACGACCCGTGCGGCTCTTCTTGTTTTTACCGCGGGTCGTCATCGTGTTCACACGACGAACGGTGACCTTGAAGGTCTGCTCCACGGCTTCGGCAATCTGGTGCTTGTTGGCGTCCTTGAAGACCTCGAAGGTGTACTGCCCGAGCATGGAGCTGAGCTTGTTCGACTTCTCGGAGAGGCGGACGAATTTGAGAACTTTGTCGGCGTTCATGAGTTCTTTCCTCCCTTGACGCGGGCGAGAATGGTCTCGAGCGCCTTGGTGCTGACGATGATTTTTTTGTATTGCGCGAGATCGAGCGTGTTGAGCTTCGAAGCGTCCTGGAGGGACACGCGCTCAATGTTGCGGGCGGCACGGGCGGTCGCCACGGCGAACGGGGCATCGACGAGGAGCAGTTTGCCCTTCGAGCAGATGCGGCCGAGGATGACGTCGACGGACTTCGTCTTCGCGGGAGCGGCGACGAAGGCCTCAATGACGGCGATTTCGCCGGCGATCGCACGGTCGAAGAGAGCGCGGCTGAAGGCGAGATCCTTCACCTTGCCGTTGATCTTCTTCGAGTAGTCGCGGGGTTTCGGGCCGAAGACGACGCCACCGCCGCTCCACAAGGGAGAACGGATGGAGCCGGCACGGGCGCGGCCGGTGCCCTTCTGGCGCCACGGCTTCTTACCACCGCCGCGGACTTCGCCGCGCGTCTTGGTGGAATGGGTGCCCTGGCGGTTGTTGGCATTGATGGCAACGATGACTTCCTTCACAGCTTGCAGGCCTTTGTCGCCTTCAAACGTGGGGATGTTGGCGAAATCTTTTTCGCTGCTCGTCGTGCCGTCGGAACTAAAAACGGTGAGTTTCATGGCTGGGTCTCCGGGTTATTTCTTGGCGGCGGGCTTGGCCGCAGGCTTCGCGGCGGCCTTGGCGGCCACCACGGGAACCACCACCGGGGGCAGCGCACGCTGGCCCTTGATAGCGGAGCGAACGACAACGTCGTCGCCGTTGGCACCGGGGATCGCACCCTTCACGAGGATGAGATTCTTGTCGGCGATAATCTTGACGACGCGCAGGTTTTGGACCGTGCGGGAGTCGGTGCCCATGTGACCGGGCATGGCCTGGTTCTTCCAGACGCGGCCGGGGGTCTGGCGCATGCCGACCGAACCGATGCGGCGATGGAACATCGAGCCGTGCGTGGCGGGACCGCCCGCGACACGAAAGCGTTTGACGACGCCTTGGAAGCCTTTGCCCTTGCTGGTGCCGCAGACATCGACGAGCTGGCCTTCAGTGAAGGCGGCAACCGTAACGATATCTCCGACCTTGAGCGTAGGAGCAGCCGTGAGGCGGACTTCGCTAAGGACGCGCGGGGCGACTTCGAGGCCGGCCTTCTGCGCGTGACCGAGTTCACCGGCGGCGGTGTTCTTGGTTTTCTTGGTGGCGAAACCAATTTGGACGGCGTAGTAGCCGTCGGTTTCGAGGGTCTTGACCTGGACGACTGAACAGGGTCCGGCTTCGACCACGGAGACGGGGACTAGGACGTTTTGGGCGTCATAGACCTGCGTCATCCCGATTTTTTTGCCGAGGAGCGATGAGATCATGGGCTAAGTGGTAGGTGGAAAAGAATTCCGTTTAACGACCTACATTAGATGAAACCTGGAGGTGCCACGAAGGGCACACAGGCAACGGCTAACGTTGAAAGTTAAGAGAGCGTTCTCAGACGTTGATGGTGATGTCCACGCCGGACGGGAGGTTGAGTTTCTTCAGTTCGTCGACCGTTTGGGCGGTCGGCTCGATGATATCGATGAGACGCTTGTGCGTGCGCGTCTCGAACTGCTCCATGGACTTCTTGTCCACGTGCGGGGAGCGATTGACGGAAAGTTTCTCGATGCGGGTGGGCAGCGGGATGGGGCCGGAGACCCGAGCGCCGGAGCGCTTGGCGGTCTCGACAATGTCCTGGGCAGACTGATCGATCACGCGATAGTCGAAGCCCTGGAGTTTGATGCGGATGCGTTGGCCTTTCATAGCGAAAAAAGAACGGAGGTTTAGGTGCGGGCGGGACCCTTGGCATTGCTCTCGACGATCTTGGCGAGGAGAGAATTCGGGACCTGCTCGAAGTGGGAAGGAGTGATACCGGCGCTGGCGCGGCCCTTGGAAAGGGAACGAATGTCGGTGACGTAACCAAAGAGGAGCTCGAGGGGAACGTGCGCGGTGATGATGCACGCGCCGGTTTTGTTCTCCATGCCTTGGATCTGACCACGACGGCGGTTGATGTCACCCATGAGGTCACCCTGATATTCCTCGGGCGTGGTGACTTCGACGCCCATGATGGGCTCGAGCAGGATCGGCGTGGCTTGCTTCATCGCGTCCTTGAACGCAAAGATGCCGGCCATCTTGAACGCGAGCTCGGAGGAGTCGACTTCGTGGAACGAGCCATCGGTGATGCGGATGATCACATCGACGACCGGGAAACCGGCGACGACACCATTGTTGGCACCTTCCAAAATACCTTCCGTGGCGGGCTTGATGAATTCCTTCGGGATCGAACCACCCACGGTCTCGTTGATGACTTCGACGCCTTTGCCCTTTTCGGCCGGCTCCATCTTGATGCAGACGTGACCGTATTGACCCTTGCCGCCGGACTGACGGATGAATTTGCCTTCGCCGTCGGCGGACGTTTTGACCGTCTCGCGGTAGGCGATCTGCGGCTTGCCTGCGGTCGCCTCAACCTTGAACTCCCGCTTCATGCGATCGCGGATGATGTCCAAATGGAGTTCGCCCATGCCGGCGAGAATCGTCTGGCCGGTGTCTTGGTCGGTCTTGACGCGAAGGGTCGGATCTTCGGCGACGAGGCGCTGAAGCGCCGTGCCCATTTTTTCCTGGTCGGCCTTCGAGTTCGGCTCGATGGACATCGAGATCACGGGCTCCGGGAAGGACGGCGGCTCGAGGCGGATATCGAAATCTTCATCACACAGCGTGTCGCCAGTGATCACCTCTTTCACGCCGACGACGGCGCAAATGTCACCCGAATAGGCCATGTCGATTTCCTCGCGCTCGATAGCGCGCATGAGGACGAGGCGAGAAACGCGCTCGGTGCGACGGGTCCGGGGGTTGTACAGGGGCATCCCGCGGGGGAGCGTGCCGGTGTAGACGCGGAAAAATACGAGACGACCGACGAACGGATCGTTCCAGAGCTTGAACGCGAGACCCGCGAGCTTGGCCTTGTCGTTGACGACGGCCTCGACGGGCTTGCCATCGCTGTCCTGACCCTGCATCGGCGGAACGTCGATCGGGCTGGGCAGGTAGTTGACGACGCAATCAAGGAGGCGCTGCACGCCCTTCTTCTTGAACGCTGAGCCGGGGACGACGCCCGTGAACTGGAGGGAAATCGTGGCCTTGCGGACGCCGAGCATGAGCTCGGGCACGCTGATCTCGAGACCGTTGAGGTACTTTTCCGCGATGACGTCGTCGAAATCCGAAACGGCCTCGATGAGCTTGTCGCGGTATTCCTTCGTCTGGGCAACAAACTCGGCAGGCACCTCACGCGTCACCGGCTCCATACCGAGCGGGTCCGTGGTGTCTTCGAAAATGTAGGCGATGTTCTGGACGAGATCGATCAGGCCCGTGAAATTCTCTTCCTTGCCGATGGGCAAGAAGATCGGGTGGGCGTTTGCCTTGAGCTTCTCGCGCATCTCGGAGACGGCACGGAAGAAGTCGGCGCCGGTGCGGTCCATCTTGTTGATGAAGGCGACGCGCGGAACGCGGTACTTGTTGGCCTGGCGCCAGACCGTCTCGGACTGGGGCTGCACGCCGGCGACGGCGCAAAACACGGCGACGGCACCGTCAAGCACGCGAAGCGAGCGCTCAACCTCGGCCGTGAAGTCCACGTGTCCGGGCGTATCAATGATATTGATGCGCTGCTTGATGCCCTTCCAGGGGCCCCAGGAAGCGTTCCAAGCGCAGGAGATGGCGGCCGCGGTGATCGTGATACCACGCTCGCGTTCCTGTTCCATCCAATCGGTCACCGTGGTGCCCTCGTGCACTTCGCCCATCTTGTGGACGGCGCCGGAGTAGAAAAGGATGCGTTCCGTGGTCGTGGTCTTGCCGGCGTCAATGTGCGCGGCGATGCCAATGTTACGCGTCCACTCGAGGGGGAACGGACGGTCCTTGGAATTGACCGGGGAAACATGGGCCTTGTCGGTGACGACAAGAATGGTGGGAGCGGCTGAATCGGACATGGGAAGAGGGCGGAGTGACTTACCTTACCAGCGGAGATGGGCGAAGGCGCGATTGGCCTGGGCCATCTTATGGGTATCTTCCTTCTTCTTCACGACGCCACCCGTGTTGTTGTAGGCATCGATGATCTCGGCGGCGAGAGCGTCCTTCATCGTCACGCCCTTGCGGCCGTGCGCGGCGTCGACGATCCAGCGGAGCGCGAGCGACTCCTGACGTTCAAACGAAATTTCGATTGGCACCTGGTAGGTGGCGCCACCGACGCGACGGCTCTTCACCTCGAGGCGGGGCCGGGCGTTTTCCAACGCGCCGAGCAGCAAGTCCACCGGATCACCCTTTTCGAGCTTCTCCGAGACCTTCTCGAACGCGCCGTAAACGATGCGCTGGGCAAGATTCTTCTTGCCGCTCTTCATGATGACATTGACCAGATGCGCAACGAGCGGGCTCTTGTAGCGGGCATCCGGGACGACTTGACGTTTTTCGGCTCTGTGACGGCGTGACATGACGAGATGGTGTTAAGAAAAAACGCGGTTTACTTGGCAGCCTTCGGACGCTTGACCCCGTACTTAGAACGGGAGCGACGACGCTTTTCGACGCCGGTGGCGTCGAGGGTGCCACGCACGATGTGGTAGCGGACGCCGGGCAGATCCTTCACGCGGCCACCGCGCACGAGCACAATCGAGTGCTCCTGGAGATTGTGGCCCTCGTCGGGAATGTAAGAAATCACTTCGTTACCGTTAGTGAGGCGGACCTTCGCGACCTTGCGGATAGCGGAGTTCGGCTTCTTGGGGGTGCGGGTCATCACCTGCACGCACACGCCGCGACGGAACGGGTTACCGTCCAGAGCAGGGGACTTCGACTTGATACGCACCTTGCGGCGGCCTTTGCGCACGAGCTGGTTGATGGTTGGCATACGAGAAATGCGGGTGTTACGGAGTGAAAATTCGAGAAAAGAGGAGAGACGCTACAGGGCGCCGAAAGCTCGGCAAGAACTTTCTGGCAAAAACGTGAGATACTCGCGAAATCCGGGATTCGGGCCCGGCTCGCGAACTGAAAAGCGCCACCGGCCGAGGCCGACGACGCGAGAGAGAGGATTGGGAAGGGAGAAGGTTACGACTCGCGCCGCGAAGACAAGGCGATTCCCCCGCGCCGCAAAAATACTTCGGGCGCCGCCTCTCGCCGACGCGGTTTACCGGGGCGAATCGGTGGTGGAGGCGCACCGGGCAACGCTCAACGGTGAGGCGTCCGCTTTAGCGCCCCAGCTCTCCCCGCTCAGCTCTCCCCCCTCATTTCCATTCGGGATCAAGTTGAGACTAATCTGCCGGAAGGTAGGAGCCTGCTTGCAGGCGATTCAGCTCGTAGCCCGCGCCTGCAAGCAGGCTCCGATAAATCGCGTGGATCTTATCGAATGCGAACGGGCATCATCTCTCCCCTCTCTGCTCTCAGCTCTCCCCTCTCTGCTCTCAGCTCTCCCCTCTCTGCTCTCAGCTCTCCCCTCTCTGCTCTCAGCTCTCACCTCTCTGCTCTCTCCTCTCTGCTCTCCCCTCTTTGCTCTCCCCTCTTTGCTCTCAGCTCTCCCCTCCTTGCTCTCAGCTCTCCCCTCCTTGCTCTCAGCTCTCCCCTCCTTGCTCTCAGCTCTCTCCTCTCGGCTCTCCCCTCTCTGCTCTCAGCTCTCTCCTCTCGGCTCGCTGGACCGGACCACGTATGTTTGATCACGGATGACATCGATGGCACGGATGCCGACGCCGCGATGGCAGAACCTCGCCGCACCACCGCTCCTCTCTCCGCTCTCAGAGTTCAGCTCCCGGCTTTCCGCTCTTTGCTCTCCGCTCTCCGCTCTCAGCTCTCAGCTCTCAGCTCTCAGCTCTCAGCTCTCAGCTCTCAGCTCTCGGCTCTCAGCTCTCGGCTCTCAGCCTAGTCCCGCGTCTTGATCCGCGCAATCCGCCACATCTGTGGTCAAACCGTCTGGGCCTCCTTCCGCCCCAGCGGCCCAGTGCGCCCACGTCTCAGTGCAAAATCGACGGACGAGGAACGCTGCGAGGGCGGAGAGCGGACCGCTGGACCGGACCCAATCGTTTGGGACCACGGATCACATCGATGGCACGGATGCCGCCGCCGAGGCGGCAGAACCTCGCCGCACCCCCTCTCAGCGATCAGCTCTCGGCTCTCGGCTCTCCACTCTCAACTCTCAACTCTCAACTTTCCTTCTAATTCGCGATCAAGTTGAGACTAACCTGCCGGAAGGCAGGAGCCTGCTTGCAGGCGATTCTGCTCGTAGCCATCGCCGGCAAGCAGGCTGCTCCAAATCGCGTGAATCCCATCTTGAAAGCGAACGGGAATCCGCTTTCCGCCTTCAGCGCCCAGCCCCCTTTGCATGTCAACCAACGGACGCGCGGCCGCGGCGGGGCGAAAAAAAAACGCCCGGTCTTGAAGACCGGGCGTTAAACCACATGGAGCAAGGCTCAACATGCAGTTTTGGCGGGAGGGATCACCACCGTGGGTGACGGGGCCGGAATGACAAGGGTAAGTTATTCACAAATAACTCACCGGGGTCCCCCTAGGGGGTCCAGGTCTCGCCTCAACCGGGACATTTCCCTGATTTCGGCCCGATTCGCGGATTGCCTAACCCTAGCCTGCCCAATGCCTTTACCCCATGCGTCCGGTTCGCTCGGCGTCATTCCCCGACGAACCGACCGTGCGCCGATAAACCCGGAAGCCGCCACCCGCGAAAAAAATCGACGCCCTCCTCGATAACGCGGGCTGGGCCATCCAAGGCTACCCGGGCCTTCAACCCCACCGCCGCCCGCGGCATCGCCCTCCGCGAGGTCCCGCTCGAGTCCCGTGGCCGCGATTACCTGCTGCTCGTCGACCCCTTTCCGCTCGGTTGATCGACGCCAAAAAGGAACCCGCGCCCATTTCAGCAGCTGAACGCTCAACGCCTGGTCAACGCCGGCTACGGGATGCCCTGCGGCAGGTGCGGCAGCGCCCGACAGATCCCCCCGGTGCGCGCCACAGGGGAGAGCAGCACGAGAGGATGGCGAGGGCACGTCCTTGCCGCGCATCGATCTTCGCGATGATCGCATCGAAATTAACGATTAACGCTCGGATGCCGGAATCGGTTAGGGTGCGCTTGCACCTGAGATGGCTCGGCTCTCGGCCGGGCCGGGTTCCGGTGAACACCCCCAAAAGATTTAACCATGAATCCGTTCCACCGGCTGATTCCACGCTCCCGCTGGACGCCGCGGCCCGGGTCGTCGGCCAGGGTCCCCCACCGGTCGCACTCGCTCATCGCAAGGCTCCGCGCCATGGCCGGGGCCGCCGGCCTGGTCTGACGGCGCTTCCGCCGCCCCGACGCCCTCGAACCCTCCTCGAACCGTCCCCGAAAGGATCCGGCCACCGTCCCCACCGGTCGCGCTCCCCCGTCGCACGGCTCGGCGCCATCGCCGGGGTCGCCGACCTGGGCGGACGGCGCTTCCGCCGCCGGGCGCCCCTCGAACCGTCCTCGAATCGTTCTCGAACCGTCCCCGGAGGATCCGGCCACCGTCCCTACCGGGCGCGCTCGCCCCGCGCACGGCTCGACGCCATCGCCGGGGTCGCCGACCTGGGCGGACGGCGCTTCCGCCGCCAGGCGCCCCTCGAACCCACCTCGAACCGTCCTCGAATCGTTCTCGAACCGTCCCTGAAGGTTCCGGCCAGCTTCCCTGAAGGATCCCGCCAGGGTCCCTACCGGGCGCGCTCGCCCCGCGCCCGGCTCCGCGCCATCGCCGGGGTCGCCGGCCTGGTCTAACCGCGCTTCCGCCACCAGGCGCCCCTCGAACCCACCTCGAATCGTCCTCGAACCGTCCCCGAAGGATCCGGCCAGCTTCCCGCAAGGATCCGGCCAGAGTCCCCCACCGGTCGCGCTGGCCGAGGCCGCGCGTCGGACGGCCGTTCGTTTGCCCGCCGCCCGCCCGCCGCTCCCCGACCTCATTTTGGTGCGCGGGACTGTCGAACAGAGTCAGGCTTTCGGGTTTGGGTGAACCTG
>JBIKOK010000084.1:0-25076 GCA_044358025.1 Opitutaceae bacterium
GATGGGGAGGGGAAACGGCGAGGGCGGGCGAGTTTTCACCTTCCCTTTCCCTTTCACTCTCACTTTCACTCTCCTGCATGAGTCAAATTCGCGGCGACTACAAATCGGTCTGGACGGCGCTCTCCGGCAACAAAGAGGACGCTTACATGGTGGTGTCCGGCTACACGGACGAGGAGAAGTTTCACGCGGACGCGGAGGACACACTCTATATTCTGGGTGAGACGACGGGCATCAAGGCGACGGACACGTTTTTGGAGATCGGTTGCGGGGTGGCGCGCGTGGGGCGGGTGCTCTCGCCGTTTGTGACGGAGTGGATCGGCTGCGACGTGTCGCCGAACATGATCAAGCTCGCGAGCCGGCGGCTCCTCGGGCTGACGAACACGCGGCTGCAGGAAATCTCGGGCTACGATTTGCAGCCGATTCCGGACAACTCGGTCGACGTGGTTTACACGACGGTGGTGTTCATGCACCTGGAGGAATGGGACCGATACACCTATGTGCTCGAGGCGATGCGGGTGCTGAAGCCGGGCGGGCGGTTTTATTGCGACAACGCGAACATCGCGTCGCCGGAGGGCTGGGCGATGTTTGAGGCAAGCCGGACGCAGTTTCCGCCGCAAAAACGGCCGGCGCAGATTTCAAAGTGTTCGTCGGTGCCGGAGTTCGAGGCGTTTTTTGAGCACGCGGGTTTTGTCGACTGGCACGTGAAGACGCGGCCGATGTGGGTGTATGGGTGGGGGACGAAGCCGGGGGCGAAGTGAGGGGGGGGCGAGGTGCCGGGAAAAGGGCGCAAAAAAGGCGGAGGCCACGTGGCCTCCGCCTTGGGGTGATGCGGGCTGAGGGCAGCCCGGGATCAGAACTTCAGCGTGTTGCGTAGGATCCAGTTGCGGGCAGGGGACTGCACGAACGAGCCTTCGGAGTAGCTCTTATCGGTCACGTTATAGAGACCGAAGTTCGAGTGAATCCGGTAGCCGAGGATTTCCCAAGGATAGCTGGCCGTGAGATCGAACACGAGGTAGTCGCCGGCTTGATAGCCGCCCGCGAGGGGATTCCAATCGACGGCGCGCGAGACGACGGTTTCGGAGGAATAGCGAGCGCCGACTCCGACGGTGGCACCGCGGCCCTGACCGCCGAAGACGCCATCGGTGAACGTGTATTTTCCGAAGAAGTTGAAGCGGAATTCAGGGACGTTTTCGATGCGGGCCTTGTAATAGATGTCCGACGCGACCTTGCCGGCGGGAGCGAGCGCGTTGTAGGCGGTCGTGCCGGGAGCGGCGCGGGTCTTGTCGTAAACGGTCTTGGCGGTGTAGAGCCAAGAACCGTTGACGACGGCTTGGAAGTTCCGGCGTGGAGTCCAGATGACCTCGGCCTCAGTGCCTTCGATGCGGTTCTTGAGGTCGGTCGTGCGCCAGCGGAGGAGGCGGGTATTGCGGAACGGCGAGCCGACCGGGAAGAGCTCGGTGCTGAAATTCAGCGGCTCCTCGAGGTTGGACTGTTTGGCGCCGTCATCGAGCATTTGATTTTCGCGTTCGCCCCGGAAGATCGAGAGCGTGCCGACGATCTTGCCGTCAAGCTTCGACATCTTGGCGCCCACTTCCCAATTCATGCCCTCTTCGTTCTTAATCACGTCATACACCCCACGACTGCCGAGCAGCGTCTGAAACTGTTGCACGGAGGTGATGGTCTGGCCGAGGTAGCGGAAGGACTGGCCCGCGGTGCCGCCAAAGCCGAAGGCGCGTGCGGCGTCATACCACTGGGTTTCGTCACCCACGAACAGGCCGCCGACGCGACCGCTGTTGAACTTGAAGGTCTTCGAGTTGGAGGCGTAGAGGCTGATTTCCTTGGTGAGGGCGAAGGAGAGGCCGCCCATCCACGAATCGCCCTTCTGGTCGGTCGAGAGGCCGCGTTGATAATTGATGGAATGGCCCCAGACGTCCTCAGGAAAGGCGGCCGGATTGAGGTGCATGTCCGGGAAGTAGATGAACCACGGATAATTGTTGGGCTGATACTGACCGCGGGCCCAGCGTTTTTCGCGACGGTAACCGGCGAGCAGGGTCAGGCGATCATCGAGCATCGAGGCCTGATAGTTCAGGTAGGCCGAGTGCTGTTTGTCCTTGTAACCGTCGAGAGCGTTGCGATCCGACTGATGGTAGACACTGATGTCGGGATAGATTTCTGCGCCCGGATCAAAGTTGGAGAAGATCTGGCGGACGGGCTTGATGTTGCCGGCGCGGTCTTTGATGACCTGATTGAAGGGCACATTACCGTGGTTGTAGATGCCGACGTTGGTACCGCGGTAATCGGGGTTTGAGGTGGTGTTGCGGGCGCCGGGCAAGAAGGCCCATTGGGAATCCGTAACGAGCTGACCGCCGAGAAACTGCTGGTAGGGGGTGATGCGCTGGAAGCCGGTGAGAAGTTTGCTCTTCACGCCGAATTTCTCGAACTTGAGCACGGCATCGACGTTGTGCGTTTGGGCATAGCGGTAGTAACCGGAGAGATTACCGGTGCCCATGTTCCAGTTTACGCCATTGGCATAAGGCTGGAGAATCGCCCCGCCTTGACCGACCGAGTAGTTCTCGGACTTCTCGTTGAAGTAATTGTAGCGGACGTCGAGCCAGCTGAACGGGCTGATGTCGGCGGTGAGCGAGAGGTTGTCGATCGTGTTTTGGAAGTTCGCGCCGCGGCTGGTGTAGTTGAACGCTTCATCGCGCACGAACTGACCGGCGGCATTAGTGACATACGCACCACGTTCCACGCTCGTGTAGGCGGGGAGACTGAAGTTCCCCGTGGCGATGCGCTTGTTGTTGATGTAAGTGCCGTAGGCGAGGGTAGGGGTCGAGGTGCCTTGGACGACGTTGGCCGTGAGGCCGTTGCCGGTGTTGGCCAAGATCGTGTTGGCGAGCGTCGCCGTCGACGAACCGAATTGCCCCGTCGTGGCGGCATTTTTCCAGCCGGCGAAGTCGCTGAAGATCCAGTCGAAATCATTCCAGCTGAATTTCTCGCGGATGAACTCGGCTTCGGCGGTGATCTTCACCTTGCCGGAAGCGAATGGAACGAACGAGAGCGAAGGATTGACGCTGTTCGAGCGGCGGAACTCGAAGCGGCGTTCGCCCTGGGTGTCCTCCCAGTTGGCGACAACGCGGAGAGCCGCTTTGTCCGAGAGGATGGCGTTGTGGTCGAGATTCACCTTCTCGCCCGAGTTGTCGTTGATCTGGTGGCTGACCGACGTCGCATTTTTGCCGAAATCGGGGAGCTTGCTGATGTAGTTGATGACACCGCCGGGATAGCCTTGGCCGAAGAAGACGGCGGCCGGGCCTTTAACGACTTCCACGCGCTCGATGTTTTCGAGGTTGTAGGAGGTGTAACGGAAAATGCCGTTACGCATCAGACTGTTGACGACGAATCCGCGCATCGTGAACGTGCCTTGCGGGGTCGCGGAATTGGCGGGCACGCGCATGGCAAACCGGGTGTCGCCCGAGGCGGCCGCCGAATAGCGGAACAGATCCGTGAGGGACCGGCTATTGGTGTCGTCGAGGAATTCGCGCGAAATCACCTGCACATTGAGCGGGATCTTCTGGATCTCCATGCCGATGCGGGTGGCGGTGGCGGAGTTTGTCTTGAGGTAGCCGTAGTCCTTGTCAGAGCGAACCTCGAACGGCGTGAGTGCTTGCACGCCTTCGTCGGTTTTCAGCGTTACGGCGGCCGGGGCAGCCGGGGCCTTGGCGGCCGTGGGCGCCGCGGCGGGGGCCGGGGCCTTGGGCGCGGCGGGGGCGGCTTTGCCCTCGATTTCGGCCAGGCGTTTGCGGAGCGCGGCGTTTTCATCCTGCAAGCGACGCAGGGCGTCGCCGGCCGGGGCTTGAGCGAAGACTGTGCTGGCGGCGACGGAGGTCGCCAAACACAGACTTACGAGTTTTTTGGCACGGTCGAGTGAGCTCGACGGGTTTGGTGTTGTCATGGTTGTGTGGTTGGGGATTTCGGGTTCCCGCGGGCGATGGCCCGCGAGGGTTGACCAAAAAGTGGGGAGAAAAGAGAGGGGGCGGGAAGCGGCCTAGGCGCCGAGGGCGGGGGTGGCTCCGATGAGCGTGGGGGAAACGGTGATACCGACGCGGCCGGTGGCGCCGGGGTTTTCGATGCGCCACATGAGGTGGTCGACGACTTTGCGGACGAGGGTGGGCAGGTTGATGTCCACCGCGGCCGGGAGGTGGTCGAGGTTGTGGTAGATGACGGGATTAAAATTGCCGAGGACGGCGTCGAAGTCGCGGCCGGCCTGCTGACCGGCTTCGCGCAGGGCGCGGAAGAACGAGCCGCAAAAATGATCGACCGGGATGTAGAGGCCGCTGGGGCGCGGTTTGGCGGCGAGGAAGCGGCGGACGAGGGTGTCGCTCTCGGCGTTGGCGTTGGTCTGGTCAAGGTAGCTTACGCCGGGGTTGGACTGGCCCAAAATGGTGTGGACGTGGAGGCCGATTTCGCCGGCGTGTTGGACGAAGGCGCGGACGCGGCGGGCGATGGCGCTGTAGTCGGGATCGGTCGAGATGACGGCGACGGATTTGTGGCCGCGGCGTTTAAGGTAGTCGGCGGCGATCTGGCCGTTTTCCTCATTGTTGGGTTCGACGAAGTCGCCGGGGAACGTGGTCGAGCGGCGGGTCATGAACCAGACATGGGGGAGGTGGCCGAGGCGGGCGAGACAGGCGGCGGAGGGCTCCATGCCCTGAATAATGATGCCGTCGAGTTTGGCCTCGGCGAGGCGGCCGGGGAGTTCGTCGGGGGTATTTGAGAAGAGGACGCTGAGGTCGAAGCGGTAGCGGGGGTTGCCGGACTGGATCTGGAGGAGTTGGTCCTGAAACCAGTTCAGGCCGGGGTTGTTGGACTTGGCGCCGACGAACCAGACGCCAATTTTGCGCAGGTCGGGTTTGCGGGCCTTGGGGCCGCGGCGGCGCTCCAGGGGGGCGGGGTGGTAATTGTGCAGGCGCATCACGGCCTGGATCCGCGCCAGACTCTCGGGGGCGACGATGGCCGGCTGGTTGATGGCACGGGAAACCGTGGCCGGGGAGACCTTCGCTTTTCTGGCGATCTCAGCAATCAACATGGGGTGGGGCAGGACGGGCGGATGAAACTTTCAGACTGAGGGATGAAAAGGGCTGAAAGGCGTCAAGCGTTTTGAAGGGGGGGCGGAGAAATTCCGGCCCGCGCGGAAGGAGGGGGCGGGAGGGGCGGACGGCGGGGGGAAACCCGCCGCTCCGGCGGGTCAGCGGCGGAGGGCGCGGCGCCAGGCGCCGAGGAGTTCGGTGCGGGCGCGGACGGCGTCGGGCCAGGCGTGCGGATCGGTGCTGACGTGGTAGCCGTGGCTCATGCCGAGTTCGGGGCAGACCCAGAGTTCGTTGCCGGGGCGGGGTCCGGCCAGCCAGCAGGCGAAGAGATCCTCGGCGAAGGCGAGGTAGTCGCGGAACTCGGGGGTGAGCGTGCCGCGGCCGTTGGTGACGGGCACCTGGCAGTGCTGGCTGTTGAAGGGGCGCAGGTGAAACATCTGCGAGTGCTGGATGAGTTTGGGCCACACGAGGAGGCGGGCGGAGTAGTCGGCCGGCATCATGTGTTTGGAGACGGCGAAGTGGGAGTGGTCCCAGGTGACGGGCAGGAGTTCGCCGGTGGCGCGGCGATAGAGGCGGGCAATCTCGGCGAATTTCTCGGGCGTCTCGGTCGCGGTGTCGCGGTGGGTCTCAATGTGCACGGAGACGCCGAGGGCGCGGGACTCGCGGATGAGTTGGACGGCGACGCGGGCGGCGGTGGCGGGCGGCGTGTCGTGATTGAGCAGCTGGATGTTGATGAAACGGACGCCGAGGTCGCGCTGGGCGCGGAGGCGGGGCAGGGCGTCGGCGACGCTCTTGGCGTCGAAGCCGCTCATGAGGCGCAGGCCGAGGTCGTCGGCGAGGGCCTTCAGCTCGGGGGTGATAAAGGCGCAGACGCCGTCGAAGCCGGCGGTGCGGATGGCGCGGAGCTTCTGCGCGGCAGACCACTCGCGGCGCGGGGTGGGCCAGCCGATCATCGACCAGGTGGTCGCACACAGGACGAGCTGGGGAGGCGGGGATTTGGCTTTCATGGATGAAATGAAAAAACATGAAAACGGTTATTGAATTTCATGACAGCGCCAGCTTATTCCCGAGCGTGCGCCGTTCGGCAGTGGTGTCGGCGGGGCGCGACCCGGAGTATGTCTGAAACCCCCTTCACCCAACGCGCCTCGTGGATTTGGTCCGCCGAGGGCACCCATGCCACGCCGGCCCCGGATGCGGCCACGCCCTCGCACTATCAAGTGCGTATGTTGCGGCGGACGTTTGAGGTCGCAGACGCGAAGACGGCGCGACTTGAGGTGCACGTGTCGGGGGACAGTCGGTATTTGTTTTATTGCAACGGGGAGTTGGTCGGGCGCGGTCCGGCGAAGGGCGATGTGAACCATCAGTTTTACGAGAGCCTCGAGCTCACGCCGCGGCTGCGGTCGGGGCGGAATGTGCTCGCGGCGCTGGTGCTGGACATGTCGCGGGTCGCGCACCGGCCGACGCAGCTCGGTGCGCCGTGCGCGGTGATGACGTATGCGGGTGGATTTGTGCTCGAGGGGGTTTTGCGCGGCGCCGGTGAGGGTGGGGCGGGCGCGGCGGAGGAAGACGTGTCGACCGACGCAAGATGGAAAGTCGCCGTGGACACGGCGCACCGGTTTCAGAACGAGGCCACGACGTTTGAGGGGTATCAGGGGTATTTTGAGCACCGCGTGTCGCGATTGATTCCGTCCGGGTGGACGGCGGTGGAGTTCGACGATGCCAGGTGGCCGGCGGCGACGGTGCTCTACAAGGCGGAGTTGCTGGTGAATCGGCGCGATCCGACGAGTCCGTATGGGCTGGTGCCGCGGATGATTCCGGCGCTGGAAGAGCGTGCGTTGGGCGCGCCCTTCAAGGAGGTGTTTTTGCCGGGTGGCGACGAGGCACCCGGGGCGTGGCGACACTTGGTGGAGCAAGGGCGGGCGCTGAGCGTGCCGCCGCACACGACGGTGGAGGTGATTATCGATGTCGGCGAATTGACCACGGGCTTTCCGCAGGTCGCCACGACGGGCGGGGCCGGGAGCACGGTGTTGCTGACCTATGCCGAGGCGCTGCGGCTGCCGTGGGGCACGCCGGGGGCGAAGCTGCTCGGGCGGCAGCAACCGCTGGCGAACTTGGCGTCGCATTTTGCGGACGAGAGCACGGGGTGGACCTTTGACCGGCGGGGGAGAATTTCCGGTTGGCGCGACCGGTGGGAGCCGGCGGGGAGCGCGGGCGCGACGCCGGCAGTGACGGGAGAAATGTTCGAGCCGCTCCACTGGCGGGCGTTTCGGTATATCGGGATGGCGGTGACAACGGGGGATGAGCCGTTGGAGATCCGGGCTCTGGGGTATCGGTTCACGGCGTATCCGTATCACGTGGCGGCGGAGTTCGCGTGTTCGGACGTGCGGCTGGAGCGGATCTGGCGGGCGGCGTTGCGGACGATGCGACTGTGTTCGCACGAAACCTTCGAGGACTGTCCCTACTACGAGCAGATGCAGTATGCGGGCGACACGATGATCACGTCGAAGCTCGCGATGCTCACGACGGGCGACTACCGGCTGACGAAGCAGGCGCTGTATCATTTTGATTGGTCGCGGTTGTCGGATGGGCTGACGCAGAGCCGGTTTCCGTCGCGGCTGGTGCAGATCATTCCCTCGTGGTCGCTGCACTGGATCACGTGCGCGCGCGACTACGTGGCGTGTTCGGGGGATGTCGCGGTGCTGGGGGACCTGCTGCCGGGATTTCGGGCGGTGCTGGAGTGGTTTCGGCGGCACAGCGAGGCGGACGGACTGCCGGCGAAGCTGCCGTATTGGAATATTACCGACTGGTGTCCGTGGTGGCCGCGCGGGGTGGTGCCGGGTTCGGACACCGGGCCGACGTGCATCATTTCGGCGCAGTATATCGTGGCGCTGGACGAGACGGCGGGGCTGTGCCGGCAGATCGGCCGGGAACGGGAAGCGGACGAACTCGCGGCAGAGGCGGCGCGGTTGCGGCCGAGCCTGCACGCGCGTTTCTGGTCGGAGGCGGAAGGCCTGTATTTCGATCGGCCGGGCGGGCCGGAGATCAGCCAATACGGGAACGCGTGGGCGGTGGTGTGCGGGGCGGCGGGCGCGCGGGAGCGGGCGATCTTGCTGAAGCGTTTTCCGCACGACGAAAAACTGGCGCCGGGATCTTTTTTCTGGTGGCACACGGGGTTCCGCGCGCTGGCGGAGTGCGGCGGCTACGATCGGATGCCGGAGTTTCTCGGACCCTGGCACGAATCGGTCGAGGCGGGGCTCGATACGTTTGTCGAAGAAAACAGCTACTGGCGGTCGCTGTGCCATGCGTGGAGCGCCCATCCGGCGATCGAGTTTTTGACGCGGGTGCTCGGCGTGACGTCGACGGCGCCGGGGTTTGGGGCGATCGCGGTCGAGCCGCGGCTGTGCGGCCTGACGCGCGCGAGCGGGAAAGTCTGCACGCCGCGCGGGCCGGTCGCGGTGGCATGGCGGCGCGAAGGCGGACAGTTTTTCCTCGAGATCGAGGCGCCGCGGGACACGCCGGTGCGCGTGACGATGCCCGACGGCACGACCCGGGAATTCGGCGGCGGGCGCTGGACGGAAAGCGTGACGGTCGCATGAGCGCCGCGCTCCGACTTGAACCCGAGGGCCCGGGAGCGGTGCGCGTGGAGCGGGCGGACGGCGGGCTGTTGTGGCGGTATGTTTTTGCGCCCGGCACGCCCGCGAACGAATCGCCGCGGCCCTATGCCCATCCGGTGTGCTCGCCGGCGGGCGAGGTGCTGACGAATTTTCGGCCGAACGACCACCCGTGGCACCATGGGCTGAGCCTGACGCTCACGCGGGTGGGGGAGACCAATTTCTGGGGCGGTCCCTCGTATCGCGCGGCGGACGGCTACCAGTGGCGGGACGATCACGGGGTGCAGATTCACCGGGCCTGGCACGGGTACACGGCGGAGCGTCTGGAGGAGGCGGTGGACTGGTGCGAACCGCGGACGGGGCGCGAGTTGTTGCACGAGCGCCGCACGCTGCTGACGACGGCGGGCGAGGCGGAGTGGGCGTTGCGTTGGACGAGCGAACTGTTCAACGCTTCCGGGCATGATCAGGCGCTCGACCACTATGAATCGCTCGGCGGTCTGGCGGGCTCGCACTATACCGGGCTGCAATTTCGCGGAGCGCGGGACCTGCTCGACGAGCACGGCGACGGGCGCATCGGGATCACGGGAGACGGTGGGCGCGCGGGGGAGGCGGCGGTGCACGGGGCCGCGGCGGAGGCGGTGGAGTGGCATTGCCAGCACGACGGCACGCTGCGGCGGACGCGCATCCGGTTTGAGAATCTCACGGGGGCGATCCCCTGGTTTGTGCGCGCAAAAAATCCGGTGGCCGCATTTTCGTTTCACCGCGGCACGCGCGTTCTGCCGGCCGGGGCGACGCTGCGGCTCGATCATCGACTGACTTTTACCTCCCTATGAATCTCGACCGAAAAACGTTTCTGCGCCGCGTGGGTTTGGGCGCGGTGGGCCTGGCGGCAGGGACGGCGGCGGCGGTCGAGCCGGGCGCGGCGGCCGCGTGGCCGGTGTTTGCCGAACGCGATCCCGAGCCGTTTTGGGCGGCGATCCGCGCCCAGTATTTGCTGAAGCCGGGTTTCGCCTATCTAAACACCGGCGGGCTCGGACCGGCGGCGGGGCCGGTGCTAGAGGTTTACGAGAAGACGGCGCGGCGGCTCCAGGAAAAATCCGAGACGGGGCACGGGCTGTTTGCGGAGCCCAGGAAGGTGCTGGCGCGGTTTCTCGGGGCGGCGACGACGGAGATTTCGTTTGTGCGCAACGCGACGGAGGGCAACGGGATCATCGCGGCCGGGCTCGCGCTGAAGGCGGGCGACGAGGTGATTTTCGACGATCACGCGCATCCGGGCGGGGCGTTTCCCTGGATCAACCAGCACAAGCTGCGCGGGGTGGTGGTGCGGACGTTTGAGCCCGATGTGGCCGATGCCGCGGGCAATCTGGCACGGATCGCGGCGTTGATCACGCCGCGCACACGCGTCGTGCAGGTGTCGCACGTGACGGCGCCGACGGGCATCGTGCTGCCGGTCGCGGCGATCGCGGCGCTGTGCCGCGCGCGCGGGATCTGGTTTCACATCGACGGGGCGCAGTCGGCGGGGATGTTTCCGTTTTCGTTGCAGGCGATCGGCTGCGATTCGTTTGCCACGAGCGGGCACAAGTGGATCGGCGGGCCGCATGAGACGGGGGTGCTGTTCATCCGCCGGGAGAAACTGGAGGAGGTCGCGCCGACGATGGTGGGGGCCTATTCGAGCGATCAGGCGGATCTTGAGATGGCGTTGCCGTACGTGGCCGGCACGCACCGGCACGAGTATGGCACGCGCAATGCGGCGGCGGTGGTGGCATTGGCGGCGGCGGTGGAGACGCAGGAGCGCATCGGGCGCGAGCGGATCGCCGCCCGCGGTCGCGCGATGGTGGCGCGGGTGCGGGCGGGGATAGCGGCGTTGCCCGATATGGAAATTCTCACGCCGGCGAATCCCGAGCTGAGCGCGGCGATGATCGCATTTCGCACACCGCGGCTCGCCTACGACAAACTGTTCGGGCGGTTGTTAAGCGAGCATCAGCTGCGTTGCCGGCCGGTGTCGGAGCAGAAGCTCAATGCGGTGCGGGTCTCGACCCACCTGTGCAACGGGCTGGACGAGTGCGACCGCCTCGTGGCAGGCCTGACCGCGATCCTGAAGAAAACGTGATGCGCGCGTTACTGCACTTCCACGATCATCTCGATCTCGACGACGGCGCCGCGGGGGAGCGAGGCCAGGCCGAGGGCGGCGCGGGCGTGTTTGCCGCGGTCGCCGAAGACGGCGACGAGCAGATCGGAGCAGCCGTTGATGACGGCGGGCTGCGCGGTGAAGGAGTCGGTGCCGTTGACGAAGCCGCTGACCTTCACGATGCGTTTCACTTTCGAGAGGTCGCCGATTTCTTTTTTGAGGGAGGCCAGGAGCGCGAGGGCGGTGGTGCGGGCGGCGGCGTTGGCGGTCTTTTCGTCGGTGTCCTTGCCGACTTTGCCGACGATGACTTTGCCCTCGGCGTCGTAGGGGAGATGGCCGGACAGGAAGACCAGATTGCCGGTGCGGACGGCGGGCACGTAGTTGGCGATGGGCGGGTTGGTGACGGGCAGCGAGAGACCGAGCGCGGCGAGTTTCGCCTCGGGGGAGGCGGGGGTTTCGGCGGCGCCGAGCGACGCGGACGAGACGAGGGCAAGGAACAGGGCGGGGAAGAGGAAACGACGCATGGTGGCGGCAGGTTGAATTTATGATCATCGCAGGACGACTATTTTTTTTCGTGCTATTTTTTTGGAGTGGGCGGGTCGGTGCGGCCGAGCTGAAACATGACCTCTATGTGTGCGTGAATCTGAGCGGACAGGGGAGCGTGATGGGGCGGAGCGGACCTTTGTTGAGCGGGCTTTACCGCTCGGCGGATCGCGAGAACTTTGAGCATCTGGGGCCGCACCACATCCGCACGTTCTCGGTGGCGCACGATCCGAGTGATCCGGGCCGACTCTACATTGCACTGCTGGACGGCGTGCTCCGCACGCCAGACCGGGGTAAGACGTTTCGCATTGTAACGAGCTGGGACATGACGGAGGCGAAGTCCATTGCCGTGGACCGCCACCGGCCGGAGCACGTGTACGCGGGGATTCCCGATGGGATCGCAGTTTCGCATGATCGTGGGCAGACGTGGACGCGGATGAATGAGGGCATCCGTCGGGCCTACACGGAATCGATTCTCGTGGATCGCGCCACGGCCGGCCGCGTGCTCGCGGGCACCGAGAAGGGGGTTTATCTGTCGGAGGACGGCGCCCGCACGTGGCGGCTCGTGCAGGCGACGGAGAAGGTGACGCATAGCCTGCGGCAGTCACCGCACGACCCGAAAGTGTTTTTCGCCGCAACCGGTGGCGACGGGGCGTTGTGGTCGGCGGACGGCGGTGTGACGTGGACGCGGGTCGCGGGTGTGCCGAGCGACCGTACGCTGCACAACGGCGAGTTCGATCCCCGCGATGCGCGCCGGCTGGTTTACTGCGGTTGGGGAGCGGGCGTGCAGGTGTCGGAGGATGGTGGGAAAACCTGGGTCGACCGCACGGCGGGCTTGCCGAAGCGCGAGGTGTGGAAGGTGGCGATCGATCCGGACCTGCCGGATCGGATTTACGCGGCGCCGTATCTGGAGGCGTTGTTCGCGTCGGATGATTTTGGCCGCACGTGGCGGAAACTGCAGTGGGAAAAAGCGACCGTCTTCGACCTCGTGTTTGTGCCGCGGAAATGACCATGAAAATTTATCCTGCTTTTTCCGCGATCATCGTGTTCGCGACGGCCGTGGTCGGACTGCACGCGCAACCATCCTTTACGGCTCCGCCGCCGTCGACGCTGCCGGTGGAGGATCCGGCGATGCGGCGCGACCAGTATTTGGCGCGCCGGATGGAGGCGTTGCGGTGGCGGGCGGGCATGGCGACGCCGGGTGATCCCACCAAGCTTGGGCTCGCGGAGATCGCGGCCAAGCTGGCGCTGCGCGAAGATGCGGCGGCGTGCTCAGCGCGGCTCATCGACCTGATGAAGAAACCGTCGGCGGACATGTTTTGGATGTTTCCGGTGACGTGTATTTCGTATCTCGGCCGCGACCAACTGACGGCCGAGGCCCGGGCGGCGATCCGCGAGGCGTGGCGCACGTATTATCCGCTGCGCGGCGACACGGAGAACCACTGGGTGATGTACTACACGACGATGCATCTGATGGCCCAGCTCTGGCCGGGCGAGGGCGAGGACCGCTGGTTCAACGGGAAGACCTCCGCGGAAATTTCCGCGGAGTCGCGGGCGTGGTTGCTGCACTGGATGGAGCTGGCGACGACGATCGGGCAGGGCGAATACGACTGCACGCACTATCTCGGCGAGTATGCGATCCCGATGTTATTTTTGGCGACGTGGGCGAAGGATCCGGAGATGCGGCAGCGCGGCAAGATGATGCTCGATTGGGTCATGGCGGATTTTGCCGTGGAGACGCTGAACGGCACGTATATCGGGTCGCACGCGCGTACGGATGACACGACGGTGTTGGAGAAATGGAACGCGCTGTCGTCCTATTTTGCCTGGCAGATGCTCGGGAATTGCCCGGCGCCGTTGAGCTACGGGGGCTGGGGGATTTATTTCGCCGCCGTGGCCGACCACTACGAGCTGCCGGAGGTGATCTACCGGATCGGCACGGACCGCAGCGGCGCCTATACGCATCTCGAGCGCAAGCGCACGCGGCATCGTTGGCGCAACAGCGACGTGAGGAATGCGCCGGTTTACAAGACCGCCTATGTCACGAAAGACTACGCGCTCGGCTCCGATCAGGGCGGTCTGCTGCAGCCGATCCAACAGCACTCCTGGGACCTTACGTGGGCGGTGCCTGACCCACGCGGCGTGCACAACACGATCTTCTCGGTGCAGCCTTTTTATGGGGCGGAGGAGCTGATGATGTATTTCACGGAGATGCCGGATTACATGCCGGGGGCGGTGACGTTTCAGGGGAAGCCGACCTACATCGCGGAGAGCAAGCTGCTCGGGGGATCACCGTATGAGCAGATTTTCCAGCAGGACGATACGTTGATTTCGTTGAGTGATATTCCCGCGCAGGCGCCGTGGAAACAGGTGAACGGTTTTTTCTCGAAGGACCTCGCGGTGATCGAGGAGGACCCGTCGGGGTGGATCTTTGCGCAGGGCGGAAACACCTACATCGCCTACCGGCCGCTGGCGGGCTACGAATGGCGCCCGCTGGAGCAAGGCGGCAAACGCCTCTACTCGCCGCACGCGAAGAACGGGACGCTTCTGCAGGCGGCGGCGGCGAGTGAGTTCAAGAGTTGGGCGGCGTTCAAGGGCGCGATTCGGGCGTTGCCGCTGGAGGTGACCCGGGAGCCGACGCTGCGCGTGAGCTACACGAGCCTGCGGGGGAAAAAAATCGAGGTCGCTTTCGGAGCGGCGCCGAAGGTGGACGGACGGACGGTGGACTATGCGAAGGAGTGGGCGCTGTTTGCCGGGCCGTATCTCAATGCCGAGGTGGGCGGCCGGAAGCTCACGATGACGCACGGACGCTTGAAGCGCGTGCTCGATTTCAACACGCTGACGATTACCGATGCGGTTACCCAATAGACTGATTGCTTGGCGGGCGAACGGGCGGAAGCGCGTTGCGGTCAACGCGCGCCACCTCGGAGTGCTGGGGGTAGCTTGGGCGGGTGGGCTGAAGCGCGTTGCGGTCAACGCGCGCCACCTCGGAGTGCTGGGGGTAGCTTTGGCGGGTGTGCTGAAGCGCGTTGCGGTCAACGCGCTCCACCTCGGAGTGCTGGGGGTAGCCTGGGCGAATGGGCGGAGGCGCGTTGCGGTCAACGCGCTCCACCTCGGAGTGCTGGGGGTAGCCTGGGCGAATGGGCGGAAGCGTGTTGCGGTCAACGCGCTCCACCTCGGAGTGCTGGGGGTAGCCTGGGCGGGTGAGCCGGTGGCGACGCCGCATGCTTTTTTGGAGAAGCTGTGTGACGATTTTGGACCGCGTCTGACCGGGAGCGCAGGCAACGGCGCGGCGATGGAGCGGCTCGCGACGGAATTGCGGGCGCTGGGCTACGCGCCGGAGAAGGTGGCGTTCACGATGCCGGGGTGGGAGCGGGGCGACGATCGCGTGGAGGTGATGGCGCCCTTTAGGCGACGGTTGCGCGTCGCATCGTTGAGTTACACGCAGCCGCATGCGGCATTCGAGGCCGAGGTGGTCGATTTGGGCAACGGCAAGGAGGCGGATCTGGAGAAACGGGAGACGCGCGGGCGGATCGGCGTGCTGTCACCGACCACGGCGCTGCAGACGGGCGAGATCGTGGCGATGGCGGAGGCGCGGGGGTTGCGGGCGGTGTTGTTCATCAACCGGGAGGCCGGCGGACAGTTGCTGGCGCGCACGGGGAGTTTTGCGGGGACGCCGTTGCCGCTGCCGATTTACTCGATCGCGCAGGAGGAGGGCCGGTGGCTGCAACGGCTGCTCGCGCGGGGCACGGCGGTGCGCGTGCGCCTGGAAACGAAGTCGCGGTGTCGCGAGGTGGCGACGGCGAATCTCAGGTTGGTGGTGCCGGGGCGCGTGGCGTCGCGGCTGATTGTCGGGGCGCATTTCGACAGCTGGGATCTCGGGCAGGGCGCGATGGACAACGGCATCGGGATTGCGCAGCTCTACGCGCTGGCGTTGGCGCTGCGGGGCGTGACTCCGTATCACACCGTGGAGTTGGTGTGGTTCAACGGCGAGGAGCAGGGGCTGCGCGGATCGCGCTTTGCCGCAGCGCAACTCGGGACGACGCCGGTCGTGGCGATGGTAAACTTGGACATGGTCGGCGTGCCGATCGGCGTGAATGCGCTGGGGGACGATGCGCTCGTGCCGGCGCTGGAGCGGTGGCAGGGGGCGCGGGCGGAGAGTGCGCGGCTCGCGAAAGGCGTGGAGAATCTCAACTGGGTCGGCAGCGACCATACGCCGTACCAATTGGCGGGGGTGCGGGCGCTGACGTTCAACGGGCCGATCCCGCGGGAATCGGTGCGGTACTATCACGATTTTGCCGATACAATCGACAAGGTGCCGGCGAAGCTGATCGAGGATGCGAGTGCCGTGGTCGTGGAGTGCGTGCGCGCGCTCGCGGACGATCGCGAACTGAAGGCGGAGCGGCGCTCGGCGGAGGAGACGGAGAAATTGTTTACGCGCTTCGGACTGGAAAAGCGGATGCGGGCGATGGGACTGTGGGCGGAGGGGAAGTGAGAAAGGGCGGGGCGGGGACGCGGAGGGCGGGTCGGAGACCCTGCCCTACGGCTGAGCCCGGGCGACCGTTTCGTTCCAGTAGATGATGACGTTTTTCGTCGAGCGACCGGAGGCGATGAGGTCGGGGCGGCCGTCGCCGTTGAGGTCGGCGATTTTCAGGTCTTCGCAGGCCATCTGGTTGTCGTCGATGACGGCGGCGAGTTTCCAGTCGGCGACGGTGTGGGCGGCGGGGGCGTAGAGTTTGAGGCCGAATTTGTCGCCGGGTCTGCCGGCGCCGCGGGAGCCGACGACGATCTGGTCGGAGCCGGTGCCGAGGAGGTCGGCGGTGGCGAGGCCGTGGCCCTGGTTGAGGGATTCGTCGAGGACGAGGCGCGAGGCGGTGACATCGGCCGCAGCCGCCCCGCGATAGACCGCGAGGGTGTTCCCGTGCATGGGCTCGATGGCGGCGAGGAACGTCGTGGCCCCGAGCGAGCGACCGGCGCGGACTTCGCCGGCGGGTGGGGTGGTGCGCGTGCGGTTGAACCAGACGTCGCCGGCCGTCGTGAAGGAGCGGATACCTTCCTTGGTGGCGACGAGGGCCCCTTCGGCGCGTCCGGGGAGAAGGTCGAAGTTGTGGGTGGCGTGGAGGGCGGCGGAGGGATCGAAGACGGGAAAGGGGCGGCTGGTTTCCCGCCAGGGCCATTCGTAGCCGAGGAAGGCGACGCCTTCGCCGGCGTTGTTTTTGTTGCCGCGGCCGTGGAGCGGGAGGACGGCGAGGAAGAATTTTCCGTCGGCGCGGCGCATCCAGTGCATGCGGTGCGTGGTGGGTTCGTGGGGGAGTTTGACGGCGGTCCAGCGCTGCGTGCGGTCGGCGGGGGCGTTGAGGAGAAAAATGGCACCGCTGTTCACGGTGTCGTTGGGCGCCCACTCGGCACCGACGGCGACTTCGCATTTGCCGTCACCGTCGAGGTCGCGGGCGGCGAGGCAGACGTTGTCCTTGGGCGTGAGGTTTTCGGCCATCACGAATTTTTCCCAGGTGGGATTGCGATACCAGACGATCTGTTTCTGGTCGGCGAGGAGGATGTCGGGTTGGCCGTCACCATCGACGTCGGCGATGGCGAGGCCGTAGCCGATGGAGATTTTCGCGTCGATGGTCTGGGGCCGGACCTTGAGCGCGGGGAGTTCGGCGGCGAAGGCGGAGGACGCGACGGCGAGGGACAGGAGGGGGAGGCGGAGGAAGCGAAGGGGTGGCATGGGGAAAGAGCAGCCCGGCCGGCGGCCGGGCCTACACCGGGCGGCCGGGCGGAGGACAGGCGGTCAGAATTCGAAGGAATTCGTGATCGTCCACTTGTCGGGTTGGGGGATGCGGGCGCTGGCGGTTTGGCCGTTGGGCTGGGCGGTGACGGCGATGAGTTCGCCGGGGCCGAAGAGGTCGCGGACGTTGAGCTGAACGTTCCACTTGATGCGGTCTTTGAGGATTTTCCGGCTGTAGCGGAGCCAGGCGTCGTAGTTGATCTCGTCGCTGCCGTAATAGGGGCGGGTCACGTCGTAGACCCAGACGCCGATGGCGTTTTTCTTCACCGGGAAGCCGGTCGCGACTTTGTCCTGCCAGCGGACGGCGCCGCCGAGGCTGAAGCCCTTGAGCGGGCCGGAACGGAAATCGTAATTGTTGACCACGTTGAAGCGCCAGCGGCGGAGCTCCTGCACGGGCGAGCCGTCGGCGGCGAGGGCGTTGAGGTAGGGGACATACATGTTATTGATCGCGAGCACGCCGAGCTGGCTGCCGAAGCCACCGAAGTAGGGGATGTCCTCAAAGCCGTTCATCGCGCGGGTATTGGTGGCCTGGATGCCGTCGCCGTCGGTCCAGACGGGGAGGTTTTTCTTCACGAAGTCGGCGAAATCGGCGCCGACGTTGGTTTTGCGCGCCTCCTGCATCGCGGCGTTGAAGGAGAGGCGCCAGTTTTTCGTGGGATTGAGCGTGCCCTCGAACTCCCAGCCCTCGGAGACGGTGTCGGCGACGTTGCCGACATTGGGGGGGCGGGTGGCGGTCCAATTGCCGCCGGCCACGGGCTGGGTGAAGGCCCACGTCTGCGCGAGCACGGGGTCGACGGGGCGGAGCCACTCGGCGGCGGTGCGCTGGGTGAACCAGAGGTTGCGCGCGGTGGTTTCGGCGGGGGTGAGGACGGGGTTGAGATTGTTGGCCTGGGCGGGGTCGGTGAGACTGGCGCGGAGCGGGAGGGCGCGCGGATCGTTCGGGGCGAAGCCAAACCATTTGTTGATGAGCGACTCGTTTACCTGCGTGCCGCGGAGGCCGTTCATCGCGCGGACGGTGTCGTTGCCGGGCCAGAAGGTATTATAGAACGTGGCGCCGTCGTTGGACTGGGTGGTGCGGTAGCGGTTGACGCGGAGGGTGAGTTTTTGATCGAACGCGGAGAGCGTGACCCCGAGGTCCTTGGTCTTGCCGGCGGGCGGGCTGAAGGGACGGCCGTAGACGTCGGCGATGGTGGAGTTGGGGCGGAAGTTGCGCGATTCGTTGTAGGCGAGGCTGAAGTCGGTGCCGCGGGGGAGGACGCGTTTCACGAACTGCGGGGCGTGGAGGACGGCGCTCCAGCTGAGCGTTTCATCCTCGGCGAAGATGGTCGGCGTGGCGGGCAGGACCCAGAGGGGATTGTAGGGGTCGGTCTCGCCGGTGAGGGAGGCCTGGCGGGCGGGACCGGCGTCGCGGAGGGCGAATTCATCGTGGCGCCAACCGACGAGGCCGACGAGTTTGTCGCTGAAGAGATAGCTCTGCCAGACGAAGGACTGGCTCTTGGTCCGGTTCGAATTCTTTGAGGCGCCGTTGTAGAGCTTGCTGATGTCGCGCTCGCTGGCGCTGAGGGTGGTGACGGGCGCGTAGACCCATTGGTTGATGCGGCTGTCGAAGAGGAGGGCCGTGCCCGAAGGCGCGGGGGTGTGGACGGCGGTGAGGCCGGAGATGTTCGCGTTCGCCGCGGAGGCGGCGCCGGCGAGTGAGCCGCCGAGATAATGGAGGCCGGCGTAGGCCGGGTAGGTCGTGGTGTTTGGGTTGTTGGCGTAGGCGTTGAGTTCGAGCCCGTAGGAGTAGCCGGAGATGCTGCGGTTGAAGTTGTCGACGCTCTGATCAGTGTAGGAGCCGGTGAACACGTGTTTGCCGAGGTGGCGGAGCAGGCCGGATTTCTGCCGGAGATCGAGCGTCGCATAGACGGTGCTGCGCAGGGCGTCGCGGGTGAAGTCGACGAGGTTGTTGCCGATCGAGTCGGAGGCGACGAAGGGGCGGCCGAAGTTGGCGTTGGGTTTGCCGTCGACGAGCTTGGTGTTCATGTCGACGTAGATGGTGTAGGCGTCGAAGCCGAACATGCCGAGGTTTTCGCGGTGGTGGGTCTGGCGGTCGTAGGAGACCTCGAAGCCGACGAGGTCGCGGAGGAAGGTCTGGCGGAGCGTGGCGTTGAGGGCGCGGAAATCGGCCTGTTCGCGCTTATTGGGGCCGTCGAGGAGCTGGTCGTAGAAGTTGAAGATCGAGGGATCGCGCAGCTCCTGGTAGCGCCACAGGCCGCGGTAGGCCTGGCCGGCGGGGGCGAACTGCTGGTTGAGGAAAAAGAGCGGATTGTTGCCCTGCGCGGTGTAGCTGCCGATCGCATACCACTGGGTGTTGGGGGTGCCGCCGCCGCTGCGCATGAAGGCGGGCACGCCGTTGCCGCCCTGCACGGCGGAGGCCGGATCGGTGAACACCGCGCCCACGGCGCCGAACCAGCGGCCCGGGGAACCGAGCTGGGCGTTGAGGAAGGGGTTGTTGGTGACGTTGCCGGGCGTGGTGGGGTCGAGGGCGACCTTGTTGAGGATATTGAACCACGCGGTGACGCCGTCGTGCGGGGGATTGGGGCGGGGGCGGTTGGAGTTTTGGGTGCCGCCCTCGTAGTTGACCTGGAGTTGGGTGAGGCCGGTCTTGAGGAGGCGCGGCTCGAATTTGAGCGAGGCGAAGACGCGGCGGTCTTCCTCGAAGGCGGGCTGCTGGCGGTAGCCTTCTTTTTTGTTCAGTGCGATGACGCGGACGCCGAGGAGGCCCTTGGCGACGGATTGGTTGAGATCGAGGACTTCGCGGTGAGAGTCGAAGCGCCCGACGGTCGACTCGAATTTGAGCGAGTTTTTCTGAAGGTTGGCGGATTTGAGCTGGTTGTTGATGATGCCGGCGGGACTGCCGAGACCGAAGAGGATGGCGTTGGCGCCGCGCGAAATGTCGACGCGCTCCGTGTTGTAGGAATCCATCGGAATGTTCGTCAGGAAAAAGTCGCGCGTGAGGTCGGCGCCGGAGAGGCCGCGCACGCGGGTCGAACCGCTGGGGCTCTGGAGGGTGCCCTCGGCGCTGGAGAAGCCGTTGCCGGTGGAGACGCCGGAGAAGTTGCCTTCGAAGCCGCCGGCTTCGGTGTTGGTGGTGTAAATGAGGATGTCGCGGAGGTTCGTCGAACCGGTGTCGACCATGAACTGGGAGGTGACGACGGAGATGGCGGCGCCGACGTCGCGGAGGTCGGTGCGGAGGCGGGTGCCGGCGAGGGTGCTGGTCGCGGCGTAACCGCGGTCCTCGGACTCGGCGACGACGAAGGGGGTGAGTTTGACGGTTTCCTCGCCGGTGGCGTCGGCCGGGGCGGCGGCGGTGGCGGAGGGCTTCGGGGCGGTCTGGGCGGCGGCGACCGTGGCGAGGAACGCGAAGGCGGCGGCGGCGGCGGAGACGAGGCGGTTGCGGGACGCGCCGCGGGCGCGCGGCACGGCGGGAGTGACGAGAGGGTTGATCATCAGGGGAGGAGGGTGGAGCAGACTGGCGGGGAGCGTCGAGCGGTAACCGGGCGGTGCAAGCGCGCAGTGGGTGTGGCGTGGAAAATTCAACGTTGAACGAGGTCCGCGCTTGAGCCCGACGATGCGGCTGTGCCATCAACGGTGAGCGCTTTCTCCCCCATGAAAAAAATCTCGCGGCGTTCCTTTCTGTTCAAATCAACCGCGCTGGCGGGAGTCGGTCTCGCCGCCGGCGGCCTGCGGAGTTCGGCGTGGGCCGCGCCGGTCGGCGCCAACGAGGCGGTGCGCCTCGGGATTATCGGCTGCGGGGCGAAGGCGCAGGCGCACATCAAGCAGCTCATGATGCGGACGGACGTGCGGGTGGTCGCGTTGTGCGATGTCGATCCGAAGCAGATGGCGAAGGCGCAGGCGGGTTTGAAGGCGGGGTCCGCGGCGCCGTTTACGAGCACGGATGCTCGGGCGGTGTTGGCGCGTGCGGAGGTCGACGCGGTGCTCATCGTGACGCCGAATCACTGGCATGCGTTGCTCACGGTGTGGGCGTGTCAGGCCGGCAAGGACGTGTATGTCGAGAAGCCGATGAGCCACACCGTGTGGGAAGGGCGCAAGATGGTGGAGGCGGCGGCGAAATACGGACGCATTGTGCAGGTGGGGACGCAGTATCGCTCGGAGGACGGGCTCGCGGCGGGGATCAAGTTCTTGCACGAAGGCGGGCTGGGGAAGATCAAGTATGTCCACGCGCCCTACTATGGGAAACGCGACGCGATTCCGCGCCGGGCGCCGTGGTATCCGGACTGGATGAACTATGAGATGTTTTGCGGGCCGACGCCGGTGCTGCCGCTGGAGCGCGACAAGCTGCACTACGACTGGCACTGGTCGTGGGCGACCGGCAACGGCGAGTTGGGCAACAACGGCGTGCACATCCTCGATGTGGCGCGGCGCATGGTGCGGGCCGACGGGCCGCCGAAGCGCGTGCTCGGGCTCGGGGGCCGGTTCGTCCACGACGATCCGGCGGAGACGCCGAATGCGCAGATCGCGGTCTACGACTACGACGCGGCGCCGGTGATTTTCGAAGCGCGCGGGCTGCCGGCGAAGCCCGGCGTGAGCTACATGGACCAGGCGGGTGGGCTGCGGGTGGGCGTGGTGGCGCATTGCGAGGGCGGCACGCTGGCGGGACTGATCGGCTGCACGGCGAACGATCCGAGCGGCAAGGTGATCAAGAAATTTCCGGGCGAAGGCGGTGTCGTGGCGCATATGACGAATTTCCTGAACGCCGTGCGGAGTCGCCGGACCCAGGACCTCGCGGCGTCCGCGGAAATCGGGCATGCGTCGGCGGCGATGTGCCACTTTGGGAATATCTCGCTGCGGGTCGGGACTGCGGCCCTGCCGGGCGAGATTGCGAGCACGCTGGGCGCGATGCCGGCGGCGGTGGAGATCGCGAAATCGATGGGCGACCACCTCGCCGTGCATGGCGTCGATCTGGCGAAGCGGCCGCTGACGCTCGGGCCGTGGCTGGAGATCGAGGCCAGCGGTGACGGGATAGCGCGGGTGTCGTCGGGCGGGGAGGGCACGCTGGAGCGGGCGCGTTATTTTGTGCACGAGACGCAGCGTCCGCCGTATGTGATTCCGGAGACGGTGTAAGGGCGCGCCATGAGAACCAGGCGGGCGGGATTTGGCAGAGCGGGGTTGGTGGTGCTGCTGGCGGTTGCCGTGCGCGCGGCGGAGCCGACGGTGGCGGTGGGCGTGGCGCGGATTGATATCACGCCGGAGTTGCCGATCCGGCTGTCCGGTTATCAGTCGCGACCGGCGGAGGCGACGCGGGTGGAGGCGCCGATGACGGCGCGCGCGTTGGCGATCGGGTCGGATGCGGACGGACCGGTGGTGATCGTGACGGCGGAGGTGATCGCGGTGAGCGAGGCGATCAGCGAGGCGGTGGCCGCGGCGGTGCGGGCGAAATACCCGGCCTTGACGCGGGAGCGGATTGCGGTGTGTGCGACGCATCAGCACACGGGGCCGGCGATTGCGGGCACGATTCCCTTTATGTTCTCGCGGGATTTGCCTGCGGAGGAGACGGCGCGGATTGAGCGTTACACGGCGAGGTTGCAGGAGAAACTGATTGCGGTGGCGCTGGCGGCGCTGGCGGAGCGACGGCCGGCGCGGCTCGCGTGGGGGCAGGGCAAGGCGGAGTTTGCGGTGAACCGTCGGCTGATCGTCGACGGCAAACACGCCGGCTATAAGGCGACGCCCGGCGGGCCGGTGGATCATGCGTTGCCCGTGCTGCGGGCGGTGGACGAAGGCGGCGGCGTGCGCGCCGTGCTGGTGAATTATGCGTGTCATTGCACGACGTTGAAAGGTGGCGACAACTACGTGCATCCCGACTGGGCTGGCGAGGCGGCGAAACGCATCGAGGGCAGCCATGCGGGTGCGGTGGCGCTCGTCGCGATTGGCTGTGGGGCGGATTCCGATCCGCAACCGCGCGGGTTGCCGGCGGTCGCGACGAACGGCGGGGCGGTGGCCGAGGAAGTGGCGCGTGTGATGGCGGGGGAGATGCGCGCGGTGGGCCGGGTGACGCACGCGGCGTTTCGGCGGATCGAACTGCCGTTGGGCCGCACGGTGCCGAGGGAAGAACTGGAGGCGCGGCTCAAGGGCAAGCCCCAGGCCGTCTACGCGGCGACGCAGTTTTTGCGGGGATTGGACGCCGGGAAACCGTGGGCGACGGTCGTGCCGTTTCCGGTGCAGGCCTGGGCGTTTGGCGGAGAGTTGGCGATGGTGTTTCTCGGCGGCGAAGTGGTGGCGGAGTATGCGCTGCGTTTGAAACGCGAGCTCGGGGTGTCGCGGTTGTGGGTGAACGCCTACGCGAACCACGTGCCGTGCTACATTCCGTCGCGGCAAGTGCTCAAGGAAGGTGGTTACGAGGCGGACAACGCGATGGACTATTATGGCTGGCCGACGCGGCTCGCCGAGGACACGGAGGACCGCATCGTGCGTGCGGTGTACGAGGTGTTGCCGGCGGATTTTGGGAAAGGAACACCGCAATGAGACGGTGGTGGCGAGGGAGTGCGGTCATCGCCGCGAGTGTGGTCGCGGTCGCGACGGCGTTTGCTTACAAAGAAGTGGCACCGCCGGAGAAGCTGGTGCTGCCGGAGGCGCGGAGTCCGGCGGCCTCGTTGGCGGCCATCCGGGTGTCGGCCGGGTTTGAAGTGGAACTCGTCGCGGCCGAGCCGATGGTGCGGGATCCGATCAATTTGGCGTGGGGCGCGGACGGGCGGATGTGGGTGGTGGAGATGGCGGACTATCCCAACGGAATCGATGGGAAGGGCCAACCCGGTGGCCGTATCCGGGTGCTCGAGTCGACGCGGGGCGACGGGCATTACGACCGGGCGACGCTGTTTGCCGACGGACTGAAGTCGCCGACGTCGGTGCTGCCGTGGCGCGACGGGGTGCTCGTGACGGCGGTGCCGAACGTGTTGTTTTTGCAGGACACCGACGGCGACGGGCGGGCGGATCGGACGACGGTGCTGTTTCGCGGACTGGCAACGGGCAACGAGCAGCACCTCACCAACAGTCTCGAGTGGTCGCTCGACGGTTGGGTGCATTTGGCGAACGGCGAGAGCGGCGGGAAGATTACGTCGACGAAGACCGAGCGCACGGTCGACGTGGGGCGGCGGGATTTTCGCATCGCCCCGGATGGGGGCGAGGTCGAGCTGCTGGTGGGGAATTCGCAATATGGGCGGAGCCGCGACGACTGGGGGAATTGGTTTGGGTGCAATAACTCGAACCCGCTTTGGCACTACGCGCTCGAGGAACGTTACCTGCGGAGGAATCCGCATCTGGTGCCGCCGAATGCGATCGTGACGGTGGGGGCGAGTGCGGGAGCGGCGCGGGTGTTTCCGGCGAGCGAGACCCTGGCGCGGTTCAACGATCCGCACGGGTTGAACCACTTTACGTCGGCGTGCAGTCCGGCGATCTATCGGGACGACCTGCTCGGGGCGGAGGTGGCGGGAAATATTTTTGTCTGCGAGCCGGTGCACAATCTGGTGCATCGCGAACAGATGCGCGCGGTGGGCGCGTCGTTTGTGGGCGAGCGCGCGGCAGGGGAAAAGGAGTCGGAGTTTCTGGCGTCGGCGGATCTGTGGTCGCGGTTTACGGCGGCGCGGGCGGGTCCGGATGGGGCGCTGTATATCGCGGACATGTATCGGCTGGTGATCGAGCATCCGCAGTGGATTCCGGCGGAGTGGCAGAAGCGGCTGGGGGATCTGCGGGCAGGCGAGGACAAGGGGCGGATCTATCGCGTGCGGGCGAAAGGCGTGCCGTTGCGCGCGGTGCCGCGGTTGGACCGCGCGGATGAGGCGGGGTTGGTCGCGGCGCTGGAGAGTCCGAGCGGCGGGGTACGGGATTTGGCGCAGCAGCAACTCGCTTGGCGTCAGGCACGCGGC
>JBIKOK010000375.1:0-4184 GCA_044358025.1 Opitutaceae bacterium
GGGGTTGGAGCGGCTCGCGACCGAGTCGGCGCGCGCGCCGGCGCGGGTGCAGGCGTTGTGGGCGCTGCACGGGATCGGTGAATTGAAACCGGGGGTGGTGGTTCGCGCGATGGGTGATGCGCATCCCGGCGTGCGACGGCAGGCGGTGCGGTTGAGTGAAGCGTGGGCGACGAGTGCGCCGGAAGTGTTGGCGGCGGTGGTGGCGCGCGTGGATGACCCGGATGCGGGCGTGCGACTGCAGGCGGGTTACACCCTGGGCGAATGGAAGGACCCGGCGGCCGGCGAGGCGTTGGCGCGGCTGCTGCGGAGCGAGACGGACCGGTTTGTGAAGGCGGCGGCGTTGAGTTCGGCGTTGCCCCATGCGGAGACCTTGATGACGGCGCTGCAGCGCGACGGGGGGACGGAAAATTCGCTGCTCGTCGAGGTGGCGACCGTGACGGAAAATGCGAAGGCGTTGGCGAGTTTGTTGTCGGGGATTGCGGGGCGGCGGGAGGCGGAGGACTGGCCCGCGGCGTTTCGGTCGTTGGCCCAGCTTCTCGACTGGTTGCAGCGAAACAACAAAACGCTCGCGCAACTGCAGCGCACAGCGGACGAGCCGATGAAGCGGGCGCTGGCGGGGACGGACGAAGTGTTTGGGGCCGCGCGCCGGATCGCGCGGGACACGAACAGCGCCGCGGCGGATCGCGGGGCGGCGGTGCGGCTACTGGGGCGAGCGCGCGCGGGGCAGGACGCGGATTTTGAGTTGCTGGCGGGATTGCTGGCGCCGCAAGTGCCGGTCGAGGTGCAGGTGGCGGCGGTCGGGACGCTGGGGCGCATGAACCGCCCGACCGTGCCGGAGCGGGTGTTGGCCGGCTGGCACAGCCATGGGGCGGCGGTGCGCTCGGCGGTGATCGAGCTGGTGACGAGTCGCGTGGCGTGGTCGCTGACGCTGCTCGACCGGGTGGAGGCGGATCCGACGATGCTGGCGCAGATCGATCCGGCGCAGAAACAGCGGATGACGCACCACATTGATGCGAAGCTGGCGGACCGGGCGACGCGGGTGTTTCAGGCGGGCATCGATCCGAATCGCCAAGTGGCGATCGACCGCATGTTGGCGGCGATCAAAGGCCAGCGGGGCGGCGCCGCGAAGGGGGCGGTGGTGTTCGCGCAAAATTGCCGGGCGTGCCATGCCTTCGGCACGACGGTTGGCGGAGCGATCGGTCCCGATATGGCGGTGGTGAAAGACCGGACGGCGCCGTATCTGGTGACGCACATCCTCGATCCGAACCGCGCGGTGGAGGACCGCTACATGATGTATGCGGCGACGCTGCTCGACGGGCGTTCGCTGGCGGGGATGTTGGTGGCGGAGGCGGGCAACAGTATCACGCTGCGGGGGCTCGACGGCGCGGAGCAGGTGATCTTGCGGAACGAAGTGCGGCTGCTGGTCAGCTCCGGCCGGTCGTTGATGCCGGAGGGGCTGGAGGCCGTGCTCACGCCGGAGGCGATGGCGGATTTGATGGCGTTTCTGGCGGGTGAGGCGGGCGCGGCGGCAAAGTAGCCTGGCCGGAATATTTCACCCTCCCCCTGACCAAACTTATTTCACGGTGGGCACGGAGCTCGGCCCACCGAGCTCGCAGAGCAGACCAGGGGTTTGGCTCCGTGACCCCGCTTCTGAGCTCGGTGCGCTCTGGGAAAAAAATATTGAGGAAAGGGAGATTGAGGCGGGCGGGGCGTGGATTTGACTTTGCACGCGTGGTCCGGGGGCGCGTAACGTTCGCGCGCGCCATGAAAATATTCCCCCGAATCGTGACGGTTTTTGCGTGGCTGATCGCGGCGGTGGCCGGGGCGGCGCCTCGGCCCAATGTGCTGCTGATCGTCTCCGACGACCAGGGCTACGCAGATGCGGGCTTTCAGGGATCGAAGGAAATTCCGACGCCGCATCTCGACCGGCTCGCGAAGGCGGGCGTGCGGTTTACGAGCGGGTATGTGACCCATCCGTTTTGCAGTCCGACGCGGGCGGGGCTGATGACGGGGCGTTATCAGCAACGGTTCGGTCATGAGCGGAATCCGTTTTACGATCCGAGCGATCACACCGAAGGGTTGCCGACTTCGGAGACGTTGTTGCCGGCGCACCTCGTGCGGGCGGGCTACACGACCGGCTGGATCGGGAAGTGGCACCTGGGGGCGGCGCCGGAATTTGCGCCGGGCAAGCGGGGCTTTCAGGAAACGTTCGGGTTTATCGGCGGCGGCCACAAGTTTCGGGAGTGGAAAACGAACGCGGCGGTGGAGTATACGGTGCCGGTCGAACGCAATGGTGTGGCGGTGGAGCCGCCGGAGCACCTGACGACGGCGTTGGGGCAGGAGGCGGCGGCGTTTGTGCGGCGGCACCAGAGCGAGCCGTGGTTTCTCTATTTGGCGTTCAACGCCCCGCACTCGCCGAACGAACCGACGCCGGAGCGGTTGGCGCGCTTTGCGGCGATCACGGATCCGAAACGGCGGGCCTATGCGGCCCAGATGAGTTTGATGGACGACGCGATCGGCGAGGCGCTCGGGGCGTTGCGCGAGTCGGGGCAGGCGGAGCGGACCCTCGTGTTTTTCTTCAGTGACAACGGGGGGCCGTTGGGTCCGAACGGCTCGGTCAATACGCCGCTGCGTGCGGCGAAGGGCACCGTCTACGAGGGCGGCGTGCGGGTGCCGTTTCTGATAGCGTGGCCCGGGAAAATCGCGGCGGGGGGCACGGATGACCGACCGGTGAGTTCGGTGGACGTGTTTGCCACGTCGCTCGCCGCGGCGGGGGCGCCGATGCCGACGGACAAAAGCTACGACAGCGTGAATCTGCTCCCGTATCTCACGGGCGAGAAGGCCGGTGCGCCGCACGAGCGGCTGTTCTGGCGCAATGGGCAACTGCGCGCGGTGCGCGAAGGACGGTGGAAGCTGGTGCACCTGCCGAAGCAGGCGCCGGAGCTCTATGATCTTTCCGCCGACATCGCCGAGACGACCGATCTGGCCGCGAAGCATCCCGCCGAGGTGGCGCGCCTCGGAGCGGCGCTCGAGGCGTGGGAGCGGGAGCTGATCGAGCCGGTTTTTGCCGGCCTCGGGGCGGAGCGGCCGGGGCAGCCGAACCGGAAGACAAAGAAGGCGAAGCAGTGAACTCTCCCCAGTCGCATTCACGATGAGCGGCAAGACGTCCTTTTGGAGGAGGCTCCTGGCAGGCGGCCGCGCTCCCGGAAAATCGCCCGCAAGCGGGCTCCTACCTCCACGCCGTCCCGGCCCAGTGAAGTCGGTCTGAAACTATTTACCCATGAACAACGCATCGCTCCGTCTCCTGGCCGTGCTCCTTGGCTTCGTCGGCGTCGCCGCGGCGGCCACGCCCAGTGCGCCGAAGCCGAATATTATTTTTATCATGGCCGACGACCTCGGCTACACGGACGTGGCGGCTTACGGCAGCAAGTATTACGAGACGCCGAACATCGACCGGCTGGCGGCGCAGGGGATGAAGTTTACGAACTACCATCATTGCCAGAACTGCACGCCGACGCGGGCGGCGCTGATGAGTGGGCAATACGGGGCGCGGACGGGGGTTTACACGGTGGGCGGCGTGGAGCGGTTCGACTGGAGCAAGCGGCCGTTGCGGCCGGTGGACAATCTCGCGGAACTGCCGCTGGACCGGGTGATCTTGCCGCAGGCGCTGAAGGCGGCGGGCTATGCGACGGCGATGTTTGGCAAGTGGCATATCGGGCAGCAGGGGCCGCATGCGCCGGGCCAGCGCGGGTTCGACGAGGCGATCGTGAGCATGGGGGTGCACTTTGATTTCGCGACCAACCCGAAGACGGAGTATCCGAAGGGCCAGTACCTGGCGGACTTTCTCACGGATCGGGCGGTGGATTTTATTGCGCGGAAAAAGGATGGGCCGTTTTTCCTCTATCTGCCGCATTTTGGCGTCCACTCGCCGCACCAGGCGAAGCCGGAGTTGATCGCGAAATTTAAAAACAAGCCGGGCGTCGGCGGGCACAACAATCCGACCTATGCGGCGATGATCGCGAGTGTGGATGAGAGCGTTGGCCGGGTGATGGCGAAGTTGGAGGAGCTGAAGTTGGCGGAGACCACGGTGCTGATTTTCGCGAGCGACAACGGGGGGGTGGGGGGCTACGCGCGAGAAGGGCTCACGAAAGGCGGCGGCGGCGATGTGACCGACAACGCGCCCC
>JBIKOK010000426.1:0-2523 GCA_044358025.1 Opitutaceae bacterium
TTTGCGGTGCGCGCCTTCCGGCTCGGCGCCGCGGGCTACCTGACCAAGGCGAGCGTGGCGGATGAGATGTTCGCCGCGGTGAAGAAGGTCCTCGCCGGCGGCCGCTATGTGAGCGCGGCCTTGGCCGTGCAGCTCGTCGCCGCACTCGGCCAGCCGTTCGCGCAGGAACCGCACGAGACGCTTTCGCTGCGGGAGCTCGAGGTTTTGCGCCTCGTCGCAACGGGCCAAACAATCAAGGAAATCGCCGCGGGGCTCGCGCTGAGCGAGAAGACCGTCGCCACTTATCGCGCCCGCATTGCGGAGAAGCTTGCCTTGCGCACCAACGTCGAGCTGGCGCGCTACGCGATGCAGCACCGCCTCGTAGAGTGACGCGGCGATGCGCTGGCCTGTCGGGAGTTTTACCGACAGGCTGTCAGCGTATCGCTGACATCAGGTTCAGCTTTTAACCACTACCGGTGCCGCGCGGTTTCCGGTAGGCTGAACGGGTGAATACGCTTTCGGCCCGTCCCCTCTTCGGTTCGACAACTGTCGCCGGAGTTCGGGTGGCCTCGCCGGCAGCCCCCCCTTCGGCCAGCGCGCATCGGATTGGTCGCCGCGCACGAGGCCAACCGTCCGGTGAGAGTCCCCGACCAAACGGTCCCCACCTCATTTCCGCGCCGCTCCCTTGAGCACTCCGGCCCCCAGCCTTCTGCGCGTCCTCCTTGTCGAAAATTCGCTGCCGGTGCGCTGGCGCCTCCGCCGTCTGATCCAGGAGGCTTGCCCGGCGGAAATTGTCGGCGAGACCGGCTCGGTCGAGGAAGCGCTACAGTTATTTGACGCGCATCGGCCTGATGCCGTTGTGCTGGATCTCCAACTGGACGACGGCGACGGCTGCCTCATTTCCTCGCAGATAAAGAGCGGCAACGCTTCCTGCGCTGTCATAGTGCTGTCGAATTTCGGGACTTCGGCGTTTCGGCATTGGGCGCTCTCGTCAGGTGCGGACCACTTTTTTGACAAAGCGCTCGAATTCGACCGCGTGCTCGAGGTGCTGCGCGACCTGGCCTCCCGGCGGTCTGCCAGGGTCTGAATGCCTCCACCCGTCCAATTGCCTGCCCGCTCGGATTCTCTTGTCGGCCTCTCTACGCGGCGGTCCGCCCGCCATCAAGAGCGGATCAACGTCAGACGGAATTGCGTTTCGATGCCCCATCGCCCCTGCCCTGTGACACGCGAAATGCGGCGCGCCCGAACGCCAGCGATCGCCCTCCACGACTGCCGCTTGCCCTGGCACGCTCCGCAACGCGACCACGCGGCGGACAAGCGCGAACTGACCGGTGGGTCTGACCCCAAGCTGCCATTGGCCGTGATCGACGCGCGACGGGACGGGGCAGGTGAGATGGTTGAGGTGGCCGATGCGGTCCGTTCGGGCCCCTTGATTTCGCGGAGAAATGCCAGCCGCCCAATCGTCGATGACGAGCCGTGCCTGCACGAGGCCGTGGCCCACAAATTGAGGCTGGTCGACGGCGACCTGGCCAAGGCGTCAAACGGATGCGAGGGCGTGAATTTGTTTCGCCGATGACCTTTGCCGAAAAATATTGCGCCAAGCACGGAGTCTACCGCGCGGACTACGAGGCGGTCGTGCTGCGGAAGGCGCTGAGACCGACCGCGCGCATCCTCCGCGTTTTCCTTGAGCTCAACCCGAACTATTTTGCCGCGGACCGGGACTTTGTACGCGGGGTAGGTCGTATTTCGCAGCTCGATGAGTTTTACGCTGAGTCCTTGGATTTTGCCCATCACCCGGGCGGGCGGGGTTTTTGTCACCGCACGCTGGGCTGGCGTGTCTCCCGGGAGCGTCTGCGCCGAATCGTGCGCGAGACATTGAAGGACTGACGCGCCAAGCCTGGGGCATTACCCGGAGCGCTTCTTCGCCGGCGCGCGTGGGTCCAGCTCGCCATTAGCCCCCGATGGGCGACATCCGACGCGACGCCTCGCCCGATCGCTCCCGTCACGCGACATCCGACGCGACGCCTCGCCCGATCGCTCCCGTCACGCGAAACCGCCAATGCCATCGTCACGAGCTGCAAAAGGGCCGGGGCGCGGCCGGCAACGCCGCGCGCACCGCAGATAAAGAGAATGTTCGTCGTCAGCTACGCCGCCAGCGACGGCGACGGAAGAGGTGACCAGGGTTGGCCGCGTCGGTTACGATTCCTTCGCTCCCTTTTTGTCCCGCGCCCGGTTTTCCCGGCCGTCGTACCGCCTCGTCGGCCGGGCCCTCTTGACCGCGTGCCGCAACGGAACGGTGCGCTCGTGGATGAGGTGCGCGGAATTCCCCGCGCTCCTCGTGATAGTAGCCCCCGCGTTCGCCGGCCGCGATGATCTGACCGCTGGCGGCTTCGGCCCGTTGCCCAAGGCTCGTTTCCCCCTGCCGGTGATTCGCGCCGAACGTGACGCTGATCGGCGCGTGCGGCGGATCTTCGCCGTGCAGCGCCGAGGGCTGCGCGCCGAGCGGCACCCAGCAGGCGATACCTTGCCGCAGGGATCGCAATA
>JBIKOK010000244.1:0-10114 GCA_044358025.1 Opitutaceae bacterium
GAAACGGGCGCGCGCAGGCGGAAAAACGCGGGCACGGCACGCGGCGGACTACGCCGGAATCAACCGCGCGATCTGCGCCGAGGCCGGCGCGCCCGGCAAAGACGCGCGGCGCGCGCCGCGCCGCGATCACCGGGCCGACACAAAACGCATAAGGCGAAATCGCGCCGGGGCCCGCACCGCGTTGCCAACTGCCGCCGTCAGTCGTGGGCTTGTTCAACAGGAGTCGTGTGACGGCTGCGCGTCACACAACTCTCCGGGTTAGGCTCCGTTTTCATTTCTTCAACCTCTCTGTTAACTCCCAAAGGGCGACGCGGTTTGAATCAAAAGCTAGCATACGAGGCGCAACTGACGCAGGCACCCACTTATACTGATCGTGCTCGCATGAGATACCAAAAGCCTCACCTTCTGCTGCGACCGCAAAAGCGTGCTCAGGGATAACAAAAATGTCGGGGTGCCAGTGCTCCGCGCCTACAAAATGGTATCGCGGTATCGAAGCCTTGGAATCAAGTGCAAGCCAGCTGCCGTCTTGGATACCGGCCTCTTCAGATGCCTCACGCTTAGCTGTCGATAATGGATCTTCGCGGTCCTCTCCGCCTCCAGCTATGAACTGCCAAATATTCCCGTCAGACCGGCTAAAGACAGCCACCAGTAGCTCGCCGGATTGAAAGCGGTAGGGAATTACCAAGACCTGAAATGGGGCGCGCGCCATTTTTTTTGCCTAACAGCGTTATTCGGCTGCACTGCGTGCAGCTTTTTCCGGGAAGGAGGGGAAGCGGAGTTTGCGGTCGGCTTCAGAGGTAAAACGAGGCAGGGTGCAGCTTTTTGCGGTTGATACCGATGCCGCGTAAAGCTGCACCCGACCAATGAGCCTCAAAACTGAAGCGGTGTCGTTTCCGGGGGGGGGGAAATCTGCGCTCGCGAGCCCGGGTTGGCCAGAGGCCCAACACGCGGAGTATCGGCGGGAAATCCTCGCCTTGCTGCATCGTTGCAAGGTCAGGAGGGCGCCGGCGACGATCATGCTGGCGAAAGGGTATTTGGCGGAACGGGCGAGACAAGGTCCAAACTCAGCGCGGCTGCCGCTGTGGTGGTTTTTTCAGGCGGCGAAGCGCGGTCAGACCAGGCCGGCGACCCCGGCGGTGGCGCGGAACCGGGCGCGGGGCGAGTGCGCCCGGTAGGGACCCGGGCGGGATCCTTCCGGGAAGCTGGCCGGAACCTTCGGGGACGGTTCGAGGACGATTCGAGGACGGTTCGAGGGCGTCCTGGCGGGGAAGCGCGGTCAGACCAGGCGGGCGACCCCGGCGGTGGCGCGGAGCCGGGCGCGGGGCGAGCGCGCCCGGTAGGGCCCCGGGCGGGATCCTTCCGGGAAGCTGGCCGGATCCTTCAGGGACGGTTCGAGGGCGTCCTGGCGGGGAAGCGCGGTCAGACCAGGGCGGCGACCCCGGCGATGGCGCGGAGCCGGGCGCGGGGTCAACGGCGATCGGTTTCCGCGGGCTGGATTCAGATGGTCGTTTCACCGCTGCGTCCGCTTTTCGAGGCTGACCGGGCGGAGGGCCTGCCGGGGGTCTGGCTACCGGAGGGACTGGCGGCAAATACCCGCGCGCCGGCGAGAAGGGGGAGTGGCAATGGGTGTTTCCCCTCGCGGGAGGTGAGGATCGATCCGGTGACCGGGGCACGGCGCAGGCACCCCGTGATCAACACGACGTTTCAACGGATTTTGCAGCGCGCAGCCGAGGCGGCGAAGATCGACCAGCGGGTGACGCCGCATGGGCTGCGGCATTCGTTTGCCAAGCATCTGCTGGAGGCGGGCACGGACATCCGCACCGTGCAGGAGCTGCTGGGGCACGAGAGCGTGGAAACCACGCAGATCGACGCGCAGGTGATGCAGAAACCGGGGCTGGGCGTGCGCAGTCCGCTCGATGCGCGGTAGCGGACCGGGGGCGGGAGGGGAGTGAGTGCGGGGAAGACGCGGCGGTGGGGAAACCGCCGCTCCCGAGGGCGCGGGCAGCGGGGCGCCCTGCCCTCGCCCGTATGTTTCACACCCAACCTGACCAAATGCATTTCACAGGGCACGGAGCCCAGCCCACAGAGGCCACAGAGCGGGCAAGGTGCTTGGCTCCGTGACCTCGGTTCGGACCTCGGTGCGCTCTGTGACAAAAGGATTTCTTCAGACAAGTGTGATTGATGCGTGCTTAGTTGACCGGCTCCAGTCGCGCGGGGTCGTCGTGGCCGGGGGCGGGGAAATGCACGGCGCGGGTCTGGCCGCCGATCGTCACGTCCACGGTGACGCCGGTGGCGGCGTCGGTGCGGCGGGACTGCCACACGGGCGCCTGGCCGGCGCGGTGCGGGACGAGCACGGTGACCATCCCGAGTTCCCGGCGACGTTCGGTCGTGCCGGCTTCGACGTGCCATTGGTTGGGAAATTCCTTGGTCGGCGCGGGCGTGAAGCCGTCGGTCTGCGCGAACGTGAGGGGCACGGGCGAGAGGTAGGCGACGGCCAGGCCGGCCTTGGGTTGGGCGACGCTCAGGCGGGCGGCTTTTTCGTCGACGGTGAACGGGCTCAAGGCATGGAGCATGAACTGAAATGTCGCGGGCTGGGGCGCCACGAGTTCGTCGTAAATCACGAGGTAGGGCTGCGGGCCCTTCACGAAGACGGTGTGGCGGCGGGCCCGCTCGAGGCGCGGGCCGTAGGCGGCGGTGGCATCGCCGACGATGGAGTCGTGGGTGGGCGTGAGTTCCTCACGGATGATTTTTCCGGTGGAGGTGGCGGCGTGCGGGACCTGGCCCGCCCCGTTGACGAGCACGGCGTTTTGCGCGCGAGTGCTGTGGACCCATTGGTAGTGAAACTTGCTGCCGTGGAGATCGCGGTAGGTGCAGGCGACGAGGAGGGCTTCGCCGTAGGCGTTGAGCAGAAAACTGTTTTGGGCGTTGTGCCCGTGGCTTTGGGTGCCGAACGGGCTCGCTTTGAGGGCGAAGTGCACGTCGTCGCGCGCGTCGAGGAGCGTGGTGTGGAGGCTGGCGATGCCGATGCCGTGGAAGATTTTCGACTGGGGGAGATCGGTCGGCGGACGCGCGGCGGGGAGCGGCGGGAGGTTGGCGCGGTAGAGGAAGCCGAGGACGCCGCCGTTTTCCTTCATGCCGCCGGCCTGCGTCCACCACCGCCAGTGGCCGGCGCTGCCGCCGTCGCCGCTGACGCTGCGGGCGCGCAGGTGATACTCCATGAAACTCGGCGGCGTGATCGCGCGAAACGAGAGATCGCCGAAGCCGGCGTTGGGCGAATGCGGCGGGGCGAGGTAGAGGGGGTAATCGCCGACCTGGGCGAAAAAGGGTTTTTTCAGGCCGTCGAGATCGAGGGCGGACTTCGCGACCTGGAGCCACCAAACGGCTTTGGATTGGTAGCCGCTCCAGTAGCTGACGCCCTCGTGCCAGCCGCCGTCGTCGTCGGACCAGACGGGGTAGCAGGCGAAGAATTTATTGACGGCGTAGTCGAGCCACTGGGGCGCCTCCGGGATTTCGTCGAGCCAGGCGAGGCCGGCCTCGGCGAGTTTGTGCCAGACGCGGTTGGCGTGGCTGCCGAACGGGCGCTGGAGGTGGCCGACGCCTTTTTGCACTTCGCCGCTGTTCCAGGCGTCGAGCACGCGGGCGCGGAAGGCGGTTTGGATTTTCGTGCGCTCCGCGGGGGTGAACATGTCCCAGGCCCAGTCGTAGGCGCGGGCGGGACGGTAGAGGAGCGGTTTGCCGGCCTCGCAGTTGAGGGTGAAGTTCGTCGTGCCCTGCGGGTCCCAGGAAGCGAGATGGAGCACCCAACGGCGCGCGGCCTCGCCGTAGATCTTGTCGCCGGTGAGGAGATAGACGAACGCGAGGGTCTCGGCTTCGGTGCAGGCTTTTTCGGTCTGCTCGCGGTTGGGCCACCAGTATTTGATGAGCTCGGCGTTTTCTTTGTCGCGAGCGGAGCCCCGGTGCACCGGCTCCGGCGTAGGGCCGGCTTTGATATAGGCGTCGGCGGATTTCTTGAGCACGGCCAGGGCCGGTGCTTCCGTCCCGCGGGCGAGGGCGCGGAGGCGGGGAAGGTCCTCCGGCCGCAGAAAGAGCCGCGGGTGTTGCGCGGGGACTTTGGCGCGTTGCTGAGCGAGGGTGGGCATCGGGAGCGTCGCGGCCGAAGCGGGCACGATCACGCGGCGCGCGAGGCTCCACTCGGAGGGCGCGCCGGTTTTGTCCGCGAGCCGATAGCGCCAGAAGTAGGTGCCCGGGGTGACGGGACGGTCGTGGGTGTAGGTGGGCCAGACGATGTCCGGGACGGTGGTGGTGACGGCGGTGGCGGGGAAGTCGCGGTCCGCGGACCATTGGACCGTGTAGGTCGCGGCGTTGGCGGGGGCGATCCAGGTGAACGTGGGCGGGTTGAGCGGGACCGTTGTGCCGTCGGCCGGGCGGTAGCCCCACTCGTCGGGCTTGGCGGGGCGTTGGTCGAGCGGCAGGGCCGCGAAAGCGGGCGAGGCGAGGAGCGCCAGCGAGGCGACAAGGAGGAGGCGGGGCAGGAGCATGGAGAGAGGAAGACCGCCAGAGAGGACGGCGGGGAGCGCGGCGGGTTGCGCGGGATCTTCTGCGCCGGGGACGAAGGCGAAACCAGGAGGTTGCCTCGGCGGGGCGCGGTCGGGCATGACAGGGCGGTGAACTCCCCTCTCTTGCTCCTCATCATGACGGCGGCGGGCCTGTATGTCGGAAAGCTGTGGCTGGACGACCGGCGGGCGGCGCGGAGCGGAACGGCGAAGCCGGGGGCGTTGCCGGGGGCGACGGAGGCGCCGCAGCGGGCGGTCGTGATCGCGGTGGCGGGGGCGCTCGTGATTTTGGCGGCGGAGACCGGCGGCGAACTCGCGCTGGGGCTCGCGGCGGAGCAGTCGCGGATGACCTGGCTGTTTGCGCTCTACTCGGTGGTGGCGGCCCCGGTCATCGAGGAGCTGATTTTTCGCGGGTGGATCGTCGTGGAAAACCGGGGACGGGCCGCGATGTGGGCGGGGGCCGTGGGGGCATCGGCGGGGTTTGCGGCGCTGCATCCGTTTTTGTGGCGGTGGGATGAGGCGGGGTTTGCCCTGACATTGGGAGCGAAGGGCTGGTTCAGCACGGGCGTGGTGTTTGCGCTGTCGCTGTGGCTGTATGCGGCGCGGCTCGCGCCGTGGAATCCGCAGCGGTCGTTGCTGCCGTGCTGCGCGGCGCACGCGGCGAAGAATCTGGGGGTGGTGGGCGTGAAGCTGGCGGCGGGGTTTATGGGGCCGCTGTGGTGAGAGAAAAGCAGCAGCGGCCAACGCGGCGGGGGACGAAGACGGAGGGCGGGCGGACCGCACCGCAAGACCAACGGCGGTCGATCCGCCCAAATTTTCCGGGGTTCAGACCGACCCTGGATCATACCTCCGGCTGTTGTGGATTATTCCAATTCGCGATCACGGTGAGACTAACCCGCCGGAAGGTCGGAGCCTGCTTGCAGGCGATTCAGCTCGTAGCCATCGCCCGCAAGCGGGCTCCTACAAATCGCGTGAATCTCATCTCGAAAGCGAACGGGAATTAGAGGCAACGTCCCGTAGGTTTCAGACTTTGCCTTTGTCGGCCCGCCCGGTGGGCGGGCAGCCCGGCCGGCGGCCGGGCCGACACAAAAAAAAGGCCGCGCGGGTGAGGCGCGGCCGAGAAGGTATCGATGGCCAAAGGGCGGACTGAAGTCCGCCCTACTCGCTTACGGGACTTCGTAGACTTCGACCAGGACGGTGCCGGTGCCGGGGGCCCCGCCGCTGACCTGAGCGTTGTAGGTGCCGGGCGGGAGATTAATCAGAATCGCCGAATCTTTCGCCCCGGCCGACAGCGCGAAGGCACCGACTTTGACGGAGGCTTCGCTGATGAGCGACGCGTCGTTGCCTGTTTCCCAATTGTCGTTTTCGCGGACGACGACGCCGTCGCCGCGGACGAGGCTGAGCATCGGGTCGGCCAGCGTGCCGGGGATGTTGAACGGGGCGCGACCGAGGGTCGGGCCGACAGCGCGGATGAGGACCTTCTTCGCCGTCGTGCCGCTGACCATAAAGCCGGCGATGATCTGGTTTTGCGCGGCGGTCAGGACGGCGCGGGTGGCGACGTTGGTGAGTTTCTGGGTCGAGAAGGCCTGGAGCGTATCGACGTCGTAGAGTTCGACGAGGGCGACACCGGTGCGGCCGCCGACGCCGCTGACCTGCGCGGTGTAGAGACCGGGCGGCAGGGTGGCGAGGACGACCGAGTCGAGGCTGGACGGCGAGAGCGGGAACGCGCCCACGGCGGCCGAGGCGGCGATCACGTCGCCGGCGCCACCCCAGTTGTCGTTGGCGACGACGAGGGTGTTGCCGCTGAAGAGGTCGAGGCGGGTGTCGGCGAGCGCACCAGCCACGCCGAAGGCGGCGAGCGTCGGGCCGATGGCGCGAACGAGCACCCTCTTCGGCGCGTTGCCGCTGACGGCGAAGCCGGCGACGAGGATATCGCTGCCGGTGCCGACGGGGCCGCGGGTCGAGAGGTTGCGGAGGAAGCCGTCGCTGAACGAGACGCCGGACGCGAGGGCGGCGGTGAACGTGCCGCCGGGGCCACCGGTGAGCGTGCCGGTGAGGAACCCGGTGGCGGGATCCGCGCGACCGGTGAAGCGGTTGCCGCTGGAGGTGGTGATCGCGAACGAGCCGGTGGCGCTGACGGAGCCGGCGCCGGCGTCGCGGAACGAGCCGCCGTCCGTGGCGTAGAGGAAGATCGAGCCGTCGGAGCCGACGATGGCCGAGAGGACACTGCCGGCGCGGTTGGTCAGATTGCCGGTGTAGAAGCCGGAGGCGACGGTGCCCACGGTGGACGGGAAGGTGATCGGAGCGATGAAGCTCACGCGGCCGGCATCGAGGGAACCGGAGACCCCGGTGTCGTTGACCGAGCCGGCAATCACGGCGCGGCCGAGGGAATCACCGAGGAAGAAGCTGCCGCCGAGGTCCACGGGCAGACTGTCGAAGAAGTAGACCTTGTTCGGCGTGGTCTGGGAGAAGCCGATGAAGGCGGCGCTCTTGCCGCGGATACTGATGGCGGCGAAGCGCCCGATCTCACCGCTGCCGGCGTAGCTGCCGGCGTAGACGGTGTCGGTGCCGCCGGAGGCCGCGCTGACGGCGAGGACGAGGACGGTGCCCGAGGTGGTGGCGGCGCCGGAATTGTCGAGGGCGACGGCGTTGAGGCGATAGATGCCCTCGGCGCCCGGGGTCCATTGGGTGGTGTAAGGCGACGTGTTGTCCGTGCCGATGGAGAGGCCGTTGGCGAAGAACTGGACGCTGGCGATGGTGCCGTCGGGATCGCTGGCCGTGGCGGCGAGGGTGGCGCCGGAGCCGACGCGGACAGTGGCGCCGTTGCCGGGGGAGGTCAGCGAGACCGTGGGCACGGCGTTGGCGACGACGGTGACGTTAATGGGCGCCGAGTTGGTGACGTTGCCGGAGCTGTCGGTGGCCTGGGCGGTGACGCTGTAGGTGCCGGCGGCGGACGGGCTCCAGGCGGTGCCGAACGGAATCGTGGTGGCGGTCGTGCCGACCTGGTTGCCGTTGGCGAGGAAGCGGACGGAGGCGATGGTGCCGTCGACATCGGTGGCGATGGCGGTGAGGTTGACGATGGTGCCGCCGTTGACGTTGGTGCCGTTGGGCGGGCTGGTGAGCACGACCGCGGGGGCGCTGTTGCCGGTGACGACGATGGTGATCGCCGCGGCGCTGGAGGAGGAGAGGCCGGCGCTGTCGGTGGCGATGGCGAGGAGGCTGTAGGTGCCGGGGGCGTTGGGGGTGAACGTCGAGGAGTAGGGCGAGGTGTTGTCGACCCCGATGCTCGTGCCGTTGACGAAGAACTGGATCTGGGCGATCGGGCCGTTGCCGCCGGAGGGATTGGCGGTGAACGGAATGGAGTTACCCACGCCGTAGGGCTGACCGACGATCGGATTATTGATCGTGACGGCCGGGGCGGCGGTCGAGGTGATGGTGACGCTGACGACGGAGCTGGTGGTGACATTGCCGACGTTGTCGGTGGCGACGGCGGTGAGGCGGAAGGTGCCGGCGAGCGTGGGGCGCCAACTGGTGTTGTAGGGCGCGCCGGTGGCGGTGCCGATGGCGAGGCCGTTGGCGAAGAACTGGACGCTCGCCACGGAGCCGTCGGAGTCGTTGGCCGCGGCGGAGACGAGAACGAGGTTGCCGAGGCTATAGGTGCCGGCGGCGGGACTGGTGAGGGCGACGGTGGGCGCGGCGTTGGCCCCGATGGTGACGGTGACCGGGGCGCTGGTCGTGAGGTTGCCGTTGTTGTCGGTGGCGCGGGCGGTGAGGGTGTAGATACCGACGGAGCCGGGGGACCAGGTGCCGGTGTAGGGCGAGACGGAGTCGGCGGCGCCCTGCGGCACGCCGTTCACGAAGAACTGCACGCCGGTGATGGTGCCGTCGGAGTCCGCGGCGTCGGCCGTGAGATTCAGCACAGCGCCGACGGTGTAGGAACTGCCGTTGGGCGGATTCGTGACACTGATGGTGGGGGCGGCGGAGGCGCCGAGGACGACAACAACGGGGGCGGAGTCGGTGATGTTACCGAGGTTGTCGGTGGCGCGGGCGGTGAGGGCGTAGGTGCCGATGGCGGTCGGGTTCCAGTCGGCCGCGTAGGGATAGCTGCTGTCGGAGGAGAGCGGCTGACCGTTGAGGAAGAACTGGACGTCCTTGATGAAGCCGGTGGGCGAGGTCGCGGTGGCGGTGATGGTCTGGGGAACGTTGACGCCGAGGGTGACGCCGTTGGCCGGGCCGTCGATGGCGACGCTGGGCGCGGTGCCGCCGGTGACCGTGACAGTGACCGCGGCGCTCGTGGTGATATTGCCGCCGTTGTCGGTGGCGCGGACCGAGAGGACGTAGGTGCCGGTGGCGCCGGGCGTGAACGGGAGGTTGTAGGGGAACACCGTGTCGAGGCCGAGCGAGGCCCCGTTGGAGATGAATTCCACGCTGGTGATCGTGCCGTCAGGGTCGGTGGCGGCGGCCGTCAACAGCGTGGTGACGCCGACCGGGAGTGCGGCGCCGGCCGCGGGCGACGTGAGCGAGACTACCGGAGCGCCGGCGCTGATGGGGTCCACGGTAATCGTGGTGATGCCGCTGGTGGTCTGGTTGCCGAGCGTGTCGGTGGCGACGGCCGTGATTTCGTAGGTGCCGACGGCGGTGGGCGTCCAAGCTTGATTGTAGGGGAACGTCGTGTCGGTGCCGAGGGAGACGTTATTGGCGAGGAACTGGACGCTGGCGATGGTGCCGTTGACCGCGGTGGCGCTGGCGACGAGGGTCTGGGCGAGGCCGACGCCGATCGTGGACGGGTTGGCCGGGCTGGAAATCGCGACGCCGGGCGCCGTGCCGCCGGTGACGGTGACGGTGACGACGCCGGAGGTGGTGGCGGAATCGGTGACGGTGCCGAAATTATCGGTGGCCTTCGCAGTGAGGGCGAAGGTGCCGGTGGTGACGGGCGTCCACGGGGCGCTGAAGGGGAAGGTGGTGTCGGTGGCGAGAGCGATGCCGTTGACGAAGAACTGTACGCTGACGACGGTGCCGTTGGTGACGGTGGCGCTGGCGAAGACGGTCTGGGCGACGTTGACGGGCAGCGACGCGCCGGCGCCGGGTCCGGTGATGGAAACGGTGGCGGGAGGCGTGAGCACCGTGAAGGTCACGGGGTTCGAGATCGCACCGGTGACGTTGCTGCCGTCAGTGGCGACGGCGGTGAGCGAAACGGGGCCACCGACGAGGGAAATCCACGAGACGCTGTAGGGCGAGGTGGTGTCGGTGCCGATCGAGACGCCGTTGGCGAAGAACTGGACGCTGGTGATCGCCCCGCCCGAGGTGGGGTTGGCCGTGACCGTGACGGCGCTGCCGACGTTGCCCGAGGTGCCGTTGACCGGAGCGGTGACCACGGTGGTCGGGCCGACCGCGGCGACGACGGTGAAGTTCACGGCGGTGGACGTGGTCGTGTTGCCCAGCGAGTCGGTGGCGATGGCGGTAAGGGTGTAGGCACCGAGGCTGAGCGGGGTGTAACTGACGCTGTAGGGCGAGCTGTTGTCGGTGCCGATCGAGATGCCGTTCACCAGGAACTGGACGCT
>JBIKOK010000117.1:0-19115 GCA_044358025.1 Opitutaceae bacterium
CGCAGAGGCGGTCGCGGTGGCCGTGATCGTTTGGGCGGTCGAGACGGCGATGGTCGAACCGTTGCCGGGACTCGTGAGATTCACGGCGGGCGGAGTGCCGGCGGTGATGGTGATGTTCACCGCGGAGGAGGTGCCGGACACGGCGATATCGTCGGTGGCGGTCGCCGTGATGGCATACACGCCGGGCGCGGTGGGCGTCCAAGTCGTGGAATACGGGAAGGTGGTGTCCGCCGCGCCGACGTTGACGCCGTTGGCGAGGAACTGGACGCTGGCGACCGTGCGGCCGAAGGCGGCGGTGGCGTTGGCGTTGAGGGTGACCGGGGAATTCACGGTGCTCGTGCCGCCGGCGGCCGACGTCGTGAGGTTGACGGTGGGTGCGCCGGCCGCGGTGGCGGTAACGCTGATCGCGGAGCTCCGGGTCGAGTTGCCGCCATTGTCGATCGCAAGGGCCGACAGCGAGTACACGCCTTCCGCGGTGGGGGTCCAAGCGAGGGTGTAGGGGAAGGCCGTGACCGTGCCGAGGGAGATGCCGTTGGCGAAAAACTGCACACTGGCGATGGTGCCGTCGGGGTCGGAAGCGCTGGCCGTGATCGTGACAACGGGGGCCGGCGTGGTGCCGATGCTGATGGTGGAGCTATTGGCCGGCGTGACGATATTGACGGACGGCGCGGTGGTGCTCACGGCGTTGGCGCTCACGGCGACGGCGGCGCTGGTCTGGCGGTTGCCGAGTGTGTCCGTGGCGACGGCGGTGAGCGAGTAGGCGCCGGGGACGATGGGCGTCCACGCGAGGCCGAAGGGGAAGGTGGCGTCGGTGCCGATCGAGACGCCGTTGACGAAGAACTGGACGTCGCGGAGGACGGCGCCGGCCTGGGTGGCGGCGGCGGTGGCGACGATGTTCTGCGGGAAGCCGACGTTGACGCTGGCGGGCGAGGTGACGCTGACAGTCGGCACCGTGCCGGAGGCGACGCTGTAAACAACCGGCGCTGAAGTGACCGCAACGCCAGAACTGGTGGTGACGACTGCAATGACGGAGTAGCTTCCTGTCGTGGAGGGCGTCCAGTTAAGCGAATAGGGGAAAGAAGAGACCGTGCCGAGCGCGAGGTTATTGGCAAAGAACTGGACGTTCAATACGGAGGTGTTGGTGACGTTGGAAACGTTAGCGACCAAGGTCTGGGGAAGATTGGGTGGGAAGCTGGTGGCGTTGGACGGGCTCGCGATAGCAATTATCGGCACCGAGACGGCGGCGACCGTGATGCTGATCGGCGCGGAGGTGACCTGGGCGCCGGTGGCGTCGGTGACGACGGCGGTGAAGGTGTAGCTGCCGGGGGCGGCGGGCGTCCACGCGGCGGTCCAGAACGGCACGGCGCCCTGGCCGTTGGGGGGAGTGGAGCCGCCGCCGATGGAGATGCCGTTGACGAAGAATTGGACGGCGGTGATGAAGCTGGAGCCGACACCGACGGTGGCGCCCATGGTGACGGGCTGGCCGACGACGTAGGTGGCGCCGCTGTTGGGCGAGGTGAGAGAGACCGTGGGCGCGGGGCCGGCGCCGGCGGCGGAGACCGTCACGCTGTTGGCCGTGCTGGTGGCCTGGTTACCGGACGTGTCCGTGGCCAGGGCGGTGAGGGCGTAGGTGCCGAGCGCGGTCGGCGTCCAGGTCGTGCTGTAGGGGAAGGTGGTGTCGACCCCGAGCGAGACGCCGTTGGCGAAGAACTCGACCCGGGCGAGGGTCGCGCCGGCCAAGGTGGCGGAAGCGGTGGCGGTCACCGTGCTGGTGGTGTTGACGGCGACGGCGGAACCGTTGGTGGGCGCAGTGACGGAAACGGTGGGGGCGTTGCCGCCGGAAACCGTCACCGTGTTCGTCGCGGAGGTGGTGGTGCCGCCGACGTTGTCGATGGCGACGGCGGTGAGGGCGTAGGTGCCGGCGACGGTGGGGGTCCACGAAGCGGTGTAGGGCGCGGTGGTGTCGGTCCCGAGGGAAACGCCGTTGGCGAAGAATTGGACGGAGACGACGCTGCCGTCGGTGTCGGCCGCGGTGGCGGCGACGGGGTTGACGGAACCGACGCCGACCGTGGCGGCATTGGCGGGGGCCGTGAGGCTGACGGTCGGAAGCTGGTTGGCGGCGACGGCGACGGAAACCGCGGAGCTGGTGGCCTGGTTGCCGGCGGTGTCGAGGGCGACGGCGGTCAGCGAGTAGGTGCCGGTGGCCGTGGGCGTCCACGTCGCGGTGTAGGGGAAGGTGGTATCGAGGCCGAGCGAGACGCCGTTGGCGAAGAACTCGATGCGGGCGATGGTCGCGGGCGCGGTGGCGGTGGCGGTGGCTCCGAGGGCGACGGTGGAATTGACCGCGACGGCGGCGCCGGGCGAAACCACGGCGACCACGGGAGCGGCGCCGCCGGTCACAGTGACCGTGTTGGCGGCGGAGGTGGTGGTCGCGCCGAGGTTGTCAGTGGCGACGGCGGTGAGCGCGTAAGCACCGGCGACCGTGGGCGTCCAGGACGCGCTGTACGGCGAGGTGGTGTCGGCGGCGCCGAGGGACACGCCGTTGGCGAAGAACTGCACGCTGACGAGGGTGCCGTCGGTATCCGCGGCGGTGGCCGTGACTGGGTTGACGGAGCCGACGCCGACGGACGCGGCGTTGGCCGGGGCGGTGACGGTGACGGTGGGCGCGACGTTGGCGGCGACGGCGACGGTCACGGTGGCGCTGGTGGCCTGGTTGCCGGCGGTGTCGGTGGCGACCGCGGTGAGGGCGATATTGCCGTTGGCGACCGGCGTCCAGGTGGCCGTGTAGGGGAACGTGGTGTCGGTCCCGAGCGAGACGCCGTTGGCGAAGAATTGGACGCTGGCGATGGTGCCGGTGGCGGCGGAGGCGGTCGCCGTGAGGGTGGTGACGGTGCCGTTGGCGACGTTGGCGCCGGGAGACACCAGCGCGACGGCGGGGGCGAGGCCGCCGGTGACGGTCACGGTATGGGCGGCGGAGGTGGTGGTGCCGCCGACATTGTCGGTCGCGACGGCGGTGATCGCATAGGTGCCGGCGACGTTGGGCGTCCACGTCGCCGAGTAGGGCGAGGTGAGGACGGTGCCGAGGGCGACGGCGGTGCCGCCCGCAGGGGTGGCGAAGAACTGGACGCTGACGATCGTGCCGTCGGCATCGGTGGCGGCGGCGGAAACGGGGTTGGTCGAGCCGACGCCGACGGAGGCGGCGTTGGCCGGAGCGGTGACGGCGACGGTGGGGAGCTGGTTGGCGGCGACGGAGACGCTGACCGAGGCGCTGGTGGCCTGGTTGCCGGCGGTATCGGTGGCCACGGCGGTGAGCGCGTAGGTGCCGGTGACGGTGGGGGTCCAGGTGATCCGGTGCGGGAACGTCGTGGCGGTGCCGATACTGGTGTTGTTGGCAAAGAACTGGACCCCGGCGATCGAGGTTCCGGACAGCGTCGCGCCGGCGAGGGCGGTGACGGGGTTGGCGGAGCCGACGGCCACGCTGCCGGCGAGGGGTGCGGTGAGGCTGACGGTGGGGGCGTTGCCGCCGCCCGCGGTGACGCCGATCGCGGCGGAGGTGGTGGTGGCACCGGCGTTGTCGGTGGCGACCGCGGTGAGGGTGTAGCTACCGTTGATCGTGGGCGTCCAAGCGAGGCTGTAGGGCGCCGTGGTATCGGTGCCGATGAGGCCGCCGTTCACGAAGAACTGGACGCCGGCGATGGTGCCGTCGGTGTCGGCGGCGGTGGCGGAGATCGAGGTGGCGGTGCCGACGGGAACGGTAGCGGCATTGACGGGGGAGCCGATGCTGACGGTTGGAGCGACATTGGCGGCGACGGTGATCGCGACCGCGGCGCTGGTGGCCTGGTTGCCCGCGGTGTCGGTGGTGAGCGCGGTGAGCGAGTAGCTGCCGGTGGAGACCGGGGTCCACGTCGCGGTGTAGGGGAAGACCGTGTCGGAGCCGAGGGAGACGCCGTTGGCGAAGAACTGGACGCTGGCGATCGTGCCAGTGGCGGCCGTGGCGGTGGCGGTGAGGGTGGCGGTGGAGTTGACCGCGACGGCCGAGCCGGCGGCGGGCGACGCGATCGCGACGCTGGGGGCGTTGCCGCCGGTGGCGGTGACGGTGACGGTGGCCGAGGTGGTGGTCGCGCCGAGGTTGTCGGTCGAGACCGCGGTGAGGGCGTAGCTGCCGGGGATGGTGGGCGTCCACGCGAAGGTGTAGGGGGACGAGACGGACGCGGAGGTGGCGAGGAGCGCGCCGTTGGCGAAGAAGCGGACGTTGGTCACGGAGCCATCGGAGTCGGTGGCGGTCGCGGTGATCGTGGTGGGGACGCCGACGCCGACGGTGCCGGCGTTGGCCGGGGCGGTGATGGCGGCGGTGGGGGCGACGTTGGAGGCGACGGTGACGTTGACCGCGGTACTGGTGGTCTGGTTACCGAGGGAATCGGTGGCGGTGGCGGTGAGCACGTAGGCGCCGTTGGCCGCCGGGCTGAACGTCGCGGTGTAGGGGAAGGTGGCGTCGGAGCCGAGGGAGAGACCGTTGGCGAAGAACTGGACGCTCGCGATGGTCGCGGGGGCGGTGGCCGAGGCGGTGGCGGTGACGGTGTTGGAGGTGCCGACGGCGATGGCCGCGAGGTTCGCGGGCGACGTGATCGCGACCGCGGGCAGCGCGCCGGCGACGACGGTGACGCTGACGGAGGAACTGAGGGTCTGGTTGCCGCCGTTGTCGGTGGCGATGGCGGTCAGGATGTAGACGCCGGTGGCGGACGGGGTGAGGGAGGCGGCGTAGGGGAATGCGGTGTCGGTGCCGATCGCGAGGCCGTTGGCGAAGAACCGGACGCTGGCGATGGTGCCGTCGGGATCGGTGGCGGTGGCGTCGATGGCGATGCTGCCGCCGATGGTGCTGGTGCTGCCGGTCGCGGGAGAGTTGATACTGACGGTGGGCGCGGTGTTGGAGGTGACGGTGATCGGCGCGACCGTGGAGAAGGTGGTGAGGGTGCCGAGCCGGACGACGGCATGGATGTCGTAGTTGCCGGCGAGGGTGAGGAAGCGGATGAAGAGGTAGGGATCGGCGGTGACGGTGGTGGCCTGGACGCCGTTGACGTAGAAATCGACCTTCGGCGGGATCGTGGAGCCGAGGTTGTGGCTGGCGCTGAAGTCGATGGACTGGCCGACCACGTAGGTGGCGGCGGCGGCCGGGCTGGTGAGCGTGACCGTGGCGTTGGCGGCGGCGGTCGAGGCGACGGAATTCAGGAACAGCGGATTGGTGAAGACGGCGTTGCCGGCATTGTCGGTGACGAGGGCGGTGACGACGACGCTGCCGAGGGTGGCCAGGGTGTGGGTCGTGTAGAAGGGGGCGGCGGAGTCGTTGGCGATCTGGACGCCGTTGACGTAGAAGGTGACCGAGGCGATGGAACCGCCGGCATCGACGGCGTTCGCGGCGAAGATCAGTTTGGAGCCGATGCTGACGTCGACGGGGACGGCGGGATCGGGCGCGGCGGAGCCGGAGTCGAGCCCGGGGTTGTTGAAGGTAAGAGCGGCGACCGGGGAGGTGCCGACTTCGGCGATCACGGTGAGGGCGCTGGCGGCGGTGGTGGTGCGGTTGTTCTGATTGTCCGTCGCGATGGCGGTCACGCTGAAGGCGCCGGCGGCCGTGGGCGTCCATGTGGTGAAATACGGCGCGACCGTCGCGGAGCCGACGAGCTGGCCGCTGACGAAGAATTCGACGCGGGCGACGGCGCCGTCGGGATCGGCCGCGGTGGCGGCGAGGAGGACGGCGCGGTTGGCGGCGAGGGTCGTGCCGGTGGGCGGAGTCAGGAGGGAAACCGTGGGCGCGCCGGGCGTGCTGGCCGCGACCGTGACGGAGATGACCGAGGAGACCGTGGTATTGCCGGAGGTGTCGGTGGCGAGCGCGGTGAGGGAATAGGTGCCGGTGGCGACGGGCGTCCACGGGGCGGTATAGGGGAAGGTGGTGTCGGTCGCGAGGGTCACGCCGTTGGCGAGGAACTGCACGCTGGCGATCGTGCCGGTGACGGCGGAGGCCGCGGCGGTGATCGTCTGCGTGTCGCCGACGGGGACGGTGAGGCCGTTGGACGGGGAGCCGATGCTGACGGACGGGGCGTTGCCGCCGGTGACGGTGACGGTGGTCGTGGCGGAGGTGGTCGTGGCGCCAAGATTATCGGTGGCGACGGCGGTCAGGATGTAGGTGCCGGCGGTCGTGGGCGTGAACGTGGTGCTGTAGGGCGACGTCGTATCGGTCGCGAGGCTGGTCGTGCCGACGAAGAATTGGACGCTGGCGACGGAGCCGTCGGTGTCCGCGGCGGTGGCGGTGACCGCGGTGGCGGCGCCGACGCCGAGGGTGGCGAGGTTGGCGGGGGCGGTGATTGTGACGGTGGGCGACGCGTTGGCGGCGACGATGAGGCTGATGGCGGAGCTGGTGGCCTGGTTGCCGGCGGAATCGAGCGCGACGGCGGTGAGGGAGTAGGTGCCGGCCGCGGTGGGGGTGAAAGAGATCGCGTAGGGGAACGTGGTATCGGTGGCGAGCGCGACGCCGTTGGCGAGGAACTGGACGCTGGCGATCGTGCCGGTGACGGCGGTCGCGGCGGCGGTGAGCGCGGTCGTGCCGCCGACGGCGAGCGACGAGGCGTTGGCGGGTGCGGTGAGGGCGACAGTGGGCTGGTTGCCGCCGGTGACGGTGACGCTGATCACCGTCGAGGTGGTGGCGGCGCCGAGATCGTCGGTCGCGAGGGCGGTGAGCGAGTAGCTGCCAGCGACGGTGGGCGTGAAGGTCGCGGTGTAAGGCGAGGTCGTGTCGGTGCCGAGGCTGGTGCCGTTGGCGAAGAACTGGACGCTGGCGATCGTGCCTTCCGTGTCGGCGGCGGTGGCGGCGACGGTATTGACGGAACCGACACCGACGGTGGCGCCGGTGAGGGGCGCGGTGATGCCGACGGAAGGCGCGGTGTTGGCGGTGACGGTCACAGCGACGGCGGCGCTGGTGGACTGGTTGCCCGCGCTGTCGGTCGTGAGCGCGGTGAAGGAATAGACCCCGGTGGCCGTCGGGGCGAACGGCGCGCTGTAGGGGAAGGTCGTGTCGGTGGCGAGGACGACGCCGTTGGCGAGGAACTGGACGCTCGCGATGGTCGCGGGGGCGACGGCGGTCGCGGTGGCGGTGACCGTGGTGGTCGAGCCGATGGCGAGGACGGCGGCGGCGGCGGGCGCGGTGACGTTGACGGAAGGCTGGTTGCCTCCGGTGACGGTCAGCGCGACGGCGGCCGAAGCGGTGGTGGCGCCGAGATTGTCGGTGGCGACGGCGGTGAGGGAATAGGAACCGGCGACCGTGGGGGTGAACGTCGTGCCGTAGGGCGACGTCGTATCGGTGGCGAGGCTGATGCCGTTGGCGAAGAACTGGACGCTGGCGACGGTGCCGTCGGAGTCGGTCGCGGTGGCGGTGACGGGGTTGGCGGAGCCGACGCCGACGGTGCCGGCGGCGGGCGCGGTGAGGGCGACGGCGGGCGAGGCGTTGGCCGCCACGGTGACGGTGATGGCGCTGCTCGTGGCTTGGTTGCCGCTGGTGTCGGTCGCGAGCGAGGTGAGCGAGTAGGTGCCGTTTGCGGTGGGCGTCCACGGGGCGGTGTAGGGGAACGCGGTGTCGGTGCCGAGGGCGACGCCGTTGGCGAAGAACTGCACGCTGGCGATGGTCGCGGGGGCGACGGCGGTCGCGGTGGCGGTGAGCGCAGCGGTGGAATTGACCGCGAGCGAGACGCCGGTGAGGGGGGCGGTCACGGCGGTCGCGGGTGCATTGCCGCCGGTGACCGTAACGGTGTTCGTGGCCGAGGTGGTGGTGGCGCCGACGTTGTCGGTGGCGACGGCGGTGACGGCGTAGGAGCCGGCGACGGTGGGGGTCCACGTCGCGGTGTAGGGCGAAGTCGTGTCCGTCCCGAGGGAGACGCCGTTGGCGAAGAACTGGACGCTGGCCACGGTGCCGTCGGTATCCGAGGCGGTGGCGGTGGCGGTATTGGAGGAGCCGACGCCGACGGTCGCGGCATTGAGCGGGGAAGTGACGCTGACGGTGGGCGAGGAATTGGCGGCGACGGTAATGCTGTTGGCCGTGCTGGTGGCCTGGTTGCCGGCGGAATCGATGACGAGCGCGGTGAGCGAGTAGGTGCCGGTCGCGATGGGCGTCCAGGCGGCGGTGTAGGGGAAGACAGTGTCGGCGCCGAGGGACACGCCGTTGGCGAAGAACTGAACGCTGGCGACCGTCAGGGGGGCGACGGCGCCGGCCGTGGCGGTGATCGTGGCGGCGGAGTTGACGGCGAGCGACGAGCCGGTGGCGGGGGCGGTGACGGAGGCCGTCGGCTGGTTGCCGCCGGTGACCGTCATGGCGACGGCGGCGGAGGTACCGGTGGCGGCGAGATCGTCGGTCGCAACCGCGGTGAGCGAGTAGGAGCCCGCGACAGTGGGGGTCCACGTGAGGCTGTAGGGCGCGGTGGGGTCGGTCCCGAGGGAGACGCCGTTGGCGAAGAATTGGACGCTGGATACGGTACCGTCCGTATCGGCGGCGGTGGCGGTGACGGTGGTGGCAGCGCCGACGCCGACGGTGCCGGCGGCGGGCGCGGTGAGGGTGGCCGTGGGGGATTGGTTGGCGGCGACGTTGAGGGTGACCGTGGCGCTGGTCGTCTGGTTGCCGACCGTGTCGGTGGCGACGGCGGTGAGCGCGTAGGCGCCGTTGGCCGCGGTGGAGAAGGTGGCCGCGTAGGGGAACGTGGTGTCGGTGCCGAGCAGGACGCCGTTGGCGAAGAAGCGCAGGTTGGCGATCGTGCCGGTGTTGGCCGTCGCCGTGGCGGTGATCGTCACCGTGCCGCTGTTCGCCAGGGCGGCGCCCGTCGCCGGTGAGCTGATACTGACGGTCGGCGCGGTGCCGGAGGAGACGACCATGGCGACGGAGGCGGAGGTGGTCTGGTTGCCGAGGTTGTCGGTCGCGACCGCCTGGAGGGTATAGTTGCCGGAGACGGTGGGCGTCCAAGTGGTGGTGAACGGGAAGGCGGTCACAGTGGCGAGCGTGGCGCCGTTGACGGAGAACCGGACGGACGTGACCGTGCCGTCGGCGTCGGCGGCGGTGGCCGCAAAGGTCTGGGCGGTGTTGACCGTGACGGTGCCGGCGGCGGGCGAGGCGATACCGACGGTCGGCGAGGTGCCGGCGGAGACGACGACGGAAATGGTCGCGGAAGTGGTCTGTGAACCGAGGTTGTCGGTGGCGACGGCGGAGAGCGTGTAAGTGCCGGCGGCGGTGGGCGTCCAAGAGAAGGTGAACGGGGCGGCGGTCACGGTGCCGAGGGCGGTGCCGTTGGCGAGGAACTGGACGCTGGCGATCGAGCCCGCGGTGGTGGTCGCGGCGGTGATCGTGGTGGCGGAGTTGATCTGGACCGGCGTGGGCGAGGTGATGCTGATCGCGGGGGCGGAGAGGTTGGTGACGGTGACGGAGGGGCTGCCCGCGCCGGTGGTGGTGGTCTGGTTGCCGCCGTTGTCGGTGGCGACGGCGGTCAGCGTGTAGCTGCCGGTCGCGGTCGGCGTGAACTGGATACTGTACGGGAACGTGTTGTCGGAGCCGATCGACACGCCGTTGGCGAAGAACTGCACGCTGGCGATGGTGCCATCGGCGTCGGTCGCCGAGGCGGAGACCGTCGTGGCGCCGTTGGCGAAGAGGGAGGCGCCGTTGGCCGGCGAGGAGATGCTGACCGTGGGCGAGGTCGGGCTGACCGCGGCGATGGTGATGCTCACGTTGGCCGAGGTGGCCTGGTTGCCGAAGGAGTCGGTGACGAGGGCGCTGAGGGCGAAGCTGCCGACGGCGGTGGGCGTCCACACGGCGTTATAGGGAAAGGTGGAGTCGGTGCCGAGGCTGGTGCCGTTGACGAAGAACTGGACGCTGGCGATGGTGCCGGCGGGAGCGCTGGCGCTGCCGACGAGCGTGAGGGCGCTGTTCACCGGATAAGTGGTGCCGGTCACCGGGCTGGTGATCGAAACGGACGGGGGCGTGGTGGCGCTGGGCAGGGCGTTGATGCGGCGGTCGTGGAGGAAGACGTCGCGGAAGGTGTTCGAGTCGGGCGACGAGCGGTTGGTGGCGCCGTGGACGAGGCCTGCGGTATTCTCGGCATCGGAGGGGAACGCGACCCAGCGGCCGTCGGCACTGATGACGGGATAGATATCGGAAGCGGCGGTGCTGGCGATGCCCGAAAGATTGAGGGTCTGGTAGCCGAAGCGGTTCTTGCTGACCAGCGTGGTCGCGAGGTTGGCCGGGGTGTCGTAGGTGCCGCTGCCGCTCACGTCGCGGTCCATCACGAAGACGTCCATGGCGGAGTTTCCGTCCAGGTTGGGGGTGGGCTGCTGGCCGATGGCATCGCCGGGGGTGAGGTTGTTGGCGAGGGAAGCGAAGGCCACATAGCGGCCGGAGGCGCTGATCGTCGGGTTGATGCTGCCGAGCCGCTGGTCGGGCGCCGCCGGGGAGGGATCGACGGCTTCGACGCCGGCGGAGGACACGCTGACGCGGGTGATGGTGCTGAGGACGCGGTCGAAGACGAAGATGTCGGAGATGGCATTCGTATCGGTGCCGGCGGCGATGAGGTTGCTGGCCTCGGAGCCGAAGGCGATGTAACGGCCGTCGGCGGAGAGGCCGGCGGGCACGCCGGGGTTGCGGTTGAGCGAAGGGGCGCGACTGGAGCCGTTGCTCGCGGCGGCGGCGACGCCGAAGGAGGCGAGGGTCGTCGTGGAGTTGGTGACGTCCCGCAGGTAGATATTGCGGAAGCCGCCGCCCACGGTGCCGCCGAGGTTGGTGGCATCGGACGCGAAGGCGACATACTGGCCGTCGGCGCTGATCGTGGCTTGGAGGCTGTTGCCGTTGCCGGGCGTCGCGGCGCCGGTGGCTTGGGAAACGAGGACGGTAGAGACGTTGCCGGCGGTGTCGAAGGTGCCGGAAGCGGAGACGTCGCGGTCGCGCAGGTAGATGTGGGTCACGCCGACGGTGGTGCCGGCCGCGAGAAGGTTGGTGGCGTTGGACTCCCACGCGATGTAGCGGCCGGTGGCGCTGATGGCGGGCTTGAAGTTGGACCCGTTGGCGGCGGCGCCGGCGGTGGAGAGGCTGACGCGCGTGATGACACCGGTGAGCACGTTGACGACGTAGATGTCCGAGAAACCGTTGGTGTCGTCGAGCGCGAGGTTGGTGGCGTCGGAGGAGAACGCGACGTAGGTGCCGTTGGCGGAGAGGGCGGGGTTGTTGGAGGCGCTGTTGGACTGCGCGCCCTGCTGCGAGAGGCTGAGGCGGCGCACGCCGGCGGTCAGGTTGTCGTAGAGAAAGATATCGCGGACGCCGTTGGTGTCGCCGGTGCCGAGCGTGGTGGCATCGGAGGCATAGACCGTGTAGCGGCCGTCGGCGCTGAGCGAGGGATTGTCGCTGTAGGCGTTGCTCGAAGTGGACGCCCAGTAGGTCGTGGGAAAGTTCGTCGGCAGGAGACTGATCCGGGCGCCGTTGGTGTCGGGGGAGTAATAGATGTTGTTGCCGTTGTCGGCCAGATCGTTCTCCACCGTCTCATCGATCCCGCTGTTGGTGTCGATTTTCGCCATCACGTAGTAAGTGCCGGCAAAGTTGCCGGGCAGGATCTGATTCCAGGAAATCGTGCTGCTCGTGTTGTTGGCGTTGAGCGGTGCCCCGCTTGATGCGGTGACGTCGTGCGACGTGAGCAAAAAATCGTCGGCGTCGCCGAAGGTGGGGTTGCTCGAGAGGATGACTTCGATGCGGAAGAAGGAGGCATTGCCATTGGTGCTCGAAACGTAGGGCACGTTGTTGAAGCCATTGCTGCTCGTGCGGTTCGTGTAGCTGAGCGTCATCGGGATGACGTCGCCGCCGCGATAAGCGGTGCCCGCCGGGTAGGTGAGCGCGGTGACATCAAGGTCGGGTTTGCCCGTGACCGTGAGCACACTGGTCGAGGTGAAAGAGCCGGCGGCCGTGCCGCTCGAGGCCGCCGTGAGCGAGACGCTCGCATCGTAGGCGCCCGCCTGCGAGGTGACGGTCGGAATGGAAAATGTCCGGGTAAACGTGCCCGCGCCGCCGGCGCCGGCGACGATGGCGGTGGTGCGGAAGGCGACGGAACCGGTGGAGATGGTCGCGCCCGTGACGCGGTGAGTGAAGGTGACCGTGCCAGTGACCGAACCGCCGGCGCCCAGATCGTCGGCCGTGGTGGCCGCGCCGGCATTGGTGGCCAACACGGAAACCGTAATGGTATCACCGGGGGCCGCGGAGGCCGCGGTGGCGGTGACGCCCGAAGGGACCATGACGGGCGCGGCGTGGACGGCGGCGCCCGCGAGCAGCGCGAGGACAGAGCCGAGGAAGATACGGAAAAACGGTTTCATGGAGGGAGGCACCTGATGGTCGGGCGTGGTGGCGGTAGCGGTGGCGGGGCGGCGTGCGGGTCGCGCGCTACTCCTTCTCTTCGGTCTCCGAACTACGGAAGGCGGATTTCTTCGCGGGCGCTTTTTCGCCGGGTTTTAACTCGCCCGGTTTGGGCGACGGCAGGAAAGGCGCGGAACCGTCGCGATAGCCGGGGAGGTCCTCGCGGGTCATGCCGAGTTCGCGGACCCGGCCGGACTCGAAGATTTGTTCGGTGGCGCCGCCCTCGGCGCTGATCGTCTTGGCCGTAATGAAGATGATCAGGTTGGTCTGCTGCACGTTCTTGTCGTCGGACCGGAACAGGCGGCCGAGGAGGGGAATGGAGCCGAGCACGGGGACGCGGTTGCCGACGTTGCTGGTCTGGGTCGTGATGAGCCCGCCGATTCCCATGGTAAAACCGTCCTTGAGGGAGACCTGGGTCTTGGCCTTGCGGGTGTCGACGACGGGGATGTTGGCGCCGTTAAAGGTGGCGTTGCTGGTGGATTGGCTGACTTCGGGCTCGACGGTGAGCTTGATGAAACCGCGGGCGTTCACCTGGGGCGTAACCCTGAGGATGATACCGATGGGTTTGTAGTCGAAGCCGTTGACCTCGAAGGAACCGGTCTGCTGGTTGTAAGCGTATTTTGGGATCGGGGTCTCGCGGCCGACATTGATCGTGGCCTCGGTGTTGTTGAGGGTGACGATGGTGGGGTTGGAGACGATCTTGGAGCTCGTCTGGGTCTGCAGCGCGCTGAGCACGAGGCTGAAATCGCTGGCGGAGAAGACGGCGGAGAGGGCGCGGTTGGTGGCGCCGCCGTTGGCGAGGGAGGAGAGGGTGTTGAAGACGTCGCTGGCCGTGTTGGTGGACGCGTTGTTTGAATCGTTGGTGGTGCCGAGGGTCGTGCCGTTCGTGGTGCCCGTGTTCGTGGCGTTCGTGAGCGCACCGTTGTTGCCGGTGGTGGAGGTGGCGGTGGGCGTGCCGTTCGTGGAGGTGACCGAGCTGGTGTTGTTGGAGCCGGTGGTCTGGTTGCCCGTGACGGCGTTGGTGGTGGTCGCGGTGACGCCGTTCGTGGTGAGGGCCGTGGTGCCGTTGGTGGTGGTGCGGTTGTTGCCGCGATTGGCATCGTTGCCGGCGTTGGTCGTCTGCGTGCGGCTGCGATCCAGGGTGCTGTTGAGACCGCCAGCCCTGAGCTGGTAGTTGGCGAGGGACGACCAGTTGACGCCGATGTTCTTCACGTCGCTGCTGCCGACCTCCACAAATTTGGTCTCGATCATCACCTGGTCGGTCGCGCGGTCGAGCTGCTCGATGATCGGACGGATCCGGGTCATGCGTGAGGGGCGCTCGGTAATGATGATGCTGTTACTGCGGGCATCGACGACAATTTTGCCGCCGACGGCGGCGTCGACGAGCGTCGTGATGGTGGGGAGGATGTCGGCGGCGCGGGCGTAATTGATCAGGAACACCTCGGTGGTGGCGGGCTCGAGGGTGAGGCTTTCGTTGCTGACGATCTTGATGATGTTGCCGTCCTCCACGAAGGTGTAGTTTACCGGCGCGAGCACATTGGAGAAGATCTGCCGCCAAGTGACGTCGCGGAGCTTGATGGTCTGTTTGCCCTGGAGGGTTTCGGGCATGACGAGATTGATTTCGAACAGATCGGCGACGTTGCTGAGGATGTCGCGGATGTCCTGGTCGCGGAAATCGACCGAGACGCTGTCTTTGCCGGAGGAGTCTTTGGCCTTGGCGGTGACGCTTTTGGCGGCGTCTTCACCCGGCTTGGCGGCGTCGGCGGCCGCGGGTTTGTCGGCCAGCTTGGAGGGGTCGCCGGCGGGGCCGGTCTGGGCTGGGGCCGGAGCGCCAGCGGGACCGGTTTGCACCGGCAGGGGCGCAACGGGACCGGTTTGGGCGGGCGCGGGGGCCGCCATGGCGGGGGCGGTCTGGGCCGGCGCGGGGGCGACGGGCTGGGCGGCCGGCGCTTGCGCCCGGAGACCGGACAACGACGTGGCCAACAGGAGAGCGAATGCAGTGGTCGGGGAGATAGGGCGGGTGCTCATTGGGACTTTCCTGATTTGATGGGCCGGGTAATTTCCTCGTTGCGGTAGCGAAGGGTGAAGGTGGGGGGCTCGATCGCGATCAACTCGAGCGTGTAATCTTGGCCGTTGGCCGGATTGGTCACGGTGAAGCTGCCGCCGATTTTGACATTGCGGCGGCCGAAGATGAGGAGCGGTTCGCCCCCGACTTTGATCATGCCGGTGGGGAGAATCTTGGCGGCGATGCTTTCGAGCAGTTCGCGATCGCCCATGAGTGGGGCGGCGGCGCCCGCAGCCCCACCCGCGCCGCCGGCACCCGACAGGCTGACCGCGGCCGCGGCCACGGCCTTGGCCGACGCGGCCGCCGCTGCCGCCGCGCGCAGTTCCTCGGGATCCGGCTGGTCGAAACCCGGCGGATTCAACGGTTGGGCGAGATCGGCGGGCAACGGGACCGGCTCCGGCGGGCGGGTCAGCTGCTGGGCCAGCTCGACGATCGAGCGGCGTTTCTCCGGCGAAACGATATCGGCCAGGGGTTTGCCCAGCGCGGTGGCGGCGGAGGCAAGCCCGAGCAGAAAACCGACAGGGACGAGGACGGAGCGTGGGTTCATGGCAAGCCGAGCAACTCGAGATTGAGGGACAGGCTGAGCAGGGCGTTTCGGTCGGCGGAGCTCGTGAGCGAGACGTTTAGCACCCGGGCGAAATGCGTGCCGCTTTCCAGGCGGCGGAGAAAACCCAGGAGCTGCGGGAGGTTGCCCTGCACCGACAGGTTGCAGGGGATGGAAACGTAGGCGGCCTTTGGATCCTTCTTGGCCAGCGGCGGCGCAATGCGCGGATCGGTGACGAGCTTTACGCCGGTCTCGCTCTCCAGCTTGTAGAAATATTGGAGGTTCTTGGCGAACTGGCTGGCCCGGACGATGCGGGAATCGATGATCTTGTTGGCCACCACCAGCGCATCGAGGTGCTCCTGGAGTTGCGTGGCGTTCTTCAGGTTGGCGGCCAGGCGTTCGCCTTCCGCCGACTTCTGGGTGAGTTCCGCTTCGGACTCGGGGATCTCGTCGCTGCGGAAATAGCTTCCGCCGAGCAAAGCGAAGGCGAGAACGCCGCAGCCGAGGCTAATCGGATTCTTGCGCACGAAGGCGAAGAGTTCGGCGTTGGTCATGGTTTTTTGGCGGGCGTGCCGCGGAGGCGGAAAAACATTTCGACGGAGAGCCGCCCGGTCGTCGGGTTACGGGTGGACGTCGTGATAAAAAACTCGTCGAACGCGGCGAGTGTCTTGTCGGCGCGAAGCTGCTCCAGATAGTTGGTCGCGTAGCCGAGCGCCGCGTCGGAGGTGCCGCGCACGGTGAGACGCAACACGAGACCGTTGTCCCGGAGATCGAGACCGTCGTAGGCGATGTTGGGGGGCAGCGTCTGGCCCAGGTGGAGGAAGAGGTTGGAGACCGTCAGCTTCGACTTCACGAAGTTGTCCACCTCCGTGATCTTCGCCTCCTCCGCCTGAAATTTCTTATAGACGGCGACCGCTTTGTCGCTGCCGGCTTTGTCCCGGTCGATTTGCCGCTGCCAGTCGTCGATCTGGGTGTGCAGCCCGCGAATCTGCCACTCCTGCATCCCAAAATAAATCAGCAGGGCGAGGGCCACGGAGACCGCCGCACCGTTGACGAAGAAGGCCGTGCGCACGACTTTGATGTCCGGCAACCGTTCGAAGTTGCGGAAATTGGGGTGCCACGCGGGCACGAGGGGCGCAGCGCCAACCTCACGTTTTTTCTTCAGGAACGGCAGCATGGGCGGGGGCGGAGTGGTAGTGGGCCATCAGGCTGAGCAGTCCGAACCAACGGATGTCCTGGGCGTTCTTGGCGAGCGCTTCGGGCAGCGTAATGTGGCGCGACTGGAGCCAGGGCGCGGGATCAAGCTTCAGACTGGAAATACCGAGCGCGCCGGCAATCGCGGCATCGAGCCAGGCGAGTTTCGGCGAGAGCTGGGTGCACAGCACCTGGCCGACCGACTGGCCGGTCTGCACCTCGTAAAATCCGATCGACGACTGCAGTTCTTTCAGCAGCCGCTTGATCAGCAGCGGGCCCATGCCGGTAAAATCAAAGGTGTTCGAATAAAAAAGTTTCCGCGCAGACTCCTCGTCCTTCAGGCCGAGTTCCTTTTGCACGATGGGCACCATGGCATCGAGCCCCTGCGGAATCGGCCGCGACGCATCCACGCCGGTCGCGGAGACGATAAACGAGTGCGTGGCGTCCGCCCCGATTTCCAGCACCAACGTGGGGGTTTTCGATTTTGAAAAACCGAGGCAGTCGACGACGCCCCCGAGCATGGCGACCGAGCCCAGTTCGAGTCGTTCCGGATAGATCCCGGACTCCAGCAGGAGGTTTTGCTGCGTGACGACTTCTTCGCCCGGCAGACCGCAGAACATCACGTCCTTTTGCGCCACCTTCGTAAAATCGTAGTCGGAGCCGTCGACCGCGTTGAGGATCGCGAGCGAGAACTTGTCCTGCTCAATGCGAAACTGCTGGGTGCAGATCTCCGCGAGGTAACCCGCCTCCTTGATCCGCTTCATTTCCAGCGAATGACGCCGCACCAGGCGCTTCGCCGGGAAAACCCCGACGGTCGCGTGCAGGTAGCCGCTGGGCGATTTCTTCGGCTGAATCACACGGATCGCTTCCTCCAACGCGGCCGCATCGCCCTGCGGACACTCCCGCATGTCCTCAACCGTGAACGGCGCCACGGCCGACGAGGTCCGAGCGAGCATGACCGCATGATCGTTGAGTTCGACGAAGAACCCTTTGGTTTTCTGGGAAAAAAGCATGCGGGCGCTGGAGAGTTGGTCGGTCGGTGGCGAAAATTCTACGAGAACGCGGTAGGTTGGCCCGGATGAGTAATCACTAGGGTTTTTCCTCTAAAAAATTTGGTTCGTGCACAGATTAGCAATCGCAAAGCCGGTGCGCGAAACTCCTCAATCCCCTCTGGCATGACAAGATTAAACCTCGGCCTTAACCGCGGTCTGGCCGCCATTTACCTTTTATTTAGCAGCCCCCCCCTTTTCCCGGTTGCGGTGGCCGCCGAACGCCCTCTCGCCGCGGGCGCATCCGTCGCGCCCACGTCGACTCCGTTGCAGGGATCGCGTCCTTGCTGGCCTGCGTATCCTCGGGCGGGCGCATCCGTCGCGCCCACGTCGACTCCGTTGCAGGCAGCCGTCCGTCCGTTCCTCTGGAAGGTCGAAGGCCCGCGGCCGAGCTGGCTTTTCGGCACGATGCACAGCGCCGACCCGGCCGTCGCCCATCTGCCCGCCAGCGTCACGACCGCCCTCGACACCCGCCGCAGTTTTCATCCCGAAGTCGAATGGTCGGTCGAGCTCGCCCCTACCCTCGCCCGGAAGGTGTTCGCGACGGACACACCCGAGCTTTCCACGCGCCTCGCTCCGGCGCTCTGGCGCCGCGTGCAACAAGCGGGCGCCCAACTCGGCTTGCCCGACCTCTTCCTCGACCGCCTGACCCCAGGCCTCGCCGCCCTCCTCTTTTTGGCTCCGACCGACACCGATGTTGCCGCCACGGTGGACGGCCCACTTTACGCCCGTGCCACGGCCCGTCGGCTCGCGACCGCGCCGCTCGAAACGCTCGACGAACAACTCGGCCTGTGGGCGCAACTCCCCGAGGCCATTGCAATCACCGCCCTCACGGAAGCGCTGGCCGACCTCGAATCCGGCCGCCCCGACGAAAAAAACGTCTCCGCGCCTATGCCAGCGGCAACGAGCGGCTCGTCGCAGCCGCCATCGAGGCCGAATTCTCCGCCTCGCCGGGCGCCCGCGCCCTCGCCGAACCGCTGCTCTATCGCCGCAACCGCGTGATGGCCGAGCGCCTCGCGCCGCACCTAACGCAGGGGGGAGCCTTCGTCGCGATCGGCGCCGCCCACCTTTTGGGCCCGATAAGCGTCATCGAACTGCTCCGGGCCCGCGGGGTGCGGATCACGCGCGTCCCCTGAAACCCCGTCGACCACGGGCTGCATCGACCTCCGGCCAATCCCCCCGAGCCGAGGTCGCAGGCCCAATTGCCGCGCCCAGCGCACACCCATGGCACGCCCCGACCGCCCGGATTGGACCCACCATCGTCATCCATTGGGTGAGCATGAGGTCCTCCACCCGCCTCAAAACCCGCGTTGGGGTCGTTAGACAGTCCACGGCAGCCGTGCGATCATCCAGATGTCGGGCCTTCGACAAAAAACCCGCCGCGGAATGCGGCGGGTGATAAATTCAGGGCGCGGCCGGCGGACGAGGAAAGCGGAGGGGGCGCGAGTGCGCGCAACTCACTGCTGCCAAGAGCGCTTCTTGTGGCGATGCGACTTCAAGCGCTTACGACGCTTGTGCTTGTTCATCTTCAGACGACGTTTCTTTTTGAGATTGCCCATAAATAAGAGGGAGCAACGTGCGGAGCGCGCCCCGCGCTGTAAAGCCCGAATTTCGCCGTGACCTCCGGTTGCACCGCCGCCGCGCGCAAAATGTGACCGCCACGCGACGCTGCATCCGCGTGAAGCACACCGCGCGTGCGACCACCACGGGACCATTCCCGCGAGCCGGGCCACCACGCGCCGATAAAGTTCCCACCGGCCTGCATGCGGCGCGGCCGCCGCGCCCAGATCGCCCCCGCGCTCCACCCGATCAAACTCGGAGTCGAACACCGGGGCGCGCCCCCCCCCCCCC
>JBIKOK010000266.1:0-8892 GCA_044358025.1 Opitutaceae bacterium
ACGGGGTGGAAGGCCGGGCCGGGGGCGCGGGCGCGGAGATCGCCGGGATCGCGGTGGGCGCTCGCTGGGCAGACTTCCGTCGCTCCATGATTTCGAGCGGATGCGCGGGCACCGCCTTTTCGTCCACGTAGCGCGCGAGATCCCGCAGCGCGATCACGGTGAATTTCTCGGCGTGGAGCCACGCCATATATTCTTCGAAGCGTTCGCGCGGGGTGTTGACCCACGGGTGCTCGCCGTCGGGGACGCCGTGAAATTGGAGGACGGCGATGCGGCCGCCGCGCGCCAGCGCGACGGCGCGTTGGAGATTTTCGAGGGACCAGGTTGGGCGGGCGTCGCCGGCCGTGGGAATGAGCAAGGCGTGATCGAGGCCGGGTTCGTAGGCGACGCCGCCGCCGACGGCGTAGGGCACCTCGGGCTCGCCGCCGCGTCGCGCGAAACGGATGCCGGCCTGGTGCAACACGGGGAGGGCGGCGACGTGAAACTTGTTGCCCGGCCAGGCGAAACTGACGGGCGTGGGGATGCCGTGTTCGCGGCAGCGGTCGGCGATCACGGCGAGCTGCTCGACGAGGCGCGGCACCGTTTTTTCGGTGATGCTGAGATGGTCGCGGGTGTGGTTGCCGATCTCGAAACCGTCGCGGTGCAGTCCGGCGATCTGCTCCCACGTCAGATAGTCGGTTTTGTTTTTCGCAAACGTGAAGCCTTCCGTAATGAAAAACGTGGCGCCGAAGCCGTAGCGTTTGAGCACGGGCCGGGCGACGGTGTAGTGCGAGGCGGAGGAGTCGTCGAAGGTGAGGACGACGAGTTTGTCCGGCACGGTGGGGGCGGCGTGAGTGAGCGGAGCGGCGAGCGCGGGCAGAGCGAGGCCGCAGAGAAGGAGCGCGCGCGAGCGCAAGGTGGGGTGACGCATGAGGGGGCGGGGTGCGGAGCGGAATCCTGAGGATGAACAAAGACAACGTTGAAGCCCGTCGGGCAATGGGCATGGTCGGGCCATCATGAAACATGCGCTTCGTTTCCTTCTGGGGGCCCTGGCGGGTTTGGCCGTGGTGGCGAGTGGGTGTGCGGCCGAGCCGGCGAAAGGCGAGGCGGAGCCGAAGTGGCGCGCATTGTTTGATGGGAAGACGCTCGCGGGATGGCTGCCCTCGGACTTTGAGGGCGGCGGGGCGGTGGCCGTGGAGAACCCGTTTCGGGGCGGGCCGGGTGCGATCGTGATCGCGGCGGGCGAGACGTTGTCGGGGTTTACGTGGACGAAGGGCGGTGAGTTGCCGCGCGAAAATTACGAAATCACGCTCGAGGCGATGAAGCTGACGGGGAGCGATTTTTTTTGCGGGCTCACGTTTCCCGTCGGGAAATCCGCCTGCAGCCTCATCGTGGGCGGCTGGGGCGGAATGGTGGTCGGGCTCTCGAACATCGATCACGTCGACGCGTCGGAAAATGAAACCACGCAGGGGCGGGAATTCAAAGACGGACGGTGGTATCGGGTGCGCGTGCGCGTCGCGGGCGACAAGATCGAGGCGTGGATCGACGACGAGCAATTGGTGGACGTCGAAATCAACGGCCGAAAAATTTCGCTGCGGGGCGGAGATATCCAGAAATCGCTGCCGCTCGGCGTGGCGACCTACATGACGAGCGCGGCGGTGCGGGATATCCGGCTGAGGCGGTGGTGAGAGGCGGCGCGCGGCTCCGCTGAGGGGAATTCGTGGTCCGGGGGGGGCGGCCCCGCCGGGGCTGCGAGGCAGCACGGGCTGGAAAGCCCGTGGCAGGCGGATTGCCCGCACGCGGATCGCCCGCACGCTGATCGGCCCGCCCGCGGATCGCCCGCACGCTGATCGCCCGCAAGCGGGCTCCTACCTCGGGGCTAATTGGAGGTAGGCTTCGGCGTAGCGTTTGCCGAACTCGCGGTAGGAATCGGAGTCGAAGTGGGTTTTGTCGCCTTTGTCTTTCAGGCCCTCGGAGCTGACGAAGGCGGTGCGGGGGACTTTGCCGGGGAGGGCGCGGTGCGCCTGGTCGACTTGGATTTTGAACTCGTTCCACGGGCTGCCCTCGAAGCGGCCGAGTTGACCGGCGATGAAGGGCACGGTGGGCGCGGCGAGTTCGGCGCGGAGGCGCGCGATGAGCTCGTGCAGTTTCGCCGCGTGGACGGGCGCCTGTTCGCGGTTGGCGTCGGACTCGCCCTGGTGCCAGAGAATACCTTTCAGCGTGCCGGCGGTCAGCGCGAGTTTCGCGCGCCGGATCGCATCGTCCCACGGGTGGCTCTGCGTCGGTTGGTAATAGAAGCCGGGCTGCCAGGCCGAGAGGGGCGAGCCGCCGACGGCGCAGGGGATCAGGCCGATGGATACCCCGGGGGTGGCCTCGGCGACGGCCTGGGCGAACGTGCGGCCGAGGCCGACGCCGACGGCGGCGGGTTTATCAAAGTGAAGCGGATCGACGGCCGGAACCCAGGCGCCGGATTTATCGAGCATGAGCACGCGCGGGAAGGGCACTTGGTCGGCGGGCGTGACGACGCCGCGGCCGGCCATGTTGGATTGGCCGACGAGCAGGAAGAGGTGAAAATTTTCCTTCGCGGGCAGGGCGGGGGATTGGCCGTGGGCCAACGAAGCGAGCAGGCTGAGCGTGGCGAGGAAGAGGCGAAGGGTGCGCATGGGGAAGCGGGTGGGGGGGGGCGAGGATTTGGGGCGGAGCCGAAACGCGCGAGCGAGAAATCGGGGGCCTTGCGGGACGCGGGAGGCGCGCTACGGTGCGCCCATGCTTACTCGCCGGCCGATGCTGCTTCGTCGAACGCTTCTCGCGGTGCTGTCGCTCGGCGGCGGCGGATTGCGGGCCGCTTTCGAGCTCTCCGCCCAGTTGCCCGCAGCGTTTGCCGACGGGCCGGTGACGGTGAGCCGCGAGTCGCACGAGACGAAGGACCTGACGCCGGTGGCGACGGGCCGGTTCGCGGGCGGGCGGGGACGGGTGCGCGTGGACGCCGGGCCGGGGTTGTTTCGTTTGAGCATGGGCGGCGAAGCGGAGGTGGCGTTCGTCGCGGGCGAGGGGCAGACGCTGAGCGTCGAGGTGGGGGCGGGGGGGCGTGGGCTGCGCGTGGTGGGCGGGGCAGATCAGGAATTGTTTGCGCGCTACGAGGCGTTGCGGGCGGAGTCGCTGGCGCGGCTGGTGCTGCCGGCGCGGGCGGCGGGCGACACCGAGGGCGAAGTCGCGGGCTATCGGGCGCACCGGCGGGAGCTGAATGATTTCACCGTCGAGCGGCTGAAGGGTTCGGCCGCGCTTTACGCGGCGTCATTGCGGTGGGATGGCGACTACCGGCTGGAGGAACTTGCGGCGGCGGTGGGCGAGTTTGCCGGGAAATTTCCGGGTGCGGAGATCGCGCGGTTGATGGAGGAGCGGGTGGCGCGGTTTCGCGTGACGGCGCTCGGGGCGGTGGCGCCGGCGTTGGCGGGACCGGGGCCGGAGGGCGGCGAGGTGTCGCTCGCGGCGTTGCGCGGGAAGGTGGTGTTGGTGGATTTCTGGGCGTCGTGGTGCGCGCCGTGTCGCACGGAGAATCGGAATTATGGGCAGCTGTATCAGCGCTATCGCGGCGAGGGATTCGAGATCCTCGCGGTGTCGGTGGACCAGGACGCGGCGGGATGGAAGGCGGCAATCCGGAAGGATGGCGCCGGGTGGAAACACCTGTCCGACCTGAGCGGGTGGAAGACGCCGCTGGCGGCGCGCTACGGGGTGACCGCGCTGCCGGCGAGTTTCCTGCTGGATCGGGCGGGGCGGATCGTCGCGAAGGACCTGCGCGGGCAGCCGCTCGCCGCGGCGGTGGCGGACGCGTTGCAAGCGGGGCGCTGAGTACGAGCTAGCCCGCCGCGACGGGGGCGAGGGCGGATTTGGCCCGCCACCCGCGCGCCCGCTGGATGAGCAGCGCGGCGACCACGATGACATTGAGGACGAGCCAGACGTGGGCCACGGGGGTGCCTTGGAGCTTCACGCGGTTTTCCACGTGCAGCCAGGTTGGATACAGGTAGTCGGAGAGGGTGGGGAAAATCGAGTCCTGCAGCACGAGGAGATAAAGGGTGTAGAGCCGCCAGCCGACGTAGTTTTGGCTGTCGCGGTCCGCGAGGCAGAGCAGCGAGGCCAGGGAGATCACGAGCAGGGCACCCGCGGTCCCGTTTTCAAACTGCGGATTCAAAACATACATGCGCCCGAGGCAGAGGATGACGGCGAGTTGCCAGAAAGGAGCGCGGAAGCCGAGTTGCCGGTGGGCACCGTCTTGGGTCCACTTGGTCGGGAGCAGCAGCGCCACGATGACGGTAAGCGCGCCATTGATCGGGCTCTGGCCGAGCAGCTCGAGGAGGCCGGCTTCGAGGATGTTTACGACGAGGACCCAGGGCAGCGCGCGGGCGAGGAGACGAGAGAGACGGTGTTCCGGGCGGCCGTGCACGAAAGCCCACAGAAACGCGGGAATGACGACGGAGTAACGTTTCACCCAGTCGAACCAAGTGTTCCAATCCGAGGTGTCGCTCAGGAAGGGAAACAGCACGAGCATGAGGCCGGTGATCCACATGGCCGGCTGCACGAAACGGCGGAGACTGTAGGCCAGGAGCACATTGGCCGTAACGAAGATCGCGACGGCGAGCGGGAAAGGGAAGGTCACCGGGGCTTTCATTGCGAAGTCGCCGCGGGCTGCAATGGAATTCTCAGGCGTGCGCGGGGAGTGGGGACGCGGGGACGCAAAAGCGGCGGCGTAGCCGCAGCGCGGATGGCTGCAATCCCGCGGGCGGGGGCGCCCGTGCGACGGTCGGACTCACGGGCGGTCCCGCTGCTCACGAAGCGGGCGACGGCGGAATGCGAGCGTGCGGCCGGGCCCGTGCGCCGGCGAAGGGCGCGGCGGGTTCTTCAGGGCACGGTGGCGGCGATGGCTTCGGCGACAGTTTTCTTGCCGAGGACGGGGACATTTTTCGGGGCGTCGACGCCGTCCCGCGGGATCTCGTTGGCGAATTGGCCGGTGTCGCCGAGTTCGCGCTGGAGGCGGGCGAGTTCGGTTTTGAGTTTCGCGATGGTCGCGGCTTGGGCCGGATCGCTGATGAGGTTTTTCTGCTCGGTCGGGTCTTTGCCGAGGTCGAAGAGTTCCCAGGCGTCCTTCTTCCAATAGTGGATGAGCTTGTGGGTCGCGGTGCGGACGCCGTAGTGGGCGCGGGTGTTGTGGTGGCCGGGGTCGTGGTAATAGCGATAGTAGACGGAGTCGCGCCAACCGGCGGGTTTCTCGCCGCGCAAGATCGGCGCGAGGGAGCGACCGTGCAGGTCGGCGGGAATCTTTACGCCGGCGAGATCGAGGAAGGTGGGGGCGAAGTCGGCGTTGAGGGCGAAGAGGTCGGTGACGGCGCCGGGTTTGATGCCGGGCCCGCGGGCGAGCAGCGGGATGTGGAAGCCGGGCTCGTACATGAAGCGTTTGTCATACAGGCCGAGGTCGCCGAGGTACCAACCGTTGTCGGAGCTGTAGATGACGATGGTGTTTTTCGCGAGGCCGGTGCGGTCGAGGTAGTCGAGGACTTCGCCGACGCTGTCGTCGACGCCCTGCACGCACGCGAGGTAGTCCTGCATGTAGCGTTGGTATTTCCAGCGGACGAGGTCCTTGCCGGTGAGCAGTTTTCGGGTGCCGTCGGGCTGGGGAACTTCGAGTTCCATGGGTTTGGCGTTCAGCCATTGTTGGCGGGCGGGGCCGGGCGCGAGATCGGCGGGCGGCTCGAGCTTGAGATCGCGGCGGGTGAGGTCCTTGGCGACGGTCTGTTGGTTTTCGGGGAGGGCGGCGGGGCGGGTCGCGTAGTCGTCCCACAGGGTGGCGGGCTCCGGGATGATTTTATTTTTGAAGAGCGCCTGGTTCTTCGCATCGGGCTCCCACGCGCGGTGGGGGGCTTTTTGATGCAGCATCAGAAAGAACGGTTTGTCCGCGGGCCGCGTATCGATAAACTTGAGTCCGAGCTGGGTGGTGATCGAAGTGACGTGGCCCTGCAGGGTGACGCGGCCGTGGGGCGTAATGAAATCGGGGTTGTGGTAGATGCCCTGGCCCGGGAGCACCATCCAGCGGTCGAAGCCGGTGGGGTCGCTGCCGAGGTGCCATTTGCCGATCATGCCGGTGTGGTAGCCGGCGGCCTGGAGCATTTTCGCGACGGTGGGCTGGGCGCCGTCGAAGACATTGAAGACCGGGGTGCCGTTGGCGTGGGAATATTTTCCGGTGAGGACGACGGCGCGGCTGGGGGTGCAGATGGAGTTGGTGACGAAGGCGTGGTTGAAGCGGATGCCGGCGGCGCCGAGGCGGTCGAGGTGCGGGGTCTGGTTCACCTTCGAACCGTAGGCGCTGATGGCGTGTTGCGCGTGGTCGTCGGAGAAGATGAACACGATGTTCGGGCGGGCAGCCGGGGCCGGGGCGCTTGCGGCGAACGCGAGGGAGGCGCAGGCGGCGAGGAGGAGCGTGAGCAGGGATTTCATGGACGGTTACGGGGGGATTGAACGGGCCAGACGAGGGAGGCGGAAGGCTTGGTGGAATTGTCGCCCGGGGGCCAGAGTGAATTCTCCCGGGGAAGGTTCGCGGGCGCGTGGTGCCACCACGGGGCGTCGCGAGGAGGAAGGGGTGCGGGCCGGGCCTCGGTCGCGGCTGGGCGGAAGGGCCGGAGCGCGGCGGCGCCTTTTTTCTTGGTTCGCCTGCCGCTTGCCGCTGTAACCAAGCGGATGTCTCCGGCTGTTTCGCTCACCTCTCCGCCTTCACCGGTGCCCGCTCCGTCGGCCCCGCCCCCCATCGAGGCGATCGGGCTGGGCAAGATCTACCGGCGCAACGTCTCGTTGCGGCATTGGCTCGCGCGCGGGCTGGGGCTGGGCGAGGAGACCGTGTCCTACGACGATCCGGAGAGTGTCGCGGCGGTGCGCGACGTGTCGTTTGTGGTGCCGAAGGGCGAGGCGTTCGGCATCATCGGGCGGAACGGCGCGGGCAAAAGCACGCTGCTGCAGATCCTCGCGGGCACGCTGCGGGCGACCAAGGGCGAATGCCACGTGCGCGGGCGGGTGACGGCGCTGCTGGAGCTCGGCTCGGGCTTCAACCCGGAGTTCACGGGGCGCGAAAACGTCTATCTGGCGGGGTCGATTCTCGGCATCACGCACACGGAGATGGACCGGAAGTTTGCCGAGATCGCGCGCTTCGCGGACATCGGGACGTTTATCGAGCAGCCGGTGAAAACGTATTCGACCGGCATGCTGATGCGCGTGGCGTTCGCCGTGGCGATCTCAGTCGAGCCCGACGTGCTGATCATCGATGAGGCGCTGAGCGTGGGGGATATTCTGTTTCAGCAGAAATGCAGCCGCCGGCTGAAGGAGCTGCTCGACCGCGGCGTCACGCTGCTGGTCGTGACGCACGACACGTCGTTTGTGCTGAACATGTGTCAGCGCGCGCTGTGGCTCGACCAGGGCCGGGTGCGGTTCCTCGGCGAGGCGGGCGCGTGCGTGCGCGAATACGTGTCGGCGATGGCGGCGATCGCGGGCAACGCAGCCGCGCCCACGGACGATTTTGACGCGCTGGCGGTGGTGCCGTTGCCGGCGGCGCGGGATCTGGCCCTGGGGGACAAGGAGCGGCTGGGCTGCGGCGGGGTGCGCGTGGAGCGCGCGTGGCTGTTGCACGCGGACGGCAGCGCGGGCTCGGCCTTTCGCGTGGGCGACTGGGCCGTGGCGGTGATCATGCTGCGCGCGACGCGTGACGCGCGGGCGGTGAGCGCGGGGTGCGAACTGCGCAACCGGCACGGGCAGGTGATTTTCGCGACGGGGCTGCGGGTCGCGCAGCGGTTGATCGCGGAGATTCCGACGGGGCAGGTGTGCGTGGTGGCGATCCGGTTCCGCCTCGAGTTGCAGCCGGGCCAATACACGATCGACCTCGGCTGCGGCGCGGCGGCGGACTCGGAGAACATCTGGGACCGCGTGCTCAACGTCGCCGTGCTTGAGATTTCCAACGCCCCGGATCAGGAAGTCGTCCACGGGCTGGTACGCCTGCCCTACGAGATCGGGGTCTCGCGCGCGCCGTAGCGGGCGGTCAAATCACCTCGGCGAACGACCGCCGGAAGAGCGCGAAACAGAGGTGGCCGGCGAGGAGCACGGCGAGGGCGACGGCGTAGACGTAGCCGAGCGTCAACCACGACATCGGTTCGTGCCAGAGCAGCACACGGCGCGCGAGGTCGATGAGCTGGAGCAGGGGATTGAAGCGGAGGATTTCCCAAAGAATCGGCCACGGGCTGTGCATGATGCGCGACGTCGGGTAGGGGACCGCGCTCGCAAACATCACGGCGGTCGAGACGAAGGCGGTGGCCTGGCCGATATCGCGGAGAAACACGCCGACGGCCGCGAGCGCCCACGCGAGGCCGAGCGCCAGCATCATCAGCGGCAGCACCAGCACCGGGAGCCATAGCACGCTGGCGGACAGCCCGGTGGAGCCGAACAGGCTGCCGAGCAGAATGAGCGTGAGGCTCACGACGAGATGAAACGCGGTGTCGCCGATTTTGGCGACGGGCAAAACCTCCAGCGGGAAGACGACCTTTTTCACGAAGTTTGGATTGCTGGCGATGAGCGAGGGGGCCCAGCCGAGCGTTTCGGAAAACACGTGGTAGAGGCTCAGGCTGAGAAAGAGCGCGAGGGCGAAGTCCACCTGGGATTCGTTCGGCAGCACCCCGTAGGTCTGGCCGAAAATCACGCCGAAGACGAACCAGTAGAGCGCCAGCATCGAGAGCGGATTGATGAGGGCCCAGACGATGCCGAGCTGGCTGCCTTTGTGGCGGATGTGGATCTCGCGCAGGGTAAATTGCCAGGCGAGTTCCCGGTGCCGCCAGAGCGTGGCGCCGATGTGCCACGGGCTGAGCATGGTCGCGAGGGATTTGATTACGG
>JBIKOK010000427.1:0-2508 GCA_044358025.1 Opitutaceae bacterium
GGCCCCCGGGGCGGGTGGCTGGCGGCTGGAGCATTCGTATGGGCAGTTGCCGGGCCTGCTGCACGCGGCGGTGGAGCCGACGGCGGTGCGGGCGCCGCGGATGGTGGTGTTGAACACGAAATTGGCTGAGGAGCTGGGGCTGGATGCGGAGGTGTGGGCGGGGGCCGACGGCAGGAGTGGGGCGGCGGCGGAAATTTTTTCGGGAAACGTATTGCCGCCGGGGGCGGCGCCGCTGGCACAGGCTTACGCGGGGCACCAATACGGGCACTTCACGACGCTGGGCGACGGGCGGGCGATTTTGTTGGGCGAGCAGCTCACGCCGCGGGGGGAACGGTTCGACGTGCAACTGAAGGGCGCGGGACCGACGCCGTTTTCGCGGCGGGGCGACGGGCGCGCGACGCTTGGGGCGATGGTGCGCGAATATGTGATCAGCGAAGCGATGCACGCGCTGGGGATTCCGACGACGCGCAGTCTCGCGGTGGTGGCGACGGGGGAGGAGGTGTGGCGGCAGGACGGGGCGCGGCCGGGCGCGGTGCTGACGCGGGTGGCGGCGAGCCATATTCGCGTGGGGACGTTTGAGTGGGTGGCGGCGCGGCGGGAGGAGGCGGTGTTGCGCGCGCTCGTCGCGTACACGGTGCAACGGCATTATCCGGAGCTGGCGGGCGCGGAAAATTTGCCGCTCGCGCTCCTTGAGGGGGTGGGCGAGAGGCAGGCGCGGTTGATGGCGCAGTGGATGGGGGTGGGTTTCGTGCACGGGGTGATGAACACGGACAACATGGCGCTTTCGGGCGAGACGATCGATTACGGGCCGTGTGCGTTTATGGAGGCGTATGATCCGGCGACGGTGTTTAGCTCGATCGACCGCGACGGGCGCTACGCCTATGGGAGCCAGCCGCAGATCGCGCAGTGGAATATCGCGCGGTTGGCGGAGGCGCTGTTGCCGGTGTTGCATCCGCAGGAGGAGCAGGCGATCGCGCTCGCCAACGGGGCGATCGGACGGTTTGGGGAAGTTTTTCAGCGCCACTGGCTCGCGGGCCTGCGGCGGAAGCTCGGGTTGTTTAACGAAGAGCCGGAGGACGGCGCGTTGGTCGAGGCGCTGCTCGCGTGGATGCACGCGACGAAAGCGGATTTCACGAACACATGGGCGGAGCTTGAAACGGTTGTTCCGCCGGAATGGGCGGAGCGCTGGCGGGCGCGGCTCGGGCGGCAGCCGCAGTCGGCCGAGGACGTGAAGCGGCTGAGGCGGGCGAATTGTCCGGCGGTGATTCCGCGCAATCACTGCGTGGAAGAGGCGCTCGCGGCGGCGGAGCAGGGCGAGGTGAGCGGGATGGATCGGTTGCTGGGGGTGTTGGCGGCACCCTACGATCACGAGCGGGCGCGGGCGGCGGATGTGGCGGAGTATCGAGGGCCGGCGCCGGAGGGCGGCGAGGGATATCGGACGTTTTGCGGGACGTGATCGGCGCGGTCCGCTGTCCGCTTGTCTTTCGGCAGTGGGGTTGCCACACGTTGGGCATGATCCCGACCCCCGCTGAATCCCGTCGTTCGTTTCTCAAGACCGCCGCCGCACTCGGTGCGTTGGCCGCGATGCCGCCGCTGACGCGGGCGGCGGGCGCCGGCAAGAAAGCGCCCTTCAAGATTTCGCTGGCGCAGTGGTCGCTGAATAAACGGTTCCTGAAGCGCCCGGGGGCGGAGCCGTTGGACAACCTCGAGTTTGCGAAGATCGCGCGGTCGGTCGGCATCGACGGGCTCGAATACGTGAATCAGATGTTCAAGGACAAGGCGAAGGACGAGGCCTACCTCGGGGAGATGAAAAAGCGCGCGGCGGGCGAAGGCGTGAAGAGCCTGCTCATCATGTGCGACGGCGAAGGATCGCTCGGCGCCCCCCAGGAGGCGGCGCGGGCGAAGACGGTGGAGAACCATCTCAAGTGGCTCGATGCGGCGGCGTTCCTCGGGTGCCACAGCATCCGGGTGAACGCGGCGAGCGACGGGAAGCTGTCGGCGGACGAGCAGGCGAAACTCGCGGCGGACGGACTGCACCGGTTGTGCGTCGAGGGTGACAAGCGCGGACAGTGGGTGGTGGTGGAGAATCACGGCGGGCTGTCGTCGAACGGCAAGTGGCTCACGCAGGTGATGAAGCTGGCCGACCACAAGCGCGTCGGGATTTTGCCGGACTTCGGAAATTTCTACACGGACCGGGCGAAGTCGGAGATGTATAACCCGTATCAGGGCCTGCGGGAGTTCATGCCGTGGGTGAAGGAAGGGGTGAGCGCGAAGTCGTGGGACTGGGACACGGGCGCGGGCAAGTTCTACACGGAGGACCGGCGGGAGAAGATCGAGATGACCCTCGATTTCGAGCGGCTGATGCGGATCGTGGTCGGGGCCGGTTACAGCGGCTACGTGGGCATCGAATACGAGGGCAGCAAGCACTCCGAGATCGACGGGATCAAGCGGACGAAGGAGGCGCTGGAGGAAATTGCTGCGCTGCTGGGGTGATCCGTAGAAATGCCG
>JBIKOK010000067.1:0-29032 GCA_044358025.1 Opitutaceae bacterium
GAGTCTGGCCGCCGTATCCTGATCGCCCGCACGGGATTGTTGGGCGGCGGCGAGCCGGTCGCGTTCCACGGTGAGCGCCTCGAAACGGGCCGTCAGGGCGGCAAGCTGGGCGGCGCCCTCCCGGCCGGCGGCGGCCTGGACCTGCTGGGCGGCGGTCAACCTGGCCTGGGTATCGGTGAGTTGAGCCCGGGCGTCTCCGAGTTCGCGGTCGGTCTGCGTGTGTTGCGCGAGGGCACGGTTCGCCTCCTCGAGCTGGGCCCGGAGTCTGGCCGCCGTATCCTGATCTCCCGCACGGGATTGTTGCGCGGCGGCGAGCGCGGCCTGCACTTCGGCGAGCTGCGTGCGCGCCGCCACGAGCTCGCGGTCGGCCTCGCCGCGCTGGGCCAGGCCGCGGTTGGCTTCGTCGAGCCGCCCCTGAATTTTCGCCTGGGCGTCGCGGTCCTCGGCCTGGGTCTTCAGCGCGGCCGCCAACGCGGCGTTGGCCTGCGCAAGCTCGGTGCTGTCGCGGTTCAGCGCCGTGTCCGCGGTGGCGGCAAGTTTTTGATTCTGCGCGGCGAGTTCCGCACTGCGCTGCGTGAGCGCCGCATTCGCCTGCTCCAACCGGCGCGCATTTTCGGTCGCGCTGGCCAGCGCGTCTTTGACCGACGCGACGTCGGCAGCGGCTCTGGTGCTCTGCTCCAGCGCACGCGCGGCCTGGTCGAGTTGGCCCCGGGTGGCGGCGAGCGCCGACTGGTCGGAGGTCTGCGCCTGTTGCGCCGCCACGAGCTTCGTCTGGAGGTCCGCGAGCTCAGTGCGCACGGCGACCAGTTCGCGGTCGGCCTGTCCGCGCTGGGCCAGGCCGCGGTCGGCTTCGTCGAGCCGCGTCTGGAGTTTCGCCAGAGCGTCGCGGTCCCCGGCCTGGGTCTTCAGCGCGGCCGCCAACGCAGCCTTGGCCTGGGCGAGCTCGGTGTTGTCGCGGTTCAGCGTCGTGTCCGCGCTGGCGGCAAGTTTTAGATTCCGCGCGACGAGTTCCGCACTGCGCTGCGTCAGCGCCGAATTCGTCTGCTCCAGCCGGCGCGCATTTTCGGTCGCGCTGGCCAGCGCGTCTTTGACCGCCGCGACGTCGGCGGCGGCTTTGGTGCTCTGCTCCAGGGCACGCGCGGCCTGGTCGAGTTGGGCCCGGGTGGCGGCGAGCGCCGACCGGTCGTAAGTCTGCGCCTGTTGCGCCGTCACAAGCTTCGTCTGGAGGAAAGCCAGCTCGGCGCGGACGGCGACCAGTTCGCGGTCGGCCTGACTGCGCTGGCCGGCGGCGCGGTTCGCCTCGTCGAGCCGCGCCTGGAGCTTTGCCTGAGCGTCACGCTCGCCGGCCAGCGCTTGCTGCGCGGTCGCGAGGGTTTCCTGCAGCGCCGTCAGCGCCGCAGGATCGGGCCGCGGCGCTGCGGTGGTGGCGGCGAGCGCCTGCTTCGTCTGGGCGAGTTCGGCGGCAAGCTGGTCGGCCTTGGCGGCGCTCGCGGTTTGCGCGGCACCGGCCTGGCGTTGGGCCTCTTCGGTCGTGCGCCGGGCGGCGGCGAGCTCGCCCTGCGTCCGGTTCAGGTCGTCGCGAAGTTTATTTAGCTCGGCGGGGTCGGATTTCGGCGTGGCGGCGGCGATCGCATCGGCCAGCCCCTTTTCCAACGCCGCTTTTTCCGCCGCGATCGAGTCGCGCGCCGCCGTCGTCGCCGCCAGGGCCTGCTGCGCTTGGTCGGCCGTCGCCCGCAGCGCAGCGAGTTCGCTTTGGACCGAGGTGAGTTGGGCGCTCAGGCGCCCGGTTTCGGCCGGGTCCGGAGCGGGCACCGCCGCGGCCGCAAGACGGCGGTTGTCGTCGGCGAGTTTCTGGTTCCCGGCCTGAAGCTCTTCCAGCTGACGCGTGAGGGCCAGCTGGTCGGCCTTGGTGGCGCTCGCGATTTGCGCGGCACCGGCTTGGCGCTGGGCCTCTTCGGCGGTGCGCCGGGCGGCGGCGAGTTCGGCCTGCGTCCGGTTCAGGTCGTCGCGAAGTTTATTTAGCTCGGCAGGATCGGATTTCGGCGTGGCGGCGGCGATCGCATCGGCCAGACCTTTTTCCAACGCCGCTTTTTCCGCCGCGAGCGAGTCGCGCGCCGCCGTCGTCGCCGCCAGGGCCTGCTGCGCTTGGTCGGACGCCGTCCGCAGCGCAGCGAGTTCGCTTTGGACCGAGGTGAGTTGGGCGCTCAGGCGTCCGGTTTCGGCCGGGTCCGGAGCGGGCACCGCCGCGGCCGCAAGACGGCGGTTGTCGTCGGCGAGTTTCTGGTTCCCGGCCTGAAGCTCTTCCAGCTGACGCGTGAGGTCGGCGAGCTTCGCGGCGTCGGCCCCGGGCGCGGCCAGCCCGGCCGGAGGCTCGCCCGCCTTGAGTTTTTCCTGCGCAGTGCGCAATTGGCGATTGAGCGTCGAGAGGAGGATTGTCGACCGGCGGACCTCGTCGTTGAGGCGCACGTTGTCGGCGGCCATTTTCGCCAACCGGCTTTCGTCGGCCGGCGACAGCGGAGCCGCCGGGCCCGTGGACGCCGGCTGGCTGGCGGTGGCGAAGGAAGCGGCACTGTCCCGGGCCGCCTTCAGCTGGGCGGCGAGGTCGGCGAGCTGGGCTTCCGACTGGGCTTTTTCCGTGCGGAGCGCGGCGGTGTCGCGCGTGAGTTGTTCGACCTGCGCCCGCAGTGTCGCGACGGCGGGATCGGGCGTGAGCGCCTGGGCGGGCGCGGCGGGAGCGTTTGCCGCGGCGTTGCGCGCCGCGGTTTCGGCGGCGGCGATGCGGAGCTGGAGGGCGGCCCGCTCGCGCTCCAGCAGTTGCGCGGAGGCGGCGAGACGCTGGTCGAAATTCGCGCGTTCCCGTTGCGCGGTCTCGACGGCGGCCGTGAGCCGGGCGTTGTCCGTGCGGACGTCGTTGAGGTCGTCCTGGGCTTTTTCAAGTCTGGCGGTAAGGTCGACCGACGGCGCGGCGGGCGCGGCAACCGGCGCGGATTTCAAGCGCTGGTTTTCTTCGGTGAGGCGTGCGGCGGCGGCACGGGTGTCGGCCAGCGTGGCCTGCAGGGACGCGAGCTCCTGCGCGAGCTTGGCCCGGGCAGCGTCGGCCTCGGTGGCGGCCGTCGTCTGGGCGGGGAGTTCGGTCCGATTCGCCTCCGTGGCGGCGAGGCGCTGTTCCAGTGCGGTTTTTTCACGTGTCAGACCTTGGGCGGCGGCGATGAGGCGGGTGTGTTCGGCCTGGAGATTGGCGAGGTCGGACTGCGTCGCCGCGAGACGGGTCGTGAGACCGGGGTCGACGGCGGCGGCAGGCGCCGACGGGAGCCCCGCGGGCGTCGCCGGACGCGTTGCGGCGGAACCGGCGAAGACCGGCCCACCGGCCGCCGCGACGCGACCGCCGAGTTGCACCCGCAATTTCGCCACGGCGACGTTGGCTTCGGCGAGTTGCGACGAGGTTAATTGCTGGGCGACGATATCGCGACCGGTGGGCTTCGCCCCGTTTTCCACGGCGATGGCAAGCCAGGCATAGGCCTGGGGCAGATCGGCCGGGCCGCCGCGGCCTTCGGCGAGAAGGATGCCCAGATTATTCTGCGCCGGCGCGTAGTTTTGCAGCGCGGCGGCGCGGTAGAGATCCATGGCCGCGGCGGGAGCGGCGGCGGAACCGCGGCCCTCCTCGAGCATCAGCGCGAGGTTGTAACGGGCGCGCGCGTAGCCCTGGTCCGAGGCCGCGCGATACCACTTTTGCGCCGCCGCTTCGTCCTTGGCCAGGCCCCGGCCCAGTTCGTAGGCAAGGGCGAGATTATACTGGCCCTCGGGCACGCCGTGCTCAGCGGCCTGATAGAGCCAGAGCGCTGCCTCAAACAAATCCTGTTTCACACCGAGCCCGCCGGCATACATGTTGCCCACGTTGAACTGGGCGGGGGCAAAGCCCTTTTCGGCAGCCTTCAGATAAAAGCGAAACGCGGTCGGGAGGTCGGCCTTCACACCGCGCCCCAGCTCGTGCATCATGCCGAGGTTGAACAGCGCGGGAGCGAAGCCGCGCTCGGCCGCCTGCTCATAGAGCCGGTTGGCTTCCTCGATGTTTTGCTTCACGCCCTGGCCGTTGGCGTAAGCGTTCGCCAGGCTGTTGAGTGCCTCCGGATCGCCCTGTTCCGACCGGGCGCGCACCGCGCTCAGATCCGCCTGCGCACGCGCAGGCCAAACCGCCGGACCGAGCGCGACCAGCGCGGCGGCGAGAAGAGCGCGCTGCTTGTGGGTGAGAGTGAAATTCGCGGACGACGCGACGGGATTACGCACGGTCTTCGTTAAGGCCAAAACCCTACCGGGGAGCAAGCGGGATGACGCAAAGAAAACGCGCCGATCGCGCGGGCGCGGCGCCGCGTCGCCGGGCGCGGTCGCCGGGACCGCTCAACCGGCGGAGACCACGCGACACGGCAGGAGGGCGGCATCGCTCATCCCGTGGATGATTTTCTTGTCCGGCGGGCAAAACGTCGCAAGCGCACCCGAGAGCTGCGCGCGACCGTCGATCAGAAAATAGTAGGGGCAGAGGCGCAGCCGGCCGGCCTTCGCCACCGCCGCCACCGGGGTGTCGATACCCGGCGCGTAGAGCGGATGCTCGATGCGGCGGGGCTTTTTGTAGGCTTGGAGCAGATGCAGGTTGGCCGGAGCGAGCGCGACGGCGTGTTCGACGCCCGCCTGCCACTCCTCGCGCGAGCAATCGCTGCCGAGCACCACGCTGCGCGCGCCCCACGCCGTCTCGTGGTAGCCGCTGATCTTGAGGATGAGGTCGCGTTCCTTCTGCGACGCACCTGCGAGGTCGCGCCAGTCGTTGAGCGACCGGCCCCCGACGCGCGGACCGTCGAGCACGGCCCCCGGCGGCAGCGGGGCGGGGTCGATGATCCAGGACGGCGGGATGAGCGCCCGCAGGAGTTTGAGCGCCCGTCCGCTCACGGCCTCGGCCCAGAAGTCCTGCAGGAGATGATGGTGGAAGAGCGCGAGCGTGAGCTTTTCCTCCTGGAACGGCCGCATCGGCGGGGCGATCGCAACTTCCCCGGCTTCCCACGATTCGAAAATAAATTTCTTGGTGCGGATATTTTCGAGATCGAAGAGCTCGAAGAACCGGTAGAGCACGTCGATCTTCTCCGGGTTGCCGTCGGAATCGTAGTAGAGCGAATTCTCGAGGGGAAAAATTGCCTCGGGCTTCAAACAAAACACGCGTTTGCCGAGCCGTTGCAGCTCGTGGGCCAGCCACTCCATCTCGGGCCGGTAGGTGGCGGCCTCGTCGCTCACAATCAGGGCGATGAGGGGGTTCGGCACCCCGGGGCGCAGCGCCGCGAGCGAGGCGTGAAAATTCCGGATCATCGCGTCGCCGTGGCCAAGCACAGCGCGATCCGCCGCGCCGCCGTAGAGGCGGTTCAGGAACGCGGTGAGCCCGATGCCACCGGGCACGGAATCGAGCTCGGTCAGCACAAAACCCTCGTCGGTCAGCAACAGATCCGGCCGCAGCACGGTCGGGAACGCCCCGCGGTTTTTCGGATCACGGGCGTGCGCGACGAGGGCGGGCGGCTTGCCGCGGTCGAGGTAATCGGCCACCCACGGCGCGAGCAGCGGCTTGTTGCGGAGCAGATTTTTTCCGGCCACGGACCGCAGATAGAGCGTCTCCAACGCCTGGTGAAACTCCAGACAGGCGCTCCCGATGGCCTCGAGCTGCGCGTGCTGGTCGGGCGTCAGCGGCCACGCCTCGGGGGAGAGCTGCCAGGTCTTGTCCTCGAACAATGGCTGCGCGGCGAGCGTGGCGCGGATGTGTTCGTAGGACAGGTGGGACATGATGCAAAAGCGGGCCGTTCCCCTAATCGATCTCGTGCTCCAACTCAAACGGTCCCGGACGATTGCGAGCACGAAGCACGGGCACGGTCGATCATTCCTCCATCTGGATATCCTTGTTCCGGTGACGCGGGCAACCCGCGCGGAGCCAGGCGTTGATGAAACGGTCGAGATCGCCGTCGAGGACGCCCTGGGTGTCGCTCGTGCTGATTCCGGTGCGGAGATCCTTCACCATCTGATAGGGCTGGAGGACATAACTGCGGATCTGCGCACCGAAGCCGATCTCGCCCTTTTCGCCGTAAAATTTATCCATCTCGGCGCGCTGCTCGTCCTGCTTCTTTTCGTAGAGACGGGCTTTGAGGACATTCAGGGCGGTGGCCTTGTTCTTGATCTGCGAGCGTTCGTTTTGGCACACGACGACAATACCCGACGGGATGTGCGTGAGGCGCACAGCGGAGTCCGTGGTGTTGACGCCCTGCCCGCCCTTGCCGGAGGAGCGGTAAACATCGGTGCGGATCTCACCCTCCGGAATTTCGATCACGATGTCGTCGGTAATTTCCGCGACCACATCGACCGCGCAAAACGACGTGTGTCGGCGCTTGTTGGAATCGAAGGGGCTGATACGGACGAGGCGGTGCACGCCGCGCTCGGCCTTGGCGTAGCCGTAAGCATTTTCACCCTTGATGAGAATGGTGGCCTTGCTGATCCCCGCGGTGTCGCCGGGCTGCACGTCCATGAGTTCAACGGTGAAATTCCTCCGCTCTGCCCAACGTGAGTACATGCGGAAAAGAATATCCGCCCAGTCGTTCGACTCGGTGCCGCCGGCCCCGGCCTGGATTGAGAAAATCGCGTTGTTGCGGTCGAACTGCCCGGTGAGGAACGACGCGATTTCCAGTTCGTCGAGCTCGGCGACGAGGGCCGCAAGCGTGACCTTGAGTTCTTTGTCGTAGGCTTCCTGGGCGGCGGCGTCTTCGCCCTCCATCAGCTCGATCATGACCGCAAGGTCGTCGATTTTCTTCTGAAACGCGACGACCGGGAGCACGGCCTTCTTCAGCGCGTTGAGCTTCGCGATGTGTTTCTGGGCCCTTTCGTTGCTGGTCCAGAAATCGGGCGCGCCCATCTGGGCGTCCATGGCCTCTATTTCACGCTGCTTTTGGTCGCAGTCAAAGAAACCTCCATAGATGCCCCGAGCGCTTCTTGATGGATTCGATTTGGTTGAGATTTTCGGTGGAGACCATGGTGACGAGGGGTCATGGCCGCAAAGTGCGGCGGAAGTCGCAAGGGGAAAATCGGACCGGCGCAGAGTTTGCGCGGCCGGAGACGAACCCGCCCGCGCGCGCGCCGTCGCGGGGCTCAGCCCCGGAGCACCCCCGCCGCCTGCTCGGCGAGGAAGCTTGCATAGGTCTTTTCCACGCCTTCGCGCAGGGCGATCTTCGCCTGCCACCCCAAGCCGGCGAGACGCGAGACGTCCATGAGCTTGCGCGGCGTGCCATCGGGCTTCGTCGCATCCCACGCGATGCGTCCGCCGAATCCTGTGACGGCCGCGACGCACTCGGTGAGTTCGCGGATGCTCACATCCGTGCCGGTGCCGACATTGATCCAGTCCGGCGGATGATCGAGCTTGAGCAGAAACGCGCAGGCATCGGCGAGATCGTCCACGTGGAGGAATTCGCGCTTCGGCGTGCCCGTGCCCCAAGCCACGACCTCGGCGCGGCCGGCGGTTTTGGCCTCATGAAATTTGCGGATGAGCGCGGGCAACACGTGCGAATTCTGCAGGTGGTAGTTGTCCCCGGGGCCGTAGAGATTGGTCGGCATTGCGGAGTGGAAGAGCACGCCGTACTGCTTCCGGTAGGCTTGGGCGAGTTTGAGACCCGTGATTTTCGCAATGGCATAAGCCTCGTTCGTCGGCTCCAGCGGGCCGGTCAAAAGGCACTCCTCGGGCATCGGTTGCGGCGCGTGCTTCGGGTAAATGCACGAACTGCCGAGGAAGAGCAGGCGTTTCACACCCTGCCGGTAGGCGGCGTGAATCGTGTTCGCCGCGATGGCGAGGTTCTCAAAGAGAAACTCGGCCGGGTAGGTGTTGTTCGCATGGATGCCGCCGACTTTCGCCGCGGCGATGATGGCAACATCGGGCTTTTCCGTCGCGTAAAACGCCTCGACCGCCGTCTGGGACGTGAGGTCGAGCTCGCGGCGCGTGCGGAGGAGCAGCGTGGTGCCCGGCTCGCGCGCGAAGCGCCGCACGAGCGCGCCGCCCACCATGCCGTTGTGACCTGCGATGTAGACCCTCATGCGAAAGGAGCGCGGGACGGATTGGGCAGATTGGCGATCTGCGCCTCGCGTTTGGCGAGTTCGAGATCCGCCTCGGTCATGATTTTCACGAGCTCTTTGAATTTCACCTTCGGCTCCCAGCCAAGCTGGCGCTTCGCCTTCGCCGGATCGCCGATCAACAGCTCGACCTCGGCCGGACGCTCGTACCGGGCGTCGTAGCTCACGTATTTCTCCCAGTCGAGATTCAGCAGGCCGAAGGTCTCCTGGATAAATTCCTTCACGGAGTGCGTTTCGTTGGTCGCGACCACGTAGTCGTCCGGCGTTTCCTGTTGGAGCATCACCCACATCATCTCGACATATTCCTTCGCATAGCCCCAGTCGCGGCGGGCGTCGAGATTGCCCATGTAAAGCCGGTCCTGCAGGCCGAGTTTGATGCGCGTGGCGGCGCGCGTGATCTTGCGCGTGACGAACGTCTCGCCGCGGCGCGGGCTCTCGTGATTGAAGAGGATGCCGTTGGACGCGTGGAGATGGTAACTCTCGCGGTAGTTCACCGTGAGCCAGTAGGCATACATCTTGGCGCAACCATAGGGCGAACGCGGCCAGAACGGGGTCGTCTCCGTCTGGGGGACTTCCTGGACCTTGCCATACATTTCGGAAGAAGAGGCCTGGTAGAACCGGCATTTTTTCACGAGACCGGCTTCGCGGATCGCCTCGAGGATGCGCACCGACCCGAGGCCGACCACATCGCCCGTGTATTCGGGAATATCGAACGACACGCGGACGTGCGACTGCGCGCCGAGGTTGTAGATTTCGTCCGGCTGGAGTTCGTACAGGAGCTTCACCATCTGTACGGAATCGGCGAGGTCGCCGTAGTGAAGATGCAGCTTCACCCCATTCACGTGCGGATCCCGGTAAAGGTGGTCGATGCGGCTCGTGTTGAAGGTCGAGGCGCGGCGGATCACGCCGTGGACCTCGTAACCCTTGGCAAGCAAGAGTTCGGCGAGATACGATCCGTCCTGACCCGTGATGCCGGTGATGAGGGCTTTCTTCATAAGTGGAGCGCGGACGCTAGGCCGGCGCCCAGCCACGCGGCAAGCCCGCGCAACGGAAGATTTCGACCGCAACTTGGATAAAGTCGACCGGCCTACGCTCGCACGCCCCCCCCACGGTCGCGCTTCCTGCGCGGACCGCTGCTCGCGTGAAGGCCCACCCGCCGCCCGCTTCTTTCGATCCCGAAACCCGTCGAGCTCACCACGTCCATGAGATGGGGCAATCCCGTCCCGACACCGGACTCGGGGTCCACGACCACGGCCCCGGCCTCACCGACGAAGATCGGAAATCGCTTTTCCAACGCTTGCGCCGCCGGAGTGCGACGCCGACCGCGGGCGACTCCTCCGCCGGCCTGGGCCTCGCCCTCGTCCACGACCGCGTCACGCCGCAAGGCGAGCCGTCCCTCGCGTGTGTTCCGAAGTCGCCTCCCCGACACCACCACCCGACCGGCCACCCGCTCTCGCCGCCCCGCGATCGGCCCACGCCGCCGCGGCGCCGGCACCGGCACCGCGGCCACGGTCCCGGGCCCACCGGCCCGCGCGGTCAACCCAGCGATTTCAGCAACCGCTCGATCTCCGTGCGTTTCGCCTTTTGGTCGGCGAGCTGCTTGCGCGCGCCGTCGAGGACGGCCGGAGGTGCTTTGCTCACGAAGGCTTCGTTCGACAGGCGCGCCTCCGTGCCCGCGATGTGTTTCGCCAGCTGGTCCAGTTCCTTGGTCAGCCGCACTTTCTCGGCCCCCGCGTCGACCGTGCTCGCGAGATCGAGATAGAGCGTGCCGAGCGCCGTCACCGCCGCGGGTGCGCCGTCGACTTTTTCCCGGCGCTCGAGGCTCGCGGCCCCGCACATGCGCGTGAGCTTGGCGAGGTTCTCCGCCACGGTCTGCCACTCGCGGTCCGTCGTCGTAAGGAAAAATTTCACGTCGCGCCGGCTCGCGAGGTTATGGTCGGCCTTCAGCGCGCGCGCTTTCGACACCAACTCTTTCAGCGTCTCGATGGTGGCGGCGGCGGCGGAGTCCAGCACGAGGCCGTGGAGGACCGCGGCGTTGGCCACCTTCGAGGCGTTGGCGAGGTGCGCGTCCTCGATGAACCGGCCTTCGGGGCCGAAACCGAGCTGGTGCCAGAGCTCCTCCGTAATGAAGGGGATGAACGGATGCAGCAGCAGCAGGGTCTGCCGCAACACCAGATCCTGGATCGCCAGACAGGTCGGCTTGGTGGCCGCATCCTGGAGTTTCGATTTCGACACTTCCACATACCAATCGCAAAAATCGTTCCAGAAAAAACCGTAGAGCGCCTGCACCGCCGCGCTGAATTCGAACTCGATAAAGCAACGGTCGACCTCCCGCGTCGTGGAGAGCAGCCGCTGGAGAATCGCATGGTCGTCGGCGTCGAATTGGCCGGGCGAGAGCCGGGCGAGAATCGTGGCGAGCGACGAGTTGTCGCCGGCCTCGCCGCTCATCTGGCGGAACCGGCACGCGTTCCAGAGCTTGTTGCAGAAATTTTTTCCGCTCTCGATCCGGTCTTCCTGGAAGCGGATGTCCTGCCCTTGCGGCGCGATCGACACGATGCCGAACCGCAGACCGTCCGCCCCGTAGGTGTCGATCAGGTCGAGCGGGTCGGGCGAATTGCCGAGGGACTTCGACATCTTCCGGCCCTGCTGGTCGCGGATGATGCCCGTGAAGTAAACATGCTTGAACGGGATCCGCCGCTCGATCGGCTCGCCGGGCCGCATGAATTCCAGGCCGGCCATGATCATGCGCGCGACCCAGAAGAAAATGATGTCCGGGCCCGTGACGAGCGTCGTGGTCGGATAGAAATGGTCGAGGCCCTGCGCCTTCATCTTCGCCTCGTCGGGCCAGCCCATCGTCGCGAAGGGCCAGAGCCACGACGACGCCCACGTGTCGAGCACGTCGATCTCCTGCTCCCAGTTCTCCGGGTCGGCGGGACCGTTCAGCGAGACGTGGACTTTGGTCGCGTCGCCCAGATCGGCCTCGGTGAGTTTTTCCTTGTCGAGGCCTTTCCGATACCAAACCGGAATGCGGTGCCCCCACCAGAGCTGGCGGCTGATGCACCAGTCCTGGATGTTCTCGAGCCAGTGGAGGTAAACTTTGCTCCACCGCTCCGGGTGAAACTGGATGTGGCCGTCGCGCACGGCCGCCTTCGCCTCTTCCACGCGCGGATAGCGCAGCCACCACTGCCACGTCAGGCGCGGCTCGATCGGCACGTCGGCGCGCTCGGAGTAGCCGACGTTGTTCGCGTAGGGCTCTTCGGCGACGAGGGCGCCGCTGGCGGCGAGCAGCTCGACGGCTTTCTTGCGCCCGGCGAACCGGTCGAGGCCCGCGAGATCCGGGCCGGCGAACGCATTGAGTTTCCCGTCCGCTTCGAGCACGTCGATGATCGGAAGCTTGTGGCGCTGCCCGATCTCGAAGTCCGTCTTGTCGTGCGCCGGCGTGATTTTCAGCGCTCCGGTGCCGAACTCCTGGTCGACCGCCGCGTCGGCGATGATCGGGATTTCCGCGGCCGGCCCAAGGGCGCGGCGGACAAATTTCCCGATCCATCCCGCGTAACGCGGGTCGTCCGGATGCACGGCAATGGCGACGTCGCCCGGAATCGTCTCGGGTCGCGTGGTCTTCACCTCGACGAACACGCCCGGCGCGTCCGCGCGCTCGTAGCGCACGCGGTAGATGGAGCCGTTGACCGGCTTCATATTCACTTCCTCGTCGGAGAGCGCGGTCTGAGACACCGGGCACCAGTTCACCATGCGCTTGCCGCGGTAAATGTTGCCCTTGGCAAACAGATCGACGAAGGCCGTCAGCACGGCCTGCGAGTAGTGCGGGTCCATCGTGAACTGCGTCCGGTCCCAGTCGCACGAGGTGCCGAGACGGCGCAGTTGCTCGAGAATCTTGCCGCCCTTCTCGTCGCGCCACTCCCAGACTTTTTCCAGGAATTTTTCGCGGCCGAGGTCGCGGCGGGTTTTCTTTTCGGTCTGGCGCAGCTGCCGCTCGACCACGTTCTGCGTGGCGATGCCGGCGTGGTCGGTCCCGGGAATCCAGAGAGCGCTGAGGCCCTCGAGGCGGGCGCGGCGGATCAGAATGTCCTGGATCGTGTTGTTGAGCACGTGCCCCATCGTGAGCACCCCGGTGACGTTCGGCGGCGGGATGACGATCGAGTAGGGCTCTTTGCCCGGGGTGACTTTCCCGGCGAACGCGTGGGCGGCCTGCCAGGCGGCATACCATTTTTTCTCAACGTCGCGGGATTCGTAGCTCTTGGTGATCTCGGCCATGGGTCAGGTTCGGTTCGGGTGCGGTTCGGAATCGTCGAGAAAACCGAGGCCCGTGTGGCGATGCAAGCACCGCGTTCGTCCCCGCGATTGGGAGATTGCCTATTGGTTGCCGGTTCCTGCTTATTGCGCGCTTTCCCGATGCCCACCCTCCTCCCGCCCACCGCCACCGACCGGCTCCGCTTCACCGGCGACGTGTCTGTTCCCGAGCGGTTGGCCGCGTGCAAGGAGTTCCTCAAGACCGAAACGGCCGCGCTCCGCCTGCGACACGAGCGGGGCGCCGCCGGGCTCGCCACCGCCCACGACCGTGCGGCCCTCATCGATGCCGTGCTCGTCCGGCTGTTCGACTACGCCTGCGAGTCCTACACCCGCCTTGTCGGCCCCCTGCCCGCCCCCGTCGCCCTCGTCGCCCTCGGCGGCTACGGTCGCGGCGAACTCAGCCCCTTGAGCGACATCGACGTGATGTTTCTCTTCCCCACCAAGACGAAGCCCGCCGCCGCGAAGCCCCTGCAGGAACACCTCACCAACGAAATCCTCTACATCCTCTGGGACTGCGGCCTGAAAGTGGGCCACTCCACCCGCACCATCGACGAGGCGTTCGACGAGGCGCGGCGCGAGATCCAGTCGAAAACCGCCCTCCTGGAGTCGCGGCTCATCGCCGGTTCGCCCAAGCTCTACGACACGTTTTCCCAGGCTTACCGGAGCTACTACGTGAGCGAGGACCCGAAGGGCTACATCGCCGCGCGCCTTGACGACCAGGCGAGCCGCCGCGCGAAATACGCCAACACCGTTTTCAACCAGGAGCCCGACATCAAGAACGGCGTCGGCGGCCTCCGCGACTACCAGAACGCCGTCTGGATGGCCCGGGTGAAGCTCGGCATCACCAGCATCGACGAACTCGCCGTGCAAAACTACCTGCGCGCCGACGACCTCGCGGCCTTCCGCCGCGGCTACGATTTCCTCCTGCGCGTGCGCAACGACCTCCACTTCATGAGCACCCGCGCCACGGATGTCATGAGTCTGGATCTGCAGCCCCGCATCGCGCAAAACCTCGGCTACACCGAGGTCGAAATGCTCCCCCGCGTGGAGCATTTTATGCAGGACTATTACCGCGCCGCGCAGACCGTTTTCCGCGTCTCGAAACTCGTGGAGGACCGCCTCGCCCTCAGCATCGGCCGCGGCGGCCCCAACAGCGAGGGCGGCAATTCCTTCCGCGAACGCCTGCGCGCCACGCGCTTCACCCGCGCCAAACGCCTCGACGGCTTCGTCCTCCGCGGCCGCGAACTCGCCGCCGAATCCCCCGACGTCTTCATCGACGACCCGGTGCGCCTCCTGCGGGTGTTCCGCCACTGCCAACAACTCGATGCCACCCTGGATTTCCACCTCGCGCAGATCATCCGGGCGTCCCTCCCACGCCTGACCACCGAGGTCGCGCGCTCAACCGACGCCAGCGTCTGCTTCCGCGCCATCCTCTCCGAAGTCGGTGCCGTTCACCCCGCCCTCGCCCAGATGCACGAACTCGGCGTGCTCGGCCGCTACATCCCCGAATTCGACGGCCTCACCTGCCTGGTGCAGCACGAGTATTACCACCGCTACACCGCCGACGTTCACACCCTCAACGCCATCCGCGAGCTCGACCGCATCTTCACCGAGGCCGAGCCCATCACCCTCAAATATCGTGCCGCTCTCCACGAGTGCACCGACCCGGCGCTCCTCTACCTCACCCTCCTGCTCCACGACATCGGCAAGGCCGAGGCCATCCAGGGCCACTCCGAGAGCGGCGTGCGGCTCGCCGGACCGCTCCTCCAGCGCTTCGGCGTCTCCCCCGAGGGTCAGGAACTCGTGTCGTTCACCATCAAAAATCATTTGGCGATGGCACGCTTCTGGCAGAAGCGCGATGTCGATGATCCCCAGACCTCCGCTGCCTTCGCCGAACTCGTGGGCGACACCGAGCGCCTGCGGCACCTCTACGTCCACACCTTTTGCGACGCCCGCGGCACCGCCGCCGACCTCTGGAATAGTTACAAGGACACGTTGCACACGACGCTTTATCGCTCCACCCTCGAGCGGCTCAAACTTGGCTCGGCGCTCGACGCCAGCCATCAGGAAAAGAAAAAAATGACCCAACAGGAAATCATCGCGAAAACCATCCCCGGCATCAGTGCCGACGAGATCAACGCGCACTTCGGTCTGCTCCCCGACCGTTACTTCGTCCACACGGACTCCGCCGAGATCGCCCTGCACATCCAGATGGTCAACCGCCTCTTCAAATCGATCACCGCCGCCGACTCCGTCGGCTCGCTCAAACCCGTGATCGAATGGAAGGACGACCTCAACCGCTCCCTCACCGTCGTCAACGTCGTCACCTGGGACCGCGCCGGCCTCTTCTACAAACTCGCCGGCGCCTTCAGCGTGGCCGGCCTCAGCATCCTCGGCTCAAAGGTGATCTCCCGCACCGACCACATCGCCATCGACACCTTTTACGTCGTCGAACCCGGCCGCGGCGTCGTCCAGAGCGCGGCCGCCCAGGAAAAGTTCGCCCGCACCATCGAGGAGGCCCTGGTCGCCAACCGCGACCTGCTCCCCGACATCGTCACGCAGGCCAAGAAGATCGCCTCCACCCGATACCTCGCGTCGTCGAGCGGCGAAATGCTCCACAGCTCCTTTCCTCCCACCGTCGAGGTCTACCACGAACTTTCGATGCAGCGCACGATCGTCGAGATCCAGGCGCGCGACCAGATCGGCCTCCTCTACCGGCTGGCGAAAATCATCTCCGACCACGCCTTCGACATCACCTTCGCGCGCATCGGCACCGAGCGCGGCGTCGCGATCGACACGTTCTATATCGAGAGTGCCAACCACGAGCCGGTGGACAGCCCCGACCGCCTCGTCGCCCTGCGCGACGCGATGAACGAAGTGATCTCCCCCGCGCCCGTCGCCCCGGCCCCCGCCCCCGCCGCGCCGACCGGAAAATAAACCCGGCGCCCGCCGCGACCCGAACTTTGGCGGGCGCGCCGCCGGTGCGCTCCGCCTACCCGCCGCATGGACGCGACCCCCGACGCCCGCATTCTCCCGGCGCTCTACCGCCTCGCGACGCTCGCGTCGCGCGTCGACGACCCGCAGGCCGCGCTCCGCGAAATGCTCGACGTCCTGGTCGCCACGTTTCGCGCCGACGCCGGATCCATCGCGCTCCTCAGCCCCGACACCAGCCGGTTGGAAACGGAAGTCCAAACCGGCCTGCCCGCCGGCGTCGGTTACTCCGCCATCAAGCTCGGCCACGGCATCACCGGCTGGTGCGTGCTGAACCACCGCTCGCTCCTCGCCCCCGACGTCTCCCACGAACCGCGCTACATCTCCGTCCGGCCCACCTGCCGCTGCGAGATGGCCGCCCCGATGATGGACGGCGACCAAGTCATCGGCGTCATCGACTTGGAGAGCGACGGTCTGTCCGGTTTCACCACAGCCGATCTCGCGCAACTCGAGATGCTCGCCGCCGAGGCCGCCCGCGTGATGCAGCGGCTCTGGACCGTGCGGCACCTTCACGGCAAAGCCCGCCAGCTGGAGTCCCTCATCACCGCCGGCCAATCCCTCGTCACCAAATTTGAGCAGCAGGAACTGATCGACGCCCTCACGCAGGAGGCCCGCCACATGATGCAGGCCCGCGCCGCCGCGCTGTATTTTCACGACGCCACGACCGGCACCATCCACTGCGCGTCCCTCACCGGCGCCGTCGTCACCCCGTTGCCGGCCGGCGACCTGCCCCTTGATGCGTGCCTTGCCGGCGCGGCCATCCACACCCGGCGGCAGGTCGCCTTCCTCGACGTCCAGTCGCCGGAATTCTTCGACCTGGTCGACGTACCCCGCGAGCCGGGCCTGCGCTCCGTCCTCGTCAGTCCGCTGCTGTTCGAAGGCGAAGTCCTCGCCGTGCTCGCCGTCTTCACCGACCGGCCGCACCGCTTCGACAACGACGAGAAACGCCTCTGCGCCGCACTCGCCGGCCTCGGCGCCGTCGCCCTCCAAAACGCCCGGCTCTACGCCCGCGTATTCAAAAGCGAAGACGTGCTGCGCAAGAACGAGCGACTCACCACCCTCGGCCTCCTCGCCGCCGAAATCGCCCACGAGATCCGCAATCCCCTCACCGTCCTCAAACTCCTCCACGGCGGCCTCGACGTCGATTTCGCCGAGGGCGATCCGCGCCGCACCGATATGCGCGTCATCAGCGAAAAACTCGACCAACTCGAGTCGATCGTCACCCGCGTCCTCGGTTTCGCAAAGGCGCCGTCGAGCCTCCATTCGCGCTGGTCGCTCACCGACATCGTCGAGGACACCCTCGTGCTCGTGCGGCTCAAGCTCGCGCAAAGCAAGGTCTCGCTTCACTTCGACCCGCCCGCGGTTTCGCTCTACGTCGACGCGCACAAAGGCCAGATCCAGCAGGTGCTCCTCAACCTCCTGCTGAACGCCACGCAGGCCATGCCCGAGGGCGGTACGATCACCCTGACCACCACGGCCGTCGACCGCGCCGGCGCGCACCTGGCGCTCGTCGACATCGCCGACACCGGCACGGGCATTCCCGAAAGCATCCGCGACCGCGTCTTCGACTCCTTCCTCTCCGGCCGGCCCGACGGCACCGGACTCGGCCTCGCCATCGCCAAGCGCATTCTGCTCTCCCATCACGGCGACATCACGCTGCTCTCCACCAGTCCCGCCGGCACGACCATGCGCCTCACGCTCCCGTGCGCGAAATAGCCGCCCCCCTTTCGCTCATGTCCCGTGTCCCCCCCGTCCTTTCTCCTGCCGCCCGCCTCCGGCTGAGAAAACAAATGCTCATCCTTGCCACCGTGCTCGCCGTCGGCGGTATCGCGGTGCTCGCGTTCCTCAGCCGCATCCCGCTCCCGCTGCGCCTGGCCGTGGGCCTGACCGACCTCACCGCCAGCGCCGTGCTCTTCCTCGTGGTGCGCCAGAAATTCGGCGCCCCTCCTCCCGCCGCCTGACCGGAATTCAATCCCTCGCCGGTGCGAGCGTCAGGTCCACCATCAGATCCGCCGCAATCTTCTCCAGATCGGTCCGCACGGCCGCCAGACTCGCCGTCGCCGGCACCAGCACCGTCGCCCGCATCTGGAACAGCGTCCCGCCGCCCATCGGCGCGCTCAGCCGCTCCGACGACAACTCCTCGACGTTGACGCCATGCAGCGCCAACACGCCCGACACGCTGCGCAAAATGCCCGGCCGGTCTTGTCCGACCAATTCCAATACCGCGACCGCTCCCGCCGCCGGGCCCGCCGCGCCCCCGCCGTCCGCATGCACGAGCACGCGCAGCCCTTCCCGCTCCAAGCGGTGGAGGGCGCCCACCAGTTCGTCGACGCGTTCCGCCGCCACCTCGACCCGCAGGAGTCCCGCGAACTGTCCGCCGAGGTGACACATCCGGCTCTCCAGCCAGTTGCCGCCATGGTCCGCCACGCGGGCGGCGACGAGTTGCACGAGTCCGGGCCGGTCGGCACCGATGACGGTCATAACGAGGGTCGCGAGCATAGTGCCGACATGGTGCGGCAAGTCCGCCTCTCGGCAATCCCCGTCTCCCTCCCCCGCCTCTGCTCCTCGTGGATCGCTCACGCCTCCGCGAGCCCGGGAAACCCGCCCGTCTGTGTCGCGACACGGACGATTCGTGACGCGGTAGCGACGAGCGCCAGCGAGCCGACGCTCGACTCGCTTGCTGGCGCTCGCCGCTCCTTGGCCGGGCATACTTCGTTTCTTCGGTGTCGTTGCACTGGCGCGCGACACGACGCGCGCGAGAAACCGCATTTCCTTTTTTTCACGCGCGGGAAAACGACGCAGCTCAGGCCAAGGCCAATCGGCCGCCGGACCGCAATCGCCACCGACCGCACACACAGGCGCTCCCCATAAACAAGACGTACCGCCGGGAAATCCTCCGGACGCAGCCGCGCCGCCAGCGCCAGCCGCTCCTGCCGCGCGCAGACGGCGTCGCGCGCCAGCCGCAAGCCCTCGGCCAGCTCGACCAACCGGGGCAGGCGCTCGGCCGGCTTTTTCTGCGGCCCACGCTCGCCCGCCAGGATCTGGTCGGTGAGCGGCGTGCGCCGAGGCCCCGATTTCCAGGCGCTTCCCGATCACAGCCCGCTCCCGTTTCAACCCGCCCGCCGGCGCCCGTTCCGCCGCTGATCCCGGGCACGGCCGTCGGCCGGCGGGGCCTGTTCGCTCGCGCTGATTTGGTCGCGCCATGGCGCGATCACATGATCGGCCCGCGCGGCGTGCCCCGCCGCCGCGGCCCAGCCCGCCGGTGAAACCATGCCGGCGCCCTCGGTCCGGTGCGGCGAAAAACGCGGCGGCGGCTCACTCCTCGAGCTCGACGTTCCAATACGCGACATCGAGGAAATCTTTCCAGACTTCGTGGTGTTGCTGGTTGCCGAGCACGAGCGAAATCACGGGCCGCCACTTCGGTTTCACCGGCTTGCGGATCAACCGCATGTGCGCCTCGTGCGGAAGGCGGTTGGCCTTGCGCGTGTTGCACTTGATGCACGAGCACACGATGTTCTCCCACGTCGTTTTGCCGCCGTAGCTGCGCGGAATCACGTGGTCGAGATTCAGCTGCTCGCGGGGCAGCACCCGCGAACAATACTGGCACGTCTCCTTGTCGCGCTCGAAGACATTGTTGCGTGTCAGCTTCAGCTCCTTGCACGGCAGCCGGTCAAAAAACGTGAGCAAGATCACCCGCGGCAGCCGGATCACCCGGTTCGGAGTATGCACCGTCTCCAGCGCCGCAACCGGCGGATTGCTCACGGAGAAATCCATCCAATCGAGCAGGGCGAAGGTCCGAAAATCGTCAGCGTGCTGATGCACCACTTGGGCGTGACCGCGGGCCAGCAGCCCGAACGCGCGCCGTGCGCCGATGATATTGACCGCCTGCCAGAGGCGGTTGAGAACCAAGACCGGTTGATCGAGGGCGACGTCCACGAACTCAGGCCAATAGCGGCGGCGGACCGGCACTGTCAAGGACGCGCGCCGCCGGCGCGCGTTCGTCGCGCGTTCGTCCCCCTCCGCGCGCCGCGCACCGGCGGCGACCGGCGCCTGCGCGCCACCGGTGCCGCCGCTCTCGCCGAGCCTCCCTTAGGCGTCCGGTTTTTCGTTCTCCGGTCCCGCCAGCGCCGGCTCAAGGGCGATCCCCTTGAGCATAATGCCCGCGAGCTTCTTCACGATGAAGTCCGCCTCCCCCTCCGCCACATCCGCCAACGTGTGCCGTTGGTGGATGTCGAGCGCGCCGACCACATTCGCCGGCAGGCGCGTGACGCCCGCGATCTTGCCGACGATGTCCGCCGGCGTGACGAGCTGTTTGCGCCCGACGTTGAGAAAAATCGTCTTCATCCCGGGCTCGCGGCCGGTGCGGGCGGGGCGCTCATATTTGGATTTGCGCGGCGCGAGGTCGTCCTGCTCCTCGGGCTCCGTCGGTGCGGCCGCCTTCGGTGCGGGCGCTTCCGCGCGGGCCCGATGCTCGGCCGGTTCGGCGGCTTCCTTCGCTTTCGGCGCGGTCGCAGCGGCCGGCAGCATCGCCGGCTTCGGTTTCACATAGGCCACGGGCTTGGCCCAGGCCGGCACGGTCTTCAGCAGCTTGGGGGCTTCCGCCGCAGCCGGGCTCGGAGCGGACACCGCCATGGCCGGCTTCACCGCCGCGCCCGGAGCGCTCGATCCGCCGAACGCCGGTTTCGCGGGCGCACCGGCGGTTTTCGACGGACCCGCCGGGGCGCTGCCGCCCGGACCCGTGCCGGTCGCACCCTGCAACATGCTGATCAGCGCCGAACAAATGTCCGTGCTCGCGTAACCCTGGTCGAGCAACCGGTCGATCATGCGGTCGTGCGGCTTGAATTTCTTCTCGTCCAACGTCGCGCGGATCTTCTCGAAGAACACGCTCGTGCGCGCCTCTTCAACCTCGTCCATCGACGGGATCTTGCCGCGGCGGATGTCCAGTTTGGCCCAGCGCACCATGCTCTGGAGCTTGTAGATTTCCTGCCCCGACACGAACGTGAACGCCTGCCCTTTGCGCCCCGCGCGACCCGTGCGGCCGATGCGGTGCGTGTAGTCCTCCGCATCGTTCGGCAGATCGAAATTGAACACGACCTCCAGGTCGTCCACGTCGAGTCCGCGCGCCGCGACGTCCGTCGCCACCAGGAACTCGAAACCGCGCCGGCGGAACTTGTCCATCACGCGGTCGCGCTGCGCCTGCGAAATGTCGCCGTGCAGCCGGTCCGTCATGTAGCCGCGCGCGTGCAGGTGCTCGTCAAGGTCGTCGACCATGATCTTCGTGCTGCAAAAAATGATGCCGTAACGAAAATCGTTCACATCGATCAACCGTGTCAGCGCCTCAATCTTCGAGCGGCGGTCCACTTCGAAATACGTCTGCTCGACCTGCGGGGCGTTCTGCGCGACCGAGTCGATCTTGATCCACGCCGGATCCTTCGAGTAACGGCCGATGAGGTCCTGGATCGCGCGCGGAATCGTCGCCGAGAAAAACAACAGCTGGCGCGTCGCCGGCACCGATTTCAAAATGTGCTCGATGTCGTCGCGGAAGCCCATGTCGAGCATGCGGTCGGTCTCGTCGAGAATCACGATTTTGAGCTTATCCAATTTCATCGAGCCGCGCTCCATGTGGTCCATCACGCGACCCGGTGTCCCGATCACGACCTGCGCCCCCGCGTCCAGCGCGCGAAACTGCCGCTCGTAACTCTGCCCGCCGTAAATCGGCACGCCCATCACGCCGCGCTTGAACAGCGCGATCTTGCCCGTCTCTTCGGCCACCTGCACCGCGAGTTCGCGCGTCGGGCACAGAATCAGCACCTGCACCGCGCGAATCTTCGGATCCACTTTCTCGATCGCCGGAATCGCAAACGCGACGGTCTTGCCCGACCCCGTCGACGACTGGCCAACGACGTCGCGGCCCGCCATAATCGTGGGAATGACCGCCGACTGAATAGGCGAAGCCTCCTCGAATCCCATCTTGTCGACGGCCTTCAGGATGTCGGCCGAAAGGCCCAGTTCGGTAAAGCGGAGTTTTTCCATACCTCACCCTGCGCGACGCCCCCGCAAAAGGAGAGACAAAAGCGCACCCGCCCCAAGGTTCTCGCCGACAGCACCCACCGCCGCCCGACCCAGCCGCACCTCCGCTGCTCCGTTTTTCCTCGGCAAGCGGGTTCTTCTCTCCCTGATTGAGCGACAGTTTGCAGCGCGCCTTCGCCAGCCGGTGCGCAGCCTCCTCGCCACCCCGTCGCCTACCCTCCGTTGCTCCTTTTCAGCCCCTCCACCTCATGTCGCACCCAACCGTCACTCCCCTCACCCGTCGCGCGGCGATCCAACGCGGTCTCGCCGGGATCTTCGCCTACGCCGTCGCCCCGAATGTTTTCCCTTCGTCCCTCTTTGGCAAAAACGCCCCGAGCAACCGCCTCACCGTCGGCCTCGTCGGCAACGGCCTGATTTGCAACAGCCACATCGGCACCCTCCTCGGCCGGGACGATTGCCGCATCCTCGCGGTCTCCGACGTCTGGCGCAGCAAGGCCGTCAAGGCCCGCGACCGCATCGAAAAATCCTACGGCGCCGACAAGGACAAAGGCACCTACAAGGGCGTGGAGATCTACGCCAAGTTTGAGGACCTGATCGCCCGCGACGATATCGACGTCGTGTTCGTCACCACCCCCGACCACTGGCACGCGCCTGTCGCCCGCGCCGCCATGCTCGCCGGCAAGGACGTCTACTGCGAAAAACCCATCACCCTCACGCTGCGCGAGGGTCGCATGCTGGTCGACACCGCCCGCCAGCACGGCCGCATTTTCCAGTCCGGCATGCAGCAGCGCTCCGAGGTCTCGTTTCGCAAAGCCGCCGAGCTCGTCCGCAACGGCCTCATCGGCGATATCACCCGGATCCGCACCCGCCTCGGCGAATTCCCCCCGCCCCTCCCGCTCCCCGCCCAACCCATCCCGCCCGATCTCGATTACGACCGCTGGCTCGGCCCGACCCCGTGGCGGCCTTACCACGAGAAACGCATTCTCGGTAATTACGGCGGCGGCTGGCGCTGCTTCTGGGAATATGGCGCCCGCAAAAACGGCGACTGGGGCGCCCATCACTTCGACATTATCCAATGGGCGCTCGGCATGGACCATTCCGGCCCCGTGCAGTTCATCCCCAAGGGCTTTGAAGGCGCTCCCTACCAAACTCACATCTACGCCAACGGGGTTCGCGTGGAACGTTACGAGGATGGCCAAAAATTCATGATCGAGTTCACCGGGACCAAGGGAACGATCGGGGTCTCCCGCAACGCCGAGTTTGAAACGACACCGGCCTCCCTCGCCACCCGCCGCCTGCGGAGCGAAGAGATCCACCTCTACGTGAGCGAAAGCCACCACAGCGACTTCTTCTCGTGCGTACGCTCACGACAGCGCCCGATCACCGATGTCGAGATCGGCCACCGCACCGCCAGCGTGTGTCACCTCTCCGGCATCGCCGAGAATCTCGGCCGCGCCATCCGTTGGGATCCCGTCAAGGAAGAGATTATCGGCGACCCCATGGCCGCGAGCATGCTCGACCGGCCCCGCCGCGCACCCTACGCGCTCCTCTGACCACCCCTCAACCGCTCCGCCCATGCGCACTCCTTCCTTCCCTTCCCCGTCCGTCTTGATCGGCGCTTCCCTCGCGCTCTTCACCGCCGGCTGCACCACCACGACGACCGGCCCGGTCGCACCGCCGACCGCCGCCGAAACAACCGCCGTCACCGCCGCCACCGCCGCCACCGAGCCCGCGGCACGCGTCGCCGCGATCCCCTTCCAGGACCTGGATTACTCCGGCGACCAATCGGCCCTCGTCGCCCTCGACCGCGACCTCAATGCCGCCGGCACCGACCGCAAGAAACTGGCCGCGATCGAAGCGCGCCTCGTCGCCCTCCTCCGTCGGACCGACGGTTCAATCGCCGCGCGCCAAGCCGCATGTCAACGTCTCGGCGTGGTCTTGGCCGCCACCGGCACACCCAGCGCCAGTGTCCTCGATCTGCTCAAGGTCATGCTGGTCGACGCCCGCGAGTCCGACATCGCCCGACTCACCCTCGAACGCACCCCGGGCGCGGCCGTTGATACGCTGCTGGCCGACGCTTTGGGCAAAACCGCGGGGCGTACCCGCCTCGGCCTGATCCAAACCCTCACCGCGCGCGCTCCCGCATCCGCGGTCCCGGCCCTCGCCGCCCTGCTCGGCGACCAGGATGCCGCGACCGCCAAGGCCGCCGCAACCGCTCTCGGCCAAATCGGCAACGCCGCCGCACTGGCCGCCCTTCGCACGGCCCCCGCCACCGTCGTCGGCCTGTTCGAAGCCAAACTCACGGCCGCGCGAAAGCTGCCCACGACCGAGGGCGTCGCACTCCTCACCGAACTCCTCGGCGATACCAACGCGGCCCCCCACCAACGTGCCAGCGCCCTCCGCGGCCTGCTCGATCTTGAGCCCGCCGGCGCCGCCGCCCGCCTCGTCGCCGTCCTGACCGCCACGGATTGGACACCGAAACAAGCCGCCCTTGAAGCGATCGCCAGCTCACGCACGCCCGGCCTCACCGCCGCGCTTGCCGCCCAACTGCCGTCCTGGGACGTGCCGACCCAGGCCGCCGTGATCACCGCTTTCTCGCGCCGCCCCGATGCGGCGGCTACGAGCGCGATCGTCGCCGCCACCCAGCACACCGCTGCGTCCGTGCGCGCCGCCGCGATCAACGCGGTCGGCGACCTGCCGGGCGACGCTGCACTGGTGACGCTCCTCGCCGATCTCAGCTCCAACAACAACCTCGATACCGCCAAACTCGCCCGCGCCAGTCTGGCCCGCCTCAACGGTCCGGGTGTCTCCGCCACCATTCTCGCCCGGGCGGAAAAAGGTCCCGCCGCGCCACGCGCCCTCTTCATCGAACAAATCGCCCTGCGCAACCTGACGGAAGGTCTGCCTTTCCTGCGCCAATGCCGCCAGGACCCCGACGCCACCCTCCGCACCGCCGCCGTCGGCTCGCTCGGCGATCTCGCACCGGTTTCTGAACAGGGTTTCATTTTGGAATGGGCCGTCGGCGCCAAGGATTCCGCCGAGCAGACGCGCGCCTTGCGCTCACTCGTGACTGTCACGCTCAACAATCCGGATACGGCCAAGCGCGCGCTCCCCATCTACGCCGCGCTGGAAAAAGCCGCGCCCGCCACCGCCGCACAGCTCATGCCCGTGCTGTCGCGCCTCGGCGGCAAGGAAAGCGCCGAGTGCGCCGCCCGCCTCGCGCTCAGCCCCGACGCCACCATCGCCAACGCCGCGGCCGCCACCCTCGCCCGCTGGCCCGATCGCACCGCGCAGCCGTCCCTCGTGCGGGTCGCCGCCAAAGCCACCGTCGCCTCCGCGCGCGCCACGGCCCATGAGGCCGCCTTCCGCTACTTCGAACGTAACCGCGAAGTCTGGACACCCGCCGAAACCTCCCTCGTCTCCGACCTGCTCGGCGCCACCACCGACGGCGCCGCCCGGAAGAAACTCGTTGCTCTGCTCAACCGCGCCGCCGACAAGCCCGCCCTCGCGCTCGTCGAAAAACTCCAGTCCGAGCCCGCGCTCGCCGACGCCGCCAAGACCGCCGCCCTCTGCATCGCCGCCAACCTCGCCGGTCCGCCCAAGGCCCGCGCTTCCGACAGCGAAGGGTCCGCCAAGAATCTCTTCGACGGAAAAACGACGACCCAATGGCGCGGACCCGTCACCCCCGGCCAATGGGTCGAAGTCGATTTCAAACAGTCGCGCCCCCTGCATCGCCTCACCCTCGACCAAACCGGCCGCACCGGCGAATTCCCCGAGCGCTACGAAGTATTCGTCACCGACGATCTCGCGAAACCCGGCAAGGTCGTCGTCTCCGGCGCGGGCAAAACCAACCGCACCATTATCGACCTTCCAGCCGGCACCCGCGGCCGCTACGTGACGATCAAAAACACCGCCGAGCGCATCGATTCGATGTGGTCGATCTCCGAGCTCTTCGTCGACTGAGGCGCCCTTCCCCGGCGGTGCGTCGCCGCACCGCCCGAGCGGCGTCCGACCGAAAGGCGCCGATGCTTAACGTCGCCCGATCCCCGCGCGAGCTTGCGGCCTGGGAGCGGGACCGCGCGCGAGTCGGATCGTGCCAACGTTGGCCGCGCACACGGTGCCCGGCCGACTCCGCCCCGGTGGCATCCGCGGGCATTCCGCCGCCCTACGGCACGACGTAGAGTTCCACCAGCGCCGTGCCCGCCGTGTTCCCCACTCCGCTTACAATCGCGGTGTAGGGCCCGGGTGTCAGCGTCGTGAGAATGACCGCGTCGCGGCTCCCGCCCGCGAGCGCAAACGCCCCCACGGCCTCCGCCGTGCTCACGATCTCCGCCGCATTGCCCGCCGTCGACCAGTTGTCGTTGGTCGCAAGCACCGTCGAATCGCGATAGAGCGTGATCGTCGGATCGGCCAGCGCACCGGCGACGCCGAAAGCCGTGAGCCCCGGACCGACCGCGCGGATCAGCAACCGAAGCGTGCCCGTGCCGCCCACCACGAATCCGGGAATCAACACGCTGTCGCCCGTGCCCACGTAAGCGCGCGTCGAGGCGTTGAGCACGGCTGCGGTGGTCGCCGTGGAGGCGTCGTAAACTTCGAGCAGCGCGATACCCGTGCCGTTGTCCGTCGCGGTCACCGGAGCCGTGTAATCGCCCGGCGCGAGATCGGCCACCACCGCCGCGTCCTTGCTCCCGGACGTCAGGGCAAACGCGCCGACGGTCGACATCGCGGTCGCATCCGCCGTAAGCCAGTTGTCGTTCGTCGCCACCGTCGCGGTTCCGCTCAGGAGACTGAAGCGCGGATCGGCGAGCACGCCCGGCACACCAAAACCACTGAGGGTGGGTCCGACCGCGCGCACGAGCATCGGGCGATTCGCCGTGCCGCTGAGCACGAAGCCGGGAATCGGCGTGCCGGCCGCGCCGCCCACGGGCACGCGCGTCGCAATGTTGATGAGTCGCGCCGTGCCCGTTGTGCCGGGTTCGACCGCCGCCGCGAGCGGACCGCGCACCGCGAAAGCGCGGTAAGCGGACGCCATCACCTCGAAACTGATCAGGCCCTGGGCCCCACGCGGCGGGCCGCTCGCTGCGGGCACGGCGTTGTTCACACCGAACTCCACGAGCCAGGCACTCGTGGGCGCGCTGTTGCCGCCTCCTCGCAGAGCGGTGGACGACCAGTAGGCGGTCGCCGGCGTCGTTACCGCGGGGAAAAGCACGCGGTTTACCGGTGCAACAGCCGTCGCTGCCGTCGTCGCCGTCGTGAGGGTCAAATCGACGAGGGTCTGAAGTTCCTTGATGTTGGGCAGGCGCCAGTCGGTGAAGCCGGCCAAGGCAAGGTTTTCGGCGTAAGCGAGCGCGCCCTGCCAGTTGACCGCCGGGCCCGGCACCTGCGCCCACATCAGCCCCGTGTCGAGGTCGGTGACCGTGCCATCGAGGTTGTTGCGGTAGTTGTGGCCGTTCGTGGGTTTCGCACCGCGCACATAACGCGCATGATAGCGGAGCGTCCCGCCGGCGCTGGTCGTCTCGCTCTTCGGCTTTGGGCCCATCCCGCCGCCCGCGTTGACGCACCACACCTTCGTCGCATCCGCACCGTAGATATCGCTCGACCACCAATACTCGGCGGCGCCCGCGGGATTGCTCGGAAAGAAGGTCGGATTCAGCGCGGCCGGATTGCCAAGGTTGTGATGCACGATGCTGAACAGCTCCGTCGGCGTCGGCAGGCGCCAATCCGTAAAGCCGCCCGTGGTCACGCTGCCGGCCCGGGTCGCCGCGTTCTCCCAGGTGGACTCGCCGTTGTCGACCTTCTGCCACATCAGGCCCGTGACCTTGTCGGTGATCGTGCCGTCCCCGTTGTCGGCGTAGCTCGGCGCATTGATCGTGTAATCGGAGTCTTCGCCCAACGTCGCCGTGGCATCGATGGTCTGGCCGGTATCGGGCAGCTTCAACAGGCTCGGCCCGGCCATGCCGTAGCTCGTGAGGCGATTGCCACCACTGTTGTAGGTCGTCGTCGTCGGCTGAATCGAGGGGAGCCGCCACGTGACGGTCAGCGTCTTGGGGTTCGCATTGCGATTGATGCGCCAGCACGCGTCGTAGGTGTTGGTTCCAACCTGGACGCGCATGAGAAACTGGTCCGGCGACGGCGTACCGTTGAGCGACTCGACGAGATTGCCCGAGGCATCCGTGTCGAGGGCGACCGGATTCTTGTAGGCGATGATGCGCGCGCCTTGCACCGCTTGGGCCGTATAACCGCCGGTGCCGGACTGGCGCATGCCTTGCACCTCGGGCTGGCCGTCCACCTGACCGCCGAAGTTGATGACCGTGCCGTGAAACGCGGTGGGCAAATACGGATTCGCCGGGCCCGTCGCGGCGCTGCCGATCGCGTGATAGTGATAGTTCCACGTGCCGTGGTTGTGCCCGCCCTCGGCATCGAGCGCCTGCCGTGCCGTCCCGTCGGGTTCCGTGTAACCATAAATCGGATAGCCGTCCAGGGCCCACGCCACCGGCTTGTCGATCCCGAGCACGGTCTGCAAATGCACCGGCGCGATGTGATAGTGGTAGTCGTCGGCCAAACCGCAGTGCCCGCCGTAGAGATCGAGCTCGCCAATTTCGTAGGCGACCGCGCCCCGATTGTTGCGGGGATTGAAGATCGCGATGCCATCCGCGCCGATCGCGATGGCGCCGCGCTGAAAGTTGCCCGCGGAAATCGGAAGGGGTGACGTGGACGGAGTGGGCACCAGCGGCAAACGCCAGAGGTTGGGCTTGCCGAAACCGATGGAGCCTGGGTCGCGCTCGGGATTGGTGGTCGAGGCGAAATACGACGTCGGCACCGGAATCTGCTGCTGCCACGAAGTGATGCCGACCATGAGCGTGGGCATGAGCGCGGGATTCGGAACATTGTCCGACTCGACGTAAAACGTCGTCGCGTCGTAATACGACCGCACCCGTGGCTTAAACGCACCGAATGACGCCGCCATCGTCGCCCCGTAACCGGCGGGAGGCGCGGCGGCCGTCGGCGGCGGCGATCCAGCGCCCTCCGCGGCGAGCAGCCGCGCGACCTCCGCGTGAATCCACGCGTCGCCGTCGTGCGCGCGGCCAATGGCGGCACCCAGCATGGAAACCAGCAAAACGCAGCCAAGTCGTCGTAGAGTGTGGGTCATGGAAAATACGGATCAGGGAACTTCGTAAATTTCAACCAGCGCCACCCCCGTCGAAGCGCCGACCCCGCTCACCTGGGCCGTGTAGGATCCCGGGTCCAGCGTGACAAGCATCGCGGAATCGCGGGAATTCGCGGGCAGCGTGAACGCCCCCACCTGCGCACTCGCGAGACCCAGCGGCGCCGCATTGGATGAGGTGAGCCAGTTGTCATTCTGCTGCATCACCGTGTCCCGTTTTCATTTTCGTGCCTTTCGGATTTTTCGTGATTCAACTCCCCGAACTGTCCGACGCTCCACCGCGCAACGAAACCCCGCCCACCGCGTTTAGCCCACTGCCCCCACGCCACCATGAAATTCCTTCCGCGCTCCGGCCGCTGCCTCGTTGCTTTCGCCCTCGCCTCCGGCTTCACGCCCTCCACC
>JBIKOK010000267.1:0-8785 GCA_044358025.1 Opitutaceae bacterium
TGTAGCTCGTGTAGTTCCGCGTGGTGGTGCCTTCGAATTTATTGGCGGCAACTTTGTTGTTGGCGCGCATCGGCAGATGGCAGCCGAAGCAGCTCGTGGCCCACGAGGTGTGGCAGATCTGGCAGGAGATGTTCGTGTTGGCGTGGGCCAGCCGGGAATCGAGGAGCAGCGGATCGGCGGGGAGCGCGCCCCAGGTTTTCCCGTCGCGCTGGAGGGTTTTCGCGTAGGCCGACTTCGGGTTGTAGTGGGAGGAGGTCGGATCGATGGTGTCCGTCGTCTGCGGAACCTCCCACACGATGTCCGGGCTCATCATCGAGCGCTGGTAGAGTTTTTTGCCGACCCAATAGAAACGCGGCCCCCACGGGGTGCTGCCCTTCGCGAGATCGTTGGGCACGACCTTGCCGTTGGTGAACGTCCCGGAATTCCCGCTGGTCACGAGGGTCGGGCGTTGCGCGACCGTCCCGTGACAGTCGATACACTCGATGGCGGTGGCGGCCCGCGGCTCGCCGTAGAGCAGGCCGTTGCCGTGCACGTCCGTCTTAAAGTGGCAATCCACACACTGCATCCCGCGGGCAAGGTGAACATCCTTGAGGTGGACGGCCTTCGCAAATTTCTCCGGGTCGTTGTGGTCGATCGGCTTATCGTCGAGGGTCTGGAGCGTGCCCTCGCGATCCTTTTTGAACACGGCGCGGAACACCCAGCCGTGGCCGTGGTAGTCGGCGAACTGCGTCTGCTGCAGCTGCGGATTGAGCTCGGCGACCTTTTCGAGGAAATCGGGATTGCCCCAGTTCCCGCGGGCGGCGGCGGCCTCGGGGTTGTGCTGCAGCGACGCGGCCATTTCGTCCTCGGTCGGGTTTTTCTGCTTCGCAGGATACATGAATTTCCCGTCGCTCTCCTGATCCCACCAAGTGTAACCGAGGTAAGGATTCACAAACAGGTTTCCCTGGTGCATGTGACAGTTCATGCACTGGCTCGAGGGGATGCTGCGGGTGAACTGGTGCTTGATCGGGTGACCCTTTTCTTTTTTCGAGATCATCGGATCGGCCGAAAAACTGAGCCCCTGATGGCCGTATTTCGACCACCAGCCGGAATTCGTGGGGGAACGGTCGTTGGCGTAGACGACGTGACAGGCCGCGCAGCCGGACGAGCGGTAATCGCCGGGATGGTTGTTCGAACCCATGAACCCGAGCAGCGGATCGTGTAGGCGGGTCTTTTGCAGGTTGAGCAGGACGGGGTCGATGCGGTTGAGCGTGCCGAGCCCGCGCTCGGAGAGGCGGCGGGCGGGCCGGCCGGGGGGTTCGAAGGCGTTGGGGTTGCCGATCTCGACCTGTTTCTCACCGCCTTTTTCGAAGATGCGGAGAATGTTCGAGGGCTGGCCGATCGCGAAACGCGGGAGCGGATCGAGGAAGGAGAGCAGTCCGTAACGCTTGGTCATGTCCGCCGTGACCGGGATCGGGCTCTCGAGCCGCAACGGGGCGCCGTCCAGACCGTAGGCCTGACCGTAGCGATAATCCTTAAACGGGGAGGCGCCATTGTTGTAGAGCGCCGCGCCCCAGAGCATCGCCCCGTGGTTCATCATGCTGTGGCCGACGTCGCCGATGATCTGGCTGTGGCAGAGGCCGCAGGCCTGCTCGGCGACGCGCAGATCGGAGGGGTTGACGAAGCGGATGAACTCGGGCGACTCGTGGTTCAGGAGCACCGAGGAATCGGACGGGTTGGCGGAGCTTTGCCACAGTTCCGGATGCCGCGGGGCCACGTGCGCCTTGGCCATCGTGAGCCCGGGTGTCGCCGTGCCGCCGTGGCAGTCGGTGCAGCCCAAAACAACATGGGGCGAGGCGTGCATGTCCTCGATGCCGGCGTGACACTCGATGCAGCCGGCGCTCTTCCCGTGGGCCTCCTCGCGCGTCTGGTCCACCCAGTTGCGCGGTTTGGCGTTCGTCACGGCGGCCGGCTCGCGGGGGACGGCGATCGGCGGACCAAACACCGGGTCGACGGGCGCGCGGCGCTCCGCCGGTTCGCGCTGGCCAAAACCGACGAGGGCGCTGAAGGCGACGCCCCAGAGGGCGACGCCCAGGGCGCAGGGCGCAAACCAGTTGAAGCTCTTCGGCGGAAGGGGCGGGACGGAAGGCATGGCGGGCTCAGTAGGTCAACGTGGCGGCGAGGATCGCACTGTGAAGATAGTCGTCCACGCGCGCCGTCGCGGCGGGCGCGGTGAAACCGGGCACGCCCGGCTGCGTGGTGCGGAAAATGTCGCGAAACCCCCGGCCCGGCAGCAACGCCCCGTAGCCGGCGGAGATCACGATGTTTTCAGTGAGGAGCGGACGCCATTGCACGCCGCAGCTCAGGTCCACGCCGAACGCGGCGTCGACGCGGTTGGTGAGCAGGGCGGTGCGCAGCGGCGCCGTCGTGACGAAGCGGATATAGTTGGCGTTGATAAACGCGCGCAGACGCGGCGTCACTTCCAGGTCGGTGCCGTAACCGGCGATGAAAATCCCGGGGTTGACGAAGTTCGCCTGCCCTTGGGTTTTGCTCGTGCGCAGATCGGGCAGCAGACTGAAGCGCTGCTTCAAGCCGACGGCGGTGCCGCCGAGATTGAACCCCTGCCGCACGTAGTAGCTGAACGGGCCGCCCGTGAAATTGGCGTTGTCCACGATGGAGTCGAAGCCCGTCGCCCGGCCGTTTTCGGGAGCGCGGTCGCCGGAGGCGTAGAACACCGAGCCCTTGAACCGGATCCAGTCGCGGTCGTAGCTGACCTCCAGCGCGGCCATCTGCGCAAAGATATCCACGGGCCGGCCCGCGAGGCCGTTGAACCGATCGCGGCCGAAGACGAGATACGTGGCGTGCGAAATATTCCAGGCCCCGAGGTGCCCGTCGCCCGCCCAGCCCAGATAATAGCTGTTCACGCGGTGCGGCCGCACCGTGCCCAGCGGCGCCGGCCGCACGATGCCGCCGTTCGTGTCGTACAGCACGCCGGCTTGGTCGAAGCTCGCGTGGAAGCTGGCCTGCCCGGTGTAGCCGAGCCGCCACAGATCCTGCCGGTAGACATTCGCGACGAAGACCAGCTGCCCGCGGCGGTCGAAGGTATTGAGTTCGGAATTTGTGTCCTTCTCGCGCAGATCGAAGGCGGCCAGGTTGTACTGCCAGCGGTTGCTGTCGTAGTTGCCGAAGAACCGGGCGCCGAGATTGGTGTCGTTGAAAATGAAACCGCGAAAATCGCTGTTGAAAGTCTGGTGGCCGACCTTGATCGCGCAGAAATCGTAGGCGTTCGTCAGATCCAGCAGATGCTTTTCGACGAACGCTTCCTGCAGCGAAACATAGGTCTTGTCCCGCGTGGTCCCGGCGGAGCGCGACAAATCCGGATCCGCGCGCGCGAGCCCGCCGGACAGCAGGAGGTCGATGTCGCGCGGATGGGTGACGGACGCGTTGTTGGGCACCCCGGTGCTGCTGCCCAGGCGGCCCCGCGGATCGGGGGACACGATCCCGCTCTCGCGGAAACGCACGTGGTTGAAATTGAAGACGGGTTTGAAGCGGACGAGCCACTCGACCGGCTTGAACACCGTCTCGCCGCGCGACAAGTCGGCTTGGAACGCCAGATTGCTCACAAACACCTGCGAGCGGCTGTCGCCGAAATTGTCGAAGCTCCCCGCGCGCGAGGCGCTGTTGCCGCTCGGGACGGTCAGCTTCCGGTCTTCAACCACAAACTCGCCCGTTGCGGTGAGGTTGAGGAACAGATCCTGGCCGCGCACCGGCAGATCGCCCTTGAGGATGCTCTGGCGATAATGGTGCCAGCGTTCGGGCTTGGCGTGGTAATACGGGATTTCGTCGGTGTCGCCCGCCGTGTAACGGCGCCACGAAACGAACCCCGTATTGCGCCAGCGATCCGTGACAGGTTTGGTGTTCGGACCGTAGCCCCGGTGCTCGGCCGCGAGCGGATACTCCTCCGGGGCGTGCCACGTGTTGGGGATGAACCGGTTTTCCCGCACGCCGGCGCGAGGGAGTTTTTGATCGGCGGAGAGCGCGTCGGTGCCGTAGCGCGGAGGCGGCGGGTTGGGCGTGAGTTCGAACCAAGGCCGCTCGAGCGGCGCCCGGGCTCCGGCCTGCGCGGGCGGCAGCGGGGCCTGCTCCGGGCGAACCGGAAAGGGAACCTGATTGCGCTGGAAATACGGGTCGGCGGCAGGTGCGCTCGCCGGTTTGAGCACGGCGCCCGGGTCGGGGTTGAACCGGGTGGGCGGCAACGTGGGCTCGGGGGTTTGCGGTAGCCGGCGCATCTGCAGCGTCGGCTCGACGAGCGGCGGCAAAGCCGGCAGCGGCGCTCCGGGATCGGCGGGCGTCTTCCCTGGCTCCATCGGCGGCGTGCCCGTGGTCTGCCGCTGGGTCTTCCTCGGCTCGTCGCGCGGAATCCCCCGCTCGCCCGGAACCGGCGTCGCCGCCGCCGTCACCGCGGCAACCCACAACCCGGCGGCCACCGCCCAGACCATCCGACGGACCGCGGCCGACCGCATGATCGCCGGCCGCACAGCCGCGCATCCGGCAACGACCGATGGCGTCCGCTCCGCGTTCATGGGCCCAGGGTCAAACGCGCCGCCCGCCCGGTGGTCGGCGGCGGGTTATGATAATGGTGACAGGTGCTGCAAGTCTCCGCGACCCCCGCCTTGGGACCGTGGCATTGCACGCAACTCTGCTGCTTGGGTAAAATGATGTCGGCGGTCTGCTGGCTGCCCGCCGCGTCGTGACATTCGGCGCAGGCCATCGCCGCGTGTTTGCCGTGGTGGAAGGTCGCGTGGAGGAACCAGCGGTCCGGAGTCCGCGGCACGGCAATCTCCGGCACCGCATCGCCGCGTGGCGTCACGGTGTGGCAATACGCGCAGCCCGCGAACCGGGCCCGCGCCTCGCCCGTGCGTCCGGCGATGCCCGCCGCCGGGCCCGCCTTGCCGTCGTTGAAAAAGGCCGCGCGCTCCAAATCTTCGCCCGTGCGGCTCCGCTCGCGCAGCGAATTGATCTGCTGCTCGACGAACGCCGCGACGTCGCGCCGGTTGGCAATGCCGAGCGTGCGCGTGGCGTGGTCGGCGTATTCCATCGGCAAGTTGCGCAGGTAGGCCCGCGCAAACGCGGCGTCACCGTGCGGCAGCGTCATCCCGGGGTTGCGTTCGTCGAAATTGAGCGAGTGGCAGCTCCGGCAGTTCGCCTCAAACGTGATGCGCTGCATAAACGCCCCCGCCGCATCCGGCCGGTGGCAGTCGGCACAATTGAGCGCCCGCCCCCCGACTGGCGGGATGAGTTCGGAGCTCAAGTGGAGCTGGTGGTTAAACTTGAGCGGATTGGCGTCGGTCTGGCCGGGCCGCACCGCGCGAAACTCCGGATGGTCTTTGGAAAACCCGGTAACCACGTGTACGGGGTCCTCGGGCGTGCGCTTGGCCGCAAACGCGATCACGCCGGGCGCCGGCCGGTCCGCGAGCACCGCCGCCGGTAGCGTCCGCGCTTTCTTGGCCGCCGCCGCCATCGCCGCGCGATCGCCATGACAGGCGGCGCACTCCCGGTCCACGACGCGCAGCATCGGCCCGGCGCCCTGATGTTCGACGTGGCAGGTCGAGCAGGCGGTGGCGTGCACGACCGCCGGATGATGGAAGGCCTGCGGCTCGTGGCACGAGAGGCACGACGCATCCATCCGCGAAAAATCCTTCGGTTGCGTGCCGGCGAGGCGGGAGAACGACAGCGAGACCGTGGCCGCCTCGACCGCGCTGCGCGCGAGCCCGCCCCAGCCCGCCTTGGCTTCCTCATGGCACAGCACGCAGCCCTGGCCGCCCCCTTGCTTGGCGGCGAGGTGCACAAATTCCGGCCCCGCATGCGCGCGCGACAACGGCGCCGGGTTGATGAACCCCTCGCGGAGATTGCCGCCGAGCGCGATCAGGAGGACGGCCACGGCAAGCGCGATCACGACCCGCGTGACCAACCCGCGCCGCGCCCGCAGGCTGCGGACCGGCTGACATTTGGGAATGGTCTTGCAGCAGGTGCCGTCCGGGTTGGGTCCGGTGGGACAGGCGCCGCCCCACTCTTTCGGCCGCGTGCATTTCCACGTGCCCTTGGTCTCGCCCTCTTTCGTCGTGAGCACCGGCGTGCACTCGGTGGTGGCGCGGCACTCGCCCGCCGGGCTCGGCCCGATCCGGCAGGGACAACCCGTGCACGCATGACCGCAAATCCAATTCTGGTTCGGCCGCTCGTAGCGGTTCTCGTCAAAATCGGGTGGAGGAACGCGACCGATACTCATCGGGCACCTCCGGAAAACGAGTAGATGATCACGACATGCGCGACACTGAACACCAGCAGGCCGTAGGTGAGCGGAATATGGACAAACAGCCAGCCCTTCATGGTGAGCTGCACCGCGCGATGGAAATCGAGCATGTCTTTTTGCCGCACGAGCTCATTCAGCTCGGCGACGGTTTTTTTCTCGGACGCGTTGATAAAACGGTCGATCTCGGCGATCTGCCCCAGCAGCTGGTTGAGCGGGCGCTGCGAGCCGACCAGGTGCGCCTGAAAATTGGCCGGACGGCTGAAAAAATCCGCGAGACGCGCGACGTAGAAATCGGCGAGGGTCGAGGCGTTGGCCGGCAGGATCCCGCCCAGCACCAGTTTCTCCGCCTGCAATTGGAGCGAGCGGCGGATCACCGGAATGCGTTCGTACGGCACCTCGCCCCCGGCCGTCGTCAGGCGCCTCGGCAGCGTGCGGGAGAGCCACCAACCGAAGACACCGCTCAGCGTCACGCCGACAAACATCAGCGCCAGCGTCGCCTCGAACCAACCCTGCGGCCACTGCCAGCGCAGATGGAGCAGGAAAACCAGCCCGGTGAACAGCCCGACATAAAGGTGCAGCTGGAGCCAGATCCGCGCCGGAATCAGCGGGAGAAACGGCAGTTTCTTCCGCGCGTTGAAGGCCGTCAGATACAGCATCAGCCCGAGCAGAAACCAACCCGTCAGATAGACGAGGTGGGGCCGCGTGGCATTCAGCCGCCCGAACGCCACCAGCGTCCCGACCGAAGCGAGACCGAGCGCGGACCACAGGCACGCGCGCCGAAAGGCGAAGCGGTGGATCATCCTCATCGGCGGAGCCAGTCGGCCAGTTCGTCGAGCGTGTTCAGATTGAGGCGCTGCAGCGCATCGTGCGGGCAGGCGCGCGCGCAGGCCGGACCGCCCTTCTGGTCGACACAGAGATCGCACTTCGTCGCCTTCAGGATCGGCTTGGCGTCGCCCGCGACGAGAATCTCGCCGTCGTCGTCGCGCGTCTCCACCATGCGGATATTGCCGTAGGGGCAGTTGTTCGCGCAGGCGGTGCAGCCGATGCAGGTCGACGGATTGACGACGACCTGTCCGCCGAACGAGTCGCGGTGAATCGCGCCCGTGGGACAGCCGATCATGCAGACCGGATCGGTGCAGTGCATGCAGGCCTGCGCGACCATGAGGTTCTCATGGATCGGACCGTGGCGGAGAAAACGCGGATTGTTGTCGTGGGTGGCGGCGCACGCGCGCACGCAGTCGTCGCAGCGGGTGCAGCGGTCGAGATTGATCAGCATCGCCTCCGTGCCGTTGAACAGACGGTTCTGCGTGAGAAATTCCATCAGCGCCGGACCGATCGGCGAACCGCCGGCGGCGTCCGGTCGCTTCGCGGTCGGCACCGCCGCGGGCGGGGCGAACGGCGACCGGGTGCCCTCGGCCTTCGCCATCCGGGGCGGGAGATCCCCCTCCGGCATCGACGGCAAGACGAACTCCTCGATCACGGCCGCCGGAATCACCAGAATGTGGGTGTAGCCCATCACGCGCAGCGTGTAGTGCAGGGTGACCGGATCGTCCGGGTTGCGCCAGTTGTGCGCGATTTCCTCAAAGCCGTAGACTTGCCCGGCCCCGAGGTAGTTCAGCGTCCGGTGCCCGTCGCCGTAGCGCTGCGTGACGCGCGCGAACCCGGTGCGTACGATCACGACGCTGTTCGGATAATCCTCCTCGGCGGCGACGACCTGCTCCTTGGCGGCCGGCGCGCCGGACTTGGCCATGTCCTTGAATTTCCCCGACCACTCGTAGTCGCCGTAGGTTTCAAACTGCGTGGCCGCGGCGACCTTCTGCTGCGCCTCCTCCGGGAGGTGCTTCATGAAGGGGATTTCCGAGAGCGCCGTGGACAGGGCGCGCTCGCGGTAAATACGGTCGATGTAGGCCCGCAGCTTCGGGTCGTATTTCATCAGATCGCGCAACCCCTGCCACCGGACTTCGAGCAGCTCCGTGCCCTCGTCGCGGGCATAGATCGTCGCCGTGCGCGGAATACGGGAGAGCGCCGCGATCTCCCCGAAAAACGCCCCGGCCTCGAGCGAGGCCGTCCGGTGCTGGTTCAGCACGGCCGGAATGTCCTGGAGAATGATGTGGATCTCGTCCTTCCCGCCCTTGCCCTTCGTCGTCGCGAGGCCTTGGCGGGCGCTTTTGGGCAACACTTCCGGTTCGTCGGGATTGGTCCAGAGTTGCGCGATCGACCGGAAGAGTCCGCGGCGTTTCGATTCCCGCCGGCCGACGGCGGAAGGCGGGAGCCCCGGCGCAATCACGACTTGGCCGGCGCCGGCCACCACCATGAACGCCGAATTGCCGTAGTCCCCTTCGCGCACGATGATCTCGCCTTTCTTGAACCGGCGCAGGCGGGTGTCGTTCCGCAGCACTTCCCGCAGCGGCGCCGAGCCCGGAAAACTTTCCGGATTCATGTCCCGGAACGGCGCCAACGCGAGCAGACGCGCCACGTCCGCATCGGTCATATCGT
>JBIKOK010000068.1:0-28366 GCA_044358025.1 Opitutaceae bacterium
CTCCACGAATGGATCAGGACCACTGCGCCGCAGTTGAAATGTATCGTGCCCGAGCCCCCCTCTCCAACAGGAAGTCCGGCGCAGGCTGGCGCCTAAAATCGCGTTTCAACTGCGGATTTTAGGTTTATTGGGGATCAGCGCTTCGATTCCAGCAGGCACCTATGATTACCAAGCGGAGATGTCGCGTTGGAACATCAATACCGAATACAGCTTCAGTCCGAGGTTGTCAGTGTTTATTTCCGTCAACGATATAGGCGGGTTCGACTTCAAGTCACTTCGTTATTCACCCAATACCCCGGATTGGGCCAAAGGAAACAGAACCATGCGCATGGGCTCGTTCACCACGCTTGGTATCAAAGGTCAGTTTTGAGCGCGAACCGCGCTTGCTGTGACTCCAACCTCCGATGAATAGATCGCCCCTTACCACACTATTATCTGCTCTGCTTCCAGCATTGGCAACGGTCGCCTTGGCTGCTTCTGAACTGCCAACCTTCTCCGGCCCGACACCGGGCACGCGGCGCGACATGACTCTACCGCTCGTCGACATCTCGGGGGAGCGGCAGCGCCATAGCATCGTCGCTCGCGGCACGCCGGAGGTGTATCACGGTCACTGCGATACCGTGCTGCTCCCGGACGGGAAGACGATGTTCACCGCGTGGACTGTGGATCACGCCCGGTTGGTCGGCCCCCTGGCCCGCAGCACGGACGGTGGGCGCACCTGGAGTGCACCCCTCGAAGTGCCCGCCAACTGGCACCAGACAGCCAACACGCCGGCGATTCACCGGCTGGTCGATCCGCAGGGCATGGCGCGTCTCATCGTGTTCGCCGACGGTCTCGACTGGAGGCGCGGCGGAAAAGCGCCCTATCCAATGCATCAGGCGATCTCGGAAGACGACGGCAGAACCTGGACGCCGATGAAACCTAACGGGATCGAAGGCGAGGTGCCGCCCAAGACTATCCACGCCTTCGACGGAGGGCGGCGGTTGATCCTATGGACGGATTTGCCCGGCCTCGTGGTCCAGTGCGAGTCGCACGACGGCGGGCTCACGTGGACTCCCGGGCGCAAAATCCTGCGGATTCCGGGGCGTTGGGGGCAGCCGGCGGTGGTGCGTTCACCCGACGGCCGGCAGCTTCTCATGCTCCTGCGCGAAAACAATCGGCAGCACAATTCGTTGTATGCAATCAGCAGCGACGATGCGCGGACCTGGAGCGAGCCGCGCGAGCTGCCGGCGGAGCTGACCGGGGACCGCCATGTGATGCGCTATGTCGACGGCGGCCGGCTGTTGGTGGCGATGCGCGATGTGGCAAAAACCAGTCCAACCTACGGGCACTACGTGGCCTGGGTGGGGCGGTACGAGGATATCGTCGCAGGGCGACCGGGGCAGTACCGCATCAAGCTCCTGCACAACGCGGCGCGGACCGCTGGTGATGTTCCCGGCAAGGGCAACTCCGACTGCGGCTACTCCGACTTGGAGATCCTGCCCGACGGCATGATTGTAGCGACCACCTACCTCAAGTACGCCCCGGGTCCTGAGAAGCACTCGGTGGTGAACACCCGGTTCACAATCGCGGAGATCGACGCGCGTGCGCAGACAATCGCCCCGCGGCGCTAATGTCCCCGTGGCCGGCCCGTCCGATAGCGCGATTTTGGTGGCCCGAACTGAAGGTAATTAGGAATAGCCGCATCTCTTCAGCCCCATGTCGCTTCGTGACAAGATCTCGACTGACAGCGGTGGAGTGCTGCTGACACTACTTGGGGTAATGCGTCAGAGCGGCTCGCGCGCAAACTTCGGACTGCGAGCGACCGCCGGGCCGTCGACCTCCGCGTCCCGTTTTGAAGTGCCGCCTTTTTCCAACCTCACGTCGCGGTGCGGCAGAAAGCCGACCTGTGTGCCCCAACCGACTTAAACCGCATGAACTATCGCGCCCGCGTACTCGGCTTCCTTTTCCTCCTCGCAATCATCACGTACGTCGATCGGGTGTGCATTGCGGTGGCGGGAAAGACGATCCAGGAGGATCTGGGGCTGACGCCCTCCCAGTGGGGCTGGGTGCTGGGGTCGTTCGCGCTGGCCTACTGTCTCTTTGAAATCCCCAGCGGGGCGATGGGCGACCGGATCGGCCCGCGGCGGGTGCTGACGCGGATTGTCATCTGGTGGTCCGCGTTCACGGCGTTGACGGGCGTGGCGCGGGGCTTCGGCTCGCTGGTCATCGTGCGATTTCTGTTCGGCGCGGGCGAAGCGGGCGCGTTTCCCAACATCGCCGCGGTGATCGCGCGCTGGTTTCCGCTGGCCGCCCGCGCTCGGGCGCAGGGGTTTGTGTGGATGGCAACGCGGATCGGCGGCGCTCTCTCACCCATCATCGTGATTCCGATCCAGCAGGCTTTCGGCTGGCGGACGAGCTTCTTCGTTTTCAGCGCGGTGGGCGTGGCCTGGGCGGTGGTGTGGTACGCCTGGTTCCGCGATGATCCGACAAAGAAGCCAGGGGTGTCCGCGGCCGAGATTGCCGAGCTCGGTGCCCAGCGTGTCGTCAACACGTTGCACGGGCTGCCGTGGTGCCAGGCGCTGCGGAGCCGCACGCTATGGGCGCTGTTTGCGATGTACTTTCTCTACTGCTGGTCGGCGTTCTTCTACCTGAGCTGGCTGCACCTCTTCCTGGAAAATGGCCGCGGCTACAGCAAGGCCGAGTTGGTGAAGTGGTCGTGGCTGCCGTTCGTATTCGGCGGATGCGCAAACTTTGTCGGGGGCTGGCTCAGCGATGTGCTCACCCGGCGGATCGGGTTGAAATGGGGCCGCCGCGCGATTGGCCTGAGCGGGCTCATCGCTTCTGGGCTGTTTATCGGTGCCGCGGTTTTTACGGAGGACAAGGTGCTCACGGTCGTGTTGCTCTCCTTGGGGTTCGCCGGGTCCGACTTCACCCTGCCGGTATCATGGGCGGTCTGCGGCGACATCGGCCGGAGCCACGTCGGCGCCGTGAGTGGCGCGATGAACATGGCCGGGCAGGCCGCGTCGTTCCTTACCGCCGTGACGTTCGGCTACATCGTCACCGCGACGGGCAGCTACAACGCCCCGTTGGTGCCAATGGCCATTCTCAGCATAGTGGCGGGGTTGCTGTGGCTCGCCATCGATCCCACGAAACCGCTCATCGCAGAGCCATCCCGCGCGACCGTCGCCGCGTCGTAGCCGGCATTGCGGTAGGGGACCTTACGTTACCGATCGACCGACGCGCGGCTCGATTCACGGAGTCAGGCCACCTTAGCCATCCACGTCTGCACCTTGCTCGCCGGACCTTAGCCTTCCTGCCAGAGAAGCGATGCCGGTGCCCAAGTTCGTTCGTCTTACGTCGTTGTTGCAGTATTTCTTCACCATACCCCCCGTGTTGCCTCACGTAAGAATCTTACCGGATGCCTCACCAGCGATCTTACCGGGCGACGACGTTCCGGAACGCTGCAATGCAGCCGTCAGGCATGGTCGCTTCCGAGGACACGTGCGAACAGCTTACCACAGGAAGCGACCATGCCGCCCGCTTCCGGCGGTAAGATTTCTCGTGAGGCAACACCCACCGCGGGTAAGATTTCAGGTGAGGCAATGCGCCCGCCATACCCACCGACTCGCGATATTCTCCCTTGTGCCCTCCTGCGCATCATACGCTCCCACGATCCGTTCCCGCAGATCCAACGACAGGGTTTTCATCCCCTTTCCTCAGTTCTAAAAATTCAAATTGGCTACAGTTTGATTTAAAATGCTCTAGCATTGTGAAAAACGGTCGTTCCAGAATCGAACGTAATCGGGACAAGCCCACGCTTCGACCGTGAGCTACCCGCCGCGCCAGTGTTGACTTCCGTTTTTCAGTAAAGCAGCTTTTCTGCATGTCCACCACTATTCAAATCTCTCCCCGTGGAACGATCACTCTTCCCATCGGCCTGCGCCGCCGGTTGAAACTCGACCAGAAGGACTACTCAGTTCTCTTAGTGGAGGAGCGGCCGGACGGGATCTTTTTGCACCCGGCTGTGACCGTGCCGGTTCGAGACATTCCAGCCACCACAATCAAGAAGTGGGTCAAGGATGACGAGGCCGATGCGGCAAGCGTCAAGGTACTCAAGCGGTGACTGTCTTCCTCGATACCTCGACAATTCTCGCCGCTTGCTGGTCGAACAGGGGCCTTTCGCGACTGCTCGTCGAATATGCGCCGAAGGCCGATTGGAGACTGGTCACGGCAGACTATTGCATCAACGAGGTTGAAAAGAACGTGCGCAAGCACCCTGCGGGTGCGTTTGATTGGGTGCGCATCGTTCGCGCACGATTGGAATCGGTCGGTTCGGTTTATGTGCTCGACCGTCCGATTGTCTTCGACGCCACGAAGGACAAACCGGTCATCTTGTCTGCGATTGGCTGCGACGCCGAATATCTCGTCACGTCCGACACGACGGATTTTGCGCACATCCTTGGCACGGTTGTTTACGGCGTGAGGGTGCGCACACCCAAATCGTTTCTCGTGGAAATGGGTGTGGTGGCGTAGTGCCCCCGTGTGCGTGAACGGACAGCAGGTTGTCCTCAATTGGTTCCGTCTGGTGGCGTTGGGAGAGAGCGTTTCTGACACCGTACGTTTCTGGCACGGACCGCTTCACAAAAGATCTGATCAACGAATTGCGAAGGTGTGAATGCTGCGCAAATCGTTGAAAGCGGCATCGCACCAAAAACGGTGGGATTAGAAACGCGCAGAAATGGCGCATCCAGGGAAGATCGGATTGGGGGTTGCGACGACACGAGGGGGCCGATTCCGTTTCCACCCGTCACCTTTCCCTTCAACCCCTCCCGGATCCGATCCCCTTGAAAATCCAGTTTCCCATCGGCGACGTGGGTTGAAGGTCTTTCTATAGATGAGAACCCTCCTGCTCGCCCTCTGCCTCGCTTTCGCCGCCCGGGCGGAGCGCCAAAATTCCTCCTTCGCTGGCGACGTGAACACTCCGCAGGGCCCCACCTCCGACAAGTCCACTGCGGCAATCACCCCTGCAGCCAATCCCAGTCCGCAGGCGAAGCACCGCGTATCCACTCCGAACTATCAGATTAGCATCATGGATCCGGGGTTCCGCGTGGAAGTTTCCACGGCCAAAGGCATCGCGCTACCCGCAGATGCGAACGCCGGCTTGGACTTTTCCGGCCATCCGGCGGTTTCCTCCGAGGAGATCTATCGCGCCGAGGGGCTGGTCAGGTTTCGCGTCACCAATCGAAACGGCCAGACGGCCTTGGCGGAACTGACAACAAGCGCCCACACCTTGGCGGTGACGATCACGCCTGAAAACGGCACGCCTGGCGTCATTACCCTGCGCACCGGTAGCCCGGGGCCGGCCTACGGCCTAGGCGATCGCGGCGCTTGGGAGCCCAACGCCAACTTGGCCACGCAACAAAAAATCTACCCCATCCGACATGACGGGGGGCGGTATCGTTGGCTCTCGAGCTTTCTCATCTTCCCGCAGAGTGGTGCGGCGGGTGCGTGTTTTGAACGCAAGGGCGGTGAGATCAGTATCGGGCCAGACGCCTACAGCATGAGCAATCAATCGGCCATGAGCCAACGGTTCTACTATTTCATCGGTTCCATCGAGGACATCTACGCCGCCTGGCGCGACGTCCGCATCGCCGAGGGGTATCCCGGGGTGGCGCCGAACATGGCCGGCTTTGAGCTTGGTTTCGAGACGTGGGACCGCTTGCGCTGGAACACCAATGCCGCCTCCGCCAAGGCGGCCATCGAAGAATTCCTCGAACACGGCTACCGCATCCGCTGGGCGGTCACCGGCTCAGGATTCTGGCAGCCAAAAGGGACCACCACGAGCTTCGGGCTCTACGACTTGAGTAAATATCCCGAGAGCAATCCCACGCTCCCGCCCGACTTCGGCGACTGGTGCCAGCAGCGCGGGATCCGTTGGATGATCGGCCAGCGCACGAACTTCGTGCCACCCGGGGGCCCCTATTCCAGCAAGCCCGGACAATCGGGGGCGACGGTTTTTGAAACCAGCCCGAACGCGCAGGAGGGCATCGACCGCGGATATTTCCTCACGGATGACTCCGGCCATCACGTTAAGGTAAGATCGAATATTTTCCCGACTGTGCCCTGTCTGCTGCTCGACGGCAACGCCCCGGGCGCGGCGGCTTGGTTCAAGCAACTCTACGATGGCTGGGGCGTGGACGGGGTGAAAGAGGACACGATGATGGCCGTGCCTGACCACACGATCTTCAATGCTCCCATGCGCGCCATCGCCGAAAGCGGAGACCTCGTGATGGCTCGCTGCGGTGCCTACAGCTCTCCCGGCACCCTCACGCGGGTGGAAGACACCTTTGGAGCCAAGGGCATGACCCTGCGCTGCCCGATTAATTACCTGCAATACGCTGCCTCCGCCGCGCCCAACGTTTACTCCGACACCGTCGGCTTCGGCAGCATGGGAAATGTGACCTCGACCCTCCGCCACGCTTGGATGCTTTCTCTCACCGCCGGAATGGCCGTGTCGGACAGCCCGTGGAACCGCAAATGGTCGAACGCCGACCAGGCAAAACTCAGGAAGGCCATCGACTTTCACTATCAGATCGGCCCCTACCTCCACAGCTCCGCGGTGGACAGCCACACGACTGGCTATCCGCACAGCCTGACGCCGCTTCCCATCGCGTTCCCCGACGATCCCGCAACCTACGACCTGGCCAGCAACCAAAAGCGGCAGTTCCAGTGGATGATCGGTCCCTCGCTGCTTGCCGCGCCGCTCCTGCACGAAAACTACCCGACTTCCAATAAACTCAATATCACCCTGCCGACCGGCCAGTGGATCGATATCGAGACCGGTGCCGTCTATACGGGACCGGTTACCCTCACCGATTTTGAAATGCCGCTCGATAAAACACCGGTCTTCGTCGGCGGCAAGGGAGTGTATGTTGCCCGGCGCGATGAGAACTCACCGCTTCAGGCTGTCGTTTTCCCCATCGCGACCGGCGGCTCGCGTTATACCTTCACGCATCCGGACGGCCGATCGACCAGCACAGTCGTCAACCACAACGCCGGTTGGAATGGCGCTACGCTGGGGGTCACGGACACAAAGACAGGATCCGCCGAAAAATTCACCGTGGATGCAATCACGGGGGCGATCCGCTTTAACCTGCGTCCCGGCCATTCCTACGCGCTTACCGGCGGCCAGTAAACCGCCGCGAAGAGGAACCCGTCGACCTGGGTCTACCAGTCGACCGGGGTCTGGCTTTGGGGTTTGGGGACTGCGGGTTGGCCAACCTGGGGAAGACCCTCGGCGCCGCGGCCGATGCTCCAACGAGAATGGCCCGGCGAGTGGCGGGGCGGGTGGCTGGTCGGCGGGCGGACGGTGCCGGCGCAGCGTGCCCTCCGGATAGAGGTCGAAATATTTTTTCGGCGCGACGAAGGGCTCGTGCGGTTTCATGAATCCGGCGGCGATGATCCAAGGACGGTCGCCGAGCCTTTCGATTCCGGTGCTGACGGCGCCGGCCATCTCGCCGTCGGGTTGATCATCGTCGTCCCCGTCCATCGCCCCCCAGTCGCACCAGTCGAGTTTTCCGTCCGTGAGATCAGCGGGCGGCGATTTTTCGGCCGCCGAGCGCGGTCGCTTCGAACGACTGCGCGGCGTGCCACGATCGGGGCAGGTCCATTCACTTGGGGCTATCCGGACGGGGTCAGTCCGCTGATCGCAGTGTCGAAGGTCAAACGGATGACCGCAAATCTCAGCGTTCTTAAAAAGAAGGTTTTGGAAACGTAGACTTTGCGCAGGAAAATTTGGTTGCCGAAAAAATCGCCAGGAGCGTTTGACGTAAAGATCGGCCAGACCCGGGTAAACATTCCGTAGGTGCCCACCGCGGTCCGTCGTTTCTCCGATTCTGCTAACCCGCCTCCTCGCCAGGTGCCCCTCCACGATGGCCGCCCGTCCGCACGAAGCCGCGGCGGCGGTTCATTGCTCTCGACACGGCGACCCCAATCTTCGTCATCAGCGGCTCAGCTGCCGGTTCGCTGCCGCCCGTACCCAACCCTCCCACCGGATTCCCGGTAGCTCGGCGGCACTCCATCCCCGGAAAAATCGCGGCCGGAATTCCGGCGAATGCCCCCACTCCCTCCCATGACGATCTCCCGCCGTTCGGTGCTCAAATGCCTCCCCCTGCTGGCGTGGCCGCGGGGCGCCATTTTCTCCGCCGAGCCGGGATCGCCGTCCGGGTTCCTCGGGCAGGGCAGCCTCTGCGGCGAGGTGACGGATGCCTCCGCCTTGCTCCAAACCCGCCTGACCGCGGCAACCCAGCTCGATGCCGACGGGGATTTGCCGGGAGTGGCGGGCGTCGCCTGCTTCGAGTGGGGCGTCCGGGAAGATTTCCGCGCCGCCCAGCGCACCCCCTTCCAGCCGGCGACGGACCGGCATGATTTCATCGTCCGCGCGGAGCTCACCGGGCTGCAGCCCCACACCACTTACCACTACCGCGTCGTCTACGGTCGCACCGCGTCGGCCGCCCAGACCGGACCGGGCGGTTCGTTCAAAACCCTGGCGGGCCGCGCGCACGACACGCCCGCACGCTTCATCGTCGGCAGTTGCATGAACTACAACAAATTCATGCACGGCCGGCAGGGCAAAGCGGGCGGGCCGCTGACCGCCACCGACACCGACAAGCGCCTCGGTTTCCCCGCGTTCGCGGCGATGCTGAAACTGCGCCCCGACTTCTTCGTCGGCACGGGCGACATCGTTTACTACGACAACCCGATGCGCGTCGCGAAGACCGTTCCGCAGTTGCGCAAATGCTGGCACGAGCAGTTCCGGTTTCCCCGCCTGATCGAGTTCTTCCGCACGGTTCCGACCTATTGGTCGAAGGACGATCACGACTTTCGCTTCAACGAAGCGGACAACACCACGGAGGAGCTGCCGCTGCCCCAAACCGGCATCGACCTCTTCCGGGAGCAGTTGCCGATCGTCGCCGCCGGCAGCGCCCGGCCCACGTATCGCACCCACCGCGTCAGCCGAAACCTCCAGATCTGGCTCACGGAAAACCGCGACTACCGCTCGCCGAATGAAATGGCCGACGGTCCCCGCAAATCGATCTGGGGTGCGGAGCAGCGCGCGTGGCTCAGGGCGACGTTGCAGGCGAGCGATGCGCGCTGGAAAATCCTCATCTCCCCCACACCGATGGTCGGCCCCGATGATCGGGCCAAGCTCGACAATCACGCCGACATCCGCGGCTTCCGCCATGAGGCCGATGCATTCTTCGCGTGGGTGCAGGAGAGCCGCATCGGCCACCTGACGATCGTCTGCGGCGACCGCCACTGGCAGTATCACAGCATCCATCCGAGCGGGGTCGAAGAATTCGGCTGCGGAGCGCTGAACGACGAAAACGCCCGCCTCGGCATCGCGCCCGGCGCGAAGCACGGCTCCGACCCCGAGGGTCGGATCAGGCAGCCGTACACCTCGCCGACGCCGAACGGCGGGTTTCTCCACCTCACCGCCGGTGATCGACTGACCATCGAGCATTTCGACTCGCGGGGAAAGCGCCTCTCCTCGGCCGTCCAGTAGCCGGCGCCGCGGCTGTCCAGACCTCGTGACTCGAATTGATCGCCCAGCGCCGTACCGTGGGCCCCGCCGGGCCCGAGGCCACCGACCGGCTTCGCGGGGAACCGTGGGCCAAAAAAAATGTGACCGAGGCGGCCCCAGCCGGAATTAACCTCGTCCCATGTCCTCCACCCCACGCGACCCGACGCGATTCATCGCTGCACTCACCCGGCATCAGCCGGCGCTGGAGGCGTTTTGCCACACGCAATTGGCGCGGCGGCAGGACGCCCGCGAGGCCCTCCAGGCGACGTGCGTGAAGCTATGGGAAAAATCCGCGGAATGGGACCCGGACACGGAGTTTCTGCCCTGGGCGTTTGCGGTGGCGCGGTTCACCGTCCTGTCGCATCTCCGCGACCGGATGCGTGACCGGCTGGTCTTTGACGAGGACGTCGTGCTCGCGATGACGGAGGAGACCGAGACCGCGGCGGCGCAGTTTGAGGACCGCCGCGAGGCGTTGGATCGCTGCCTGCTGAAACTGAAGCCGGAGCAGCGCGACCTGCTCCGGGAGCACTACCTCGCCGGCCGGGCGGTGCGCGAGTTGTCCGGCCTCACGGGCCGCAGCGAGAGCGCGGTGAAAATGACTCTGCTGCGGCTGCGTGAGCAGCTGAGCGCCTGCATCGAACGGCAACTTCGCCTTGCGCCATGAACCCTGACACCACCTCCCTCGAAGGCCGGCTGCTCGCCTTGCTGCAAGCCGGGCGCGATACGCGCGACGGCACGGCGCGGGCCACGCTCAACGATCTGCTCCGCGCCGATCCCGCGGCCCGTGCCGCGATGGCGCGTCTGCTGGTGGATGAGCAGGCCCTGATCAACCGGCTGCGGGATGATGGCATCGTCTCTCTGTTGGACCCCGCGCCGGTGGCTGGACCGGCGAAAACGGCCCGCTTTTCGCGCTGGCTCGCGTGGCGCCCGCTCACCGCCGCCGCGGCGGGGATTGTGTTCGGCATGTTCTGCACCTCCGTGGTCTATGGGCTGGCGGCGCAACGCACGGGGGTGGCGAAAAAAATCCCGCTGCCGGTTTACGATCCGGGGCTGGAGAACACCGACTCCATCGCGGCGCGCGGTGTCCCCAAGGGGGTCGGACAATGGGGCGCGGATTCCGCCCGTCTGGTGACGGCCGAGAACGGCGTACAGCCGTTGCAAGGCCGGAAAATGCTCCGCCTGGAGTCGATCCCCCGGGAGAAGAATGTGAAGAACCACGCCTCCCGCGCCTATCAGGTGCTCGATCTTCGGACGCTGCCACGGCCCGGTCCGGCCGGCGATGCCGAGGTGCAGGTGACGGCTTCGTTCTTCGCGGCCAATGACAACCTAAAAGCCCGGTATTTTCTCCGCGCCATCGCGCTGGTTGAAACCCCCGCGGAGGCCATGCAAGGCTTCTGGCAAAAGACGCAGGAAGACGGGGTGGTTTCGGCGGCGCAACGGTTTGAGCCCACGCCCGGAGACCGCCGCTGGCACACCTTCTCGTTGAAAATGCCGTTGCCGCGCGAAGCGCAGAGCCTGGTGTTCGTGCTCGGTGCCGAGCCCGCGGACGATGCGGTGACGGAGGCGTCGCCGCACTACCTCGATGAGGTGCAGGTGTCGGCCCTCATCCCCTAGGCCACGCCTCCCTTTCACCCCGCGCCCCGCCTGCCCTGTCCACTCCTCGCCCCCGCGTCGCCGCCGCACGAAATCGCTCCCCATGCCCGCCTCCCTTCCTCCGATTTTCTCCTCCACCCGGCGCCATTTCCTGCGGGCCGCCGGCATCAGCCTCGCCCTGCCTCTGCTGGAATCTCTCGGCGGGCGCGTTTTCGCCCAAGACTCCGCCGTCGGCACCCTGCCGGGCAAAGTCGCCGGAGCGACGCGGCCGAAGCGGATGGTGTGTGTCGGCAATATGCTCGGCTTTCATCCGCCGGCGTTTTTTCCCACCTCCACCGGCCCGACCTACGCGCTGCCCACCGACCTCGAATTCCTCCAGCCGCACCGGCAGCACCTCTCGGTTTTCTCCGGCCTCGATCACGGCGTAAAGGGCGGGCACTTTGCCATCAGTGCCTTCCTGAGCGGCGTGCGCACGGCCGATGCGAAGAGCATGCCCGAGGGCAATCTCACCCTCGATCAGCGGGCGGCGGAAACGATGGGGGGCGCGACCCGTTTTCCCTCCCTTGCGCTCGGTTCGGAGAGCGGCATTCACGGCGGCTGCCTCATGTCCTGGACGCGCAGCGGCACGCGGGTGCCGCCGATCAGCACGCCCCGCGAACTTTTCCGGAAGCTGTTTGTGGCGGAGGGCGCGACGCGTCTCGCGGCCTCGCTGGACCGGCTCGAGCTGAAGGGCTCCATCCTCGACGCGGTGCACGGCGATGCGCAGTCCCTCGGGCGCCAGCTCGGCCAGCGCGACAAGGAAAAGTTGGACGAATATTTTCACTCGGTCCGCGACGTCGAAAAACAAATCGAACTGCGCCGCCAATGGGCGCATGTGCCGAAGCCCGATCCGAAGATGAAAGAGCCGGAGAACAAGGGCTTCGTCTCCGATTTGCCGGTGATGTACGACCTGATCGCGCTCGCGCTGCAGACGGACTCGACCCGCATCGCGACCTTCGAGATCGGCGGCGACTTCGAGGCCAATGCCTTCGGCCTTAACGGCGGCTATCACGCGTTTTCCCACCACGGCCAGCGCCCCGAGGCGATCGCCGCCCTCATCAAAATGGAGCGCTACCAAGTCGAACAGTTCGCGCGCTTCCTGACCAAGCTCGGCTCCCTCCAAGACGGCCCCGGCACGCTGCTGGATCACACGATGGTGCTCTTCGGCAGCGGCATGGGTAACGCTAACTCCCATACGAACGGCAACCTCCCGATCCTCCTCGCCGGCGGCGGCTTCAAGCACGGCGAGCACCGGGCCTACCCCGCGCAGGGCCTCGGTCGCCAGCCCCTCTGCAACCTCTACGTGTCGATGCTGCAGCGCTTCGGCGTCGAGGCGGAAAAATTCGGCACCAGCACCGGCACGCTCACCGGCCTGGCGTGAGCCGCCTTCGCCTCACCTCCGCACGCCTCCGGCCCATGTTTCGCTCCCTTGGTCTCCTCCTCGTGCCGCTGCTCGCGACCGCTCTCCCGCCGGCGCAGGCCGCCGCCGACGCCGCGTTGGTCAAACGCTTCGTCACCACCTATTGCATCGAATGCCACGGCCCCGAAAAACAGAAGGGCGACCGGCGTTTCGACGCGCTGCTCCTGCCGGCGGCGAAAGTGGACACCCTGATCGATCTGAAGGACATGATGGACCAGCTGCACCTCGGCGACATGCCTCCGGCCAAGGCCAAGCAGCCGGCCACAGAGGAACAGACGGTTTTCCTGGCGCAAGTGGCTCTGGCGCTCGCGGAGGGTCGCGAAGCGCTCGCCAGCACCGGGGGCAGCACGGTGCTGCGCCGCCTGAACCGCCGCGAATACCTCAACACCATCGGCGATCTCTTTGGCCTGAACATGGCCGCCTTCGATCCCACGACCACGTTTCCCCGCGACCAAGCCGAGGAGCACATGGACAACCTCGGTGACGTGCTTCGGACCTCGGGCTATCTGCTCGACCAGTATCTCGAAGCGGCCGACGTCGTCGTCGAGAAGGTGTTCGCGATTCAAACGCGACCGGAGGAACGCGTGTGGCACTTCCGCGACAACTTCAAGCCCCAGCAGGAGCTGAGTCGCCCGCATAGCCGGCTCAAAAACGCGTTCATCGGCCTTTACGAGTGCATGGACACTCCCCACCACGAGGGCGGGTTCGGCTTCATCAGCGACTTTCCGCACGGCGTGCCGGTGGACGGAATCTACGAGATTCGCGTGCTCGTCCAGGCCATGAATCGGCAGCACCCGTATGACCCGAAAATCTTCGGCACCGACTCACGCGAGCCCTTCCGCCTCGGCGTGGTGCCCGGCGAGGCGAAAGCCGGTCCGCTGTATCAGCCCCAGCCGCTCCAGCCCATGCTGACCGAGCTCGCGTTGCACGATGGCGAACCCGGGTGGCACACCCTGCGGGTCTGGCTCGATGCCGGCCAAACGCCGCGGTTTGTCTTCCCCAACGGTCCGAAAAACGCCCGCAACTCCTGGGCTCGGATCGCGGAATACCACAAAGATAAATGGCCGCCGACCGCGGCGCAGAGCGACCGCCAGAACGGCCTCGGCATCGCCGAAAATCGCATCCTCAGCATCGTCGAAGGCAAGGTGCCGCACATCCGTATCCACGAAGTCGCGATCCGCGGCCCCCTCGTCGAACAATGGCCTCCTGCGACCCAGCAGGCCGTGCTGGGCGGAAACGTTTTCGCTCCGGAAAACCTGCGCGCAGTCCTCCGCGCCTTCGCGGGCCGCGCCTATCGCCGCCCGGCCACTACCGAGGAAGTGGACCGTCTCATGGCCGTCGCGGCGCAACGGACCCACTCCGGCCGTTCACCGCACGACGCGCTGAAGGACGCACTCAAGGCCGCCCTCAGCTCGCCTTCCTTCCTTTACCTCGCGCAAGACATTGTGGCCGCTAACGACGACGCCCCGACGACCCGCCCCCGGCTCAACGGCTACGCCTTCGCCTCGCGGCTCTCCTATTTTCTCTGGGCGTCCATGCCGGACGCCGAACTGCTCCAGCTCGCCCAAAGCGGCGAGCTCACCCGGCCCGAGGTCATCATCGCGCAAACGCGCCGGATGCTGGCCAGCCCGCGTTCCGAAGCCTTTGTATCCGGCTTCCTCGATAGTTGGCTGAACCTCCGGAGCCTCGGCACCATGCCTCCGGACCGGAAGGATTTTGAAAAGTATTACGCCAAGGGCCTGGAGCACGCCTTCAAGGTGGAGACCCGGCTCTTCCTGCGCGATCTCCTCGACCGCGATGCCAGCATCGTGAACTTCCTCGACGCCCCTCACAGCTTTCTCAACCAGCCGCTGGCCACGCACTATGGCCTCGGTGACCTCGGTGATCCCGCCCGCGCGCATGAGTTCCGCAAAGTTTCCTTCCCCGATGCCCGCCGCGGCGGCCTGCTCGGCATGGGCTCCGTCCTCACCGTTTCGGCCAACGGCATCGAGACCTCGCCGGTCGTACGCGGGGTCTTCCTCCTCGAAAATATCCTCGGCACCCCGCCCCCGCCTCCGCCCGACGATGTGCCCGCCATCGATCCCGACGTCCGCGGCGCCAAAACCATCCGCGAGCGGGTCAGCCAGCATCGCGCATCGCCCAACTGCGCCGGCTGCCACCAAAAGATCGATCCGCTCGGCTTCGCCCTGGAAAACTTCGATCCGGTTGGCGCGTGGCGGACCAGCTACGGCAAAACCCCGATCGACCCCGCCGGCGAACTCCCCGGCGGCGAGACGTTCGCCGACGTCACCGGCCTCAAGCGGGTGCTCGTCAAGCGCCAGCCTGTCTTCGCCCGCATGCTCACCGTGCGCCTCCTCACCTATGCCTGCGGCCGGCGCATGGGCGCGCTCGATGAACCCGGCGTGGAAAAAATCGTGGCCGCGCTGCCGGCCCGCGGCCACGGTCTCCGCTCGCTGCTCGAAGCCGTGGTGACCAGCGACCTGTTCCTCAGCCGTTGAAACCTCCCGCCCCGAAATTGCCCCCCCGGCCAACCCCTCTTTCCCCTTATCCCATGCCCCCCTGCCCCTTCCTCCCCTGGTTGAAATCGATCGCGTGCGCGGCCCTCTTGCTCGCCGGTGGCTCGCTCCCTGCGACCGAGAAATCACCCGCACCCTTCAACGTCCTTTTCATCGCCGTGGACGACTTGAACGACTGGGTCGGCGCCTTCGGCGGGGCTCCGCAAAAAAAATCGGCCACACCCCACCTCGACCGCTTCGCGAAGAGCGGCTCCGTCGTTTTTCAACAGGCCAATTGTGCCGGTCCGGTCTGCGGCCCATCGCGCTCGGCGTTGCTCTCCGGCTTCATGCCCCACCGCAGCGGCGTCTACGGCAACAGCCAGAACATGCGCGGTTCCGCGCTGGTGCAAACGCACCTGACGCTGCCGGAATTTTTCTCGAAGCATGGCTACCACACGCTCTCCAACGGCAAGATCTTCCACAAGCATCCGGGCGACGAGGGCCATTGGGCCTTCGATCAATGGGAGGATTCCGCGGGCGGAGCCGGTTCCCGGCCGGACCCCGCGCGCCTCACCTCGCGCCGCCAGAACCTTTTGAACGGAAAACCCATCCCGCGGGCCGAGGTGAAGCGCGAGGGACTGAAAGAGGGCGACGCGGACGGCACGGAATTCAGCTGGGGCCCCACGAAGGGACCCAAAGAGGATTCCAAAGACTGGAAGGCGGCCGAGTGGGCCGCCGCCGCCTTGTCGAAGCCGGCGGCGAAACCGTTCTTCATGGCCTTGGGCATCTCCAAGCCTCACCTGCCCTTTTACGTACCCCAGGAATATTTTGACCGGCATCCGTTGGACTCGATCACGCTCCCGGAGTTTCGTCTCGACGACCTGACGGACATCGTCGACGCGAACGGGCGGGTGACGGAAAAGCCGTCCGCCGATTTTCAATGGGTGCAGCAGGATCCCCGCCTGCACCAAGGTGCCGTGCAGGCCTATCTCGCCGCGACGAGTTACGCCGACGACTGTATCGGACACGTGCTGGCCGCGCTCGAAAAGAGCCCGGCCCGGGACAACACGATCGTCGTCATCTGGGGCGACCACGGCTGGCACCTGGGCGAGAAACTGCGCTTTCGGAAAGCCACCCTCTGGGCGGAATCCACCCGGGTGCCGCTGATCATCCGGATGCCCGGCATGAAGACGCAGCAGGACTCCCCACGCGTGGTCAATCTGATGGATCTTTTCCCCACGCTGATCGAAGCCTGCGGCTTGCCCGCCAAACCGGAGATCGACGGGCGCAGCATCGTTCCGCTGTTGCGCGATCCGCAGACCCCCTGGCCGCACGTCTCCGTCACGGTGATGGGCCGGGGCAACGCCTCCGTGCGCGACGAACGCTGGTATTTCATCCGCGCCAAAGACGGCACCGAGGAATTCTACGACATGGCCCGCGATCCGCTCCAGTGGACGAATCTTGCGTCCGCGCAGGACCCCGAAATTCGCATGCAGATGAAACGGCTCGCCGCGTCCTTTCCCGCTGCCTTCGCCCCCGATACGCCCCAAAACCAGGGCGGCAAAGCGGAAAAACAAGAACTCGCCGGCAAGCCCGACCCGACGATCCGGCCCGCCCGCGCGGCCGCCAAACTGAAGTAACACCCGACGCGCGCGCTGGTCGTCACCCGCGGGATTTCCTCCGGGTGAAGGCCGCCGCCGCACCATTTCGTCCCACCCCCACGCACGATCCATGACCTCCCAACCCCACCCCCTCCTCGCCACCCTCGGCGCTTTCCTCGCCCTCGGCGCGGTCGCTTCGGCGCAGATCGCGCCCCTACCGCCGACGGGCCCAACCGCCACCCCGCCACGCGAAGACGTCGTTCAGCTCACCCCGTTTCAGGTGAACGCCGACGACAACCAGGGTTGGGCGCCCACCGAAACCTTGGCGGGCACCCGGTTCAAAACGAAACTCTCCGACCTCGCCTCGCAGATTGATATTTTCACCTTGGATTTCATGGAGGATTTCGGCTTCACCAGCATCGAGGCCGCATCCATCTACTCGCTCAACATCGAGAACGGCACCGAGTTTGTGAGCAATGTGGAGTCGAAGGAAAGCGGCGACGGCAACCTGCGCGTGCGCGGCATTGGCCAGGCCCGCCGGACCCGGGAGTTTTTCGCGACCGACACGCGCTCGGACAATTACAACTTGGATCGGGTGACCCTCGCTTCCGGTCCGAACCCCATGATGTTCGGCATCGGCGCGCCGACCGGCGCCATCGATTCAAGCTTGGCGCGCCCGATCCTGAATCGAAACACCCGCCAGGTGAAGACGCAGATCGACAGCTTCGGCGGCATCCGCGGCGAGTTCCACCTCAACCAGACTCTCCTCAAAAACCAATTGGCTTTTCGCGGCGCCCTGCTCGCGGACAACAAAAAGTTTTATCCCAACCCGTCCATCGACCGGGAGCGCCGGGCTTACGCGGCGCTCCTCTACAAGCCGTTCAAAAAGACCCAATTCAGCGCCCACTACGAAAACGTCACCGGGCACGGCCGCACGCCGTCGCGGGTCCCCCCGTTGGACCGGGTCCGGGTCTGGGACCAAGCGGGCAGCTTGGGTTCCGCCTTGGGCAATCGCCCCATCTTTTCCAACACCCTCGCCTGGCAAACCGGGCGGCCCGCCGGCGGTGGCTTGCCGGCGATCGGCGCGAAGGCCAATCCCGACGACCGCGTTTTCAGCACATCGGGCGATGGCGCGATCAGTGTGATCGGCGGCAACAATCCGGCCGGACTTCGCCCGATGGGATCGTTCTACTCGGTCGGCGTGCAAAACATCGCCGATAACGGACGGTGGCCGGGGATTGTCGATCCGGTCAATGCCGGCACCACCCGGGGCGTGTCGCTGCTCAACGACGACTACTACCCGCGCGATGCCAGCTACCATTACTTCACCGATTTCGGCGACCGCGATTCGTCGATCGTGAATCTGTTTTTCAACCAGGAAATCCTCAAGGACCTCCATTTCGAGGCCGGCTACCAGCGGGAATCGAACTCCACCTTTGGCGCGAGCTACATGGCCGGCGGCAACGGCGGACTCAACCTCAACGTCGATCCCAACCGGTTTCTTCCCGACGGCGTCACGCCCAATCCCTACGCCGGAAAACTCTACTTCGACGGACTCGCCGGCTTCGACCGCGGCTGGGCCAAAAGCGACGAATGGCGCGCCGCCCTCTCGTATGAACTCGATTTGAAAGATCGCTTGCGCAACCGCCTCGGGCGGTTGCTCGGCCGGCATCGTGTCGCCGGCATCGTCTCCGCCATCGCGTCGAAAAATCTCAATCAAGAATACCGCTATAATATCCAGCCGGTGATCGAAAACGGCCGGATGCGCGACCCGGTGTTCAGCGGGGTCAACTACACCATCGGAGCGGACGGTCGGCGGGGTCTCGGGCCGTTGGGTAGTGGTTACACGGCTACGGCCAGCAACCGCGTCGTCAACTTCCGCTCTTACGTTGGCCAGGACCTCGGTTGGGTGCCGCGGGTGGACGGCTACGAGATCGGCCAACCCTGGAAGATCACCGACAATCGGGGCGAGGTCTGGGTCGTCGATCCGCTGAATGCCGGCACCGGCACCAACGGCGAGCGCCTCATCACCGGGCGAAACACGGGCGGCACGCACACCGAATTCGGCACCAAGCTGTTTTCTTACCAGGGCTACCTCCTGGATGACCGCCTCGTGCTGACCTACGGGCGGCGCGAGGACTCCAACAATACCGCGCGCTCCCAGGCCCCGGCCGTCATGTGGCGCAATCCGGAAACCGGACAGGTCATCTCCGCCGCTGCCGCCGGCTATCAGGCCCACCTCGATCACTACGGCTTCGACCCCATGGATCCGGCGACCGAGGCGGTCGGGACCACGACCCTGAAAGGCCTGGTCGTGCATCCGTTCCGGGACTGGGGCTGGAAGCTTCCCTTGGGCGCCGATCTTTCCCTCATGTACACCAAGTCGGACACCTTTGCGCCCAATACCACGTCGCGAAATCCCGACGGCAGCTTTATGGCGAGCGAACGGGGCGACGGCACCGATCAGGGATTTCGCCTCGGACTCTTCGAGGGTCGCTTCAATCTCCGCTATAACGAGTATGAAGTGTCTTCATCACCGACTCGGCTGGGCGCGCTCTTCGCCGGTATCCGCGGAGCCATGCGCGGCGTGATGAAGGACATCACGCGGGCCATGGTCGCCAACGAAGCGGAATTCCGGGAGAAATTTCCCGTTTGGCCACTGCAAGGCCAAGGCGATCCCAAACTGGCCTACCCGTTTGCCTCCCTGAACAACGGTGGATTCGAGACGATGAATTTCTTCAACTACCTTGATCCTTACGCCGTCACCGCCGACACCGCCGCCAAAGGCCGGGAAATCACGGTGCAGTGGAAACCGACCCGCAACCTGGACCTTCGACTGACGTGGAATCACCAGGAAGTCGTCCAGTCCAAGATCGCCACCCAATGGATCCAATTCGCCGACGAATTTGAGCGGATCATGGACAAGACCCTCTTCACCGAAGGCTACGTGCCGGGCGACACCGAAGCCATCTACCGCAATCGAGCGGGCTTCGACATGGATGGCGACGGCGTCATCCGCCAATACACTTGGAACGCGATTCCGATCGGGACGGGCGCCGGGCAAACCGTACCGCAGAATATCGGCGCCAATAACACGCCGTGGGGCCGGAACGACGACCTCTTCCCGGGAGGTTGGACGGGACAAACCATGAAAGAAAATTGGGTCTCCAACGTGCGCAACGGCAACTCCGGCATCCCGGTCTTGGAAGCGTATAACGGCCGCCCCAACGAATTCACCCGCGACAACCGACTGAACCTAAATGCCATGTATCGCTTCAGCGAAGGAACGTTGAAGGGCGTGCGTGTGGGGGCCGGCTATCGCTGGCGCGCACCCGCGGCCATCGGCTTCGGCGTCAAACGGATCAATGGCGTCGCGGTGCCGGACGTCGATGTGATCCAAAAAGGAAAGGCGGAAACAGCCGTCGATCTGTCGTTCGGCTACAGCGGAAAGTCGGCTTGGCTCGGCGACCGGCGATATAGTATGAGCGTGAATGTCCGCAACGCCTTCCCTCCGGGCCGTTATGAATCCAGAAACCGTGACTTCTTTAACGGGAATTCACTGACCACGATCCGATTGATCCCGCGCCAAGTCATCCTCTCCTACGAAATCGATCTCTAGTAAGTCCGGCCGGGATAACACCCGGCCGGGGCCGTCCCTGACGCGCTTCCGGACCGGGTAAAAACCCTGGCCCCACTCCCCCTCCCCACCGATATTTCCCCAATGATGAAACAGACCATCTCCCGCCGCACCGCTCTGAAACTGATCGCCACGGCCACGGCCATCGGCGCCGCTTCCGGCCCGAGGACCGCGCTCGCCGCGACCGCAGCGACGGCCTCGCCCAACCTCAAAGCGGCCGATGCCTGGAGTCGGACCCACGACCGCGTCTGGCTCGGCGGCGCGTTCTGGGCCAATCCGATGGAGGATTGGCAGATCGTCGATGGCGGCGCCGAATGCCGGAGTCTCGGCGGCAATCGCAGCATCCACTCGCTGACGCATCAAATCACGAGCCCGGCGAAGGGCTTCACGCTGTCAGTCCGTCTGGCGCAACTCGAACTGCGCGGCAAAGACGCCGGCGCCGGTTTTCGCCTCGGCGTGCGGAGCGAGCTCAACGAATACCGGAGCAATTGCTTCGCCGGCGGCGGTCTCAACGCCGGGGTGGCCGACGGCCGGTTGGTGTTGGGCTCCCAGTCCGCGGCACTGGCGGCCGGCGCGGACCCGAAGAACCTCGCGTTGATTCTCTCGGGGGTCGGCGCGGGTACGGAGGTCACGCTCACGCTCGAAGCCCTCGCGGGCGAGGCCGGCGCGAGCCTGGGAAAAATCAGCCACACGGTCCCGGCCGGCAGCCTCCTGGGCAACGTGGCCCTCGTCAGCAGCTACAGCGCAGAGGGGGCGTCCACCGCACCCAAAAAGGCGGCCAAAGCCGCCAAGGCCGCAAATCCGGGCGGCGCCTCGCGCTATCGGTTCTCCGCCTGGAAAATGGCGGGCGACGCCTTCACGATCACGGCCGCCCAGCGATTCGGGCCGCTCTTGTGGTCCATGTATTCGCTGAGCAACTCCCGCGGCCCGGAAGGCTGGATCATGAAGATCAGCGCGCTGACCGGTCCCATGGGGCGCGACGATAGCCACGGGGTCGAACTGCACGTGCAGCGCGGCGGCGCGTGGCAATCCTTGGGCGAAGCCAAGCTCGATCCCGATGCATGGGTCGCCACGTTCCGCATTCCCAAGTGGGACGAGAAAGCCGCCGTGCCCTACAAACTGGTCTATCGCGAAAAACACCGCGACGGCACCGTCACGCCCGACGAGTGGACCGGCACAATCTTGGCGAACCCGGCGGGCCGCCCCTTGCGCATGGCGGCGATGACCTGCCAAAATGACTACGGTTTCCCCTACGAGCCCGTCGCCCGCAACGTCGCGAAATTGCAGCCCGACCTGGTCTTCTTCTCCGGCGACCAAATCTACGAAAGCCACGGCGGTTTCGGCATCATCCGCGAACCGGCCGGCCCGGCGATCCTCAACTACCTCCGGAAATTCTACCAGTTCGGCTGGGCGTTTCGCGACGTGATGCGCCACGCGCCCACCCTCTGCCTGCCGGACGACCACGACGTTTTCCAAGGCAACATCTGGGGCGAGGGCGGCGCCAAGATGTCGATCACCGCCGCCGACCCCGGCGCGTCATCAAAAGGCGGTTACATCGAGCCGGCGCGGATGGTAAATGCCGTGCACCGCACCAACGTCTCGCACCATCCCGACCCGTTTGATCCCACGCCGTCGAAGCAAGACATCAGCGTCTACTACGGCGACCTGGTTTATGGCGGCGTCAGTTTCGCCATCATCGCCGATCGCCAGTGGAAAAGCGGACCCGAACGGGTGAAAACCGACGGCCCGCGCGCCGATCATGTGGTCGATCCGAAATTCGATTGCGCCGCGCTCGACGTTCCGGGCCTGGTCCTGCTCGGCGAACGGCAGGAGGAGTTCTTGAAAAAATGGGCCCAGGACTGGCGCGGGCACTCGCTCAAGGCCGTGCTGAGCCAGACCGTGTTCGCCGCCGTCGCCACACACCACGGCCGGCCCGATGGCTTCCTCAAGGGCGACCTCGACTCGGGCGCCTGGCCGCAGACGCCACGCAACCGCGCCATCGACATCCTGCGCCCGGCCATGCCCCTCCACATCAACGGCGACCAGCACCTCACGACGCTCGTCCAATACGGGGTCGGCCAGCAACGCGACAGCCTGTGGTCCTTCTGCACGCCCGCGATCGCCGCCGGCTATCCGCGCTGGTGGCGCCCGGACGAGGCGGGCATGCCGCACGCGAAGCGCCCGCAACACGGCCACGCCCACACCGGCGAGTTTCTCGATGGCTTCGGCAACAAGGTCTACGTCTATGCAGTGGGCAATCCCGAGGTCGGCCAGGCCCCGAACCGCTACGATAAGGCCCACGAAAAAGGCAGCGGCTTCGGCTTCATCACCTTCGATCCGGTGAAAAAAACCTACACCATCGACTCGTTCCGCTTCCTCATCGATCCCACCGACGGCAAGGCCTCCAACCAATTTCCCGGTTGGCCCGTGACGATCCACCAAGCCGAAAATCGCGGGGAGAACCGCCTCCAATAACCGATCATGCACCGCCGGGCCTTCCTCCGCTCCAGTTCCGCCCTCGCGCTCACCTCGCTCGCGCCGCGCGCGGCCGCAGCGAACGCGCCCACGCCCCCGAAGTTCTCGCTGAACTATGCGCCACACCCGGGAACGTTTAAGCACAAAGGAGGCGAAGCCTACCTCGACCAGGTGCGCTTCGCCGCCGACCAAGGCTTCACCGCGTGGGAAGACAACAGCATCAAGAAACAAACTCCGGCGATGCAGGAAAAAATCGGGGCCGAGCTGGTTCGCCTCGGCATGACGATGGGCGTGTTTGTCGCCTACGGCAGCTTTGACCGCCCCACGTTTGTCCGAAAGGACAAGGCCACTTGGGACGAAATCACCCGGACCGTCGCCGATTCGGTCGCCGTCGCAAAACGGGTCGGCGCGACTTGGATGACGGTCGTCCCCGGGTCGGTTGACCAGCAGCACAAGGACGATCCCCAGTGGAACCAATTCGGCGGGCCGCGCCTCGCCGAGGGGTATCAGTTTGCCCACGCGGTCGAACTCTTGCGCCGGCTCAGCGCAGTCTTGGAGCCGCACAAAATTGTCATGGTGCTGGAACCCCTGAATTGGCACGCGAACCACGGCGGCACTTTCCTGCGCCGGAGCGATCAGGCCTATGCGCTCTGCCAAGCCGTCCACAGTCCGTCCTGCAAAATCCTGTTCGATCTCTACCACCAGCAGATCACCGAGGGTAACCTCATCCCCAACCTCGACGCCTGCTGGGACGAGATCGCCTACCTGCAATCGGGCGACCATCCCGGCCGCAAAGAACCCGGCACGGGCGAAATCAACTACCGCAACGTTTTCCAGCACGTCTACCGGAAGGGCTTTAAGGGCGTCATCGGCATGGAGCACGGCAACGCCCGACCCGGCGCCGAGGGTGAGCAGGCCGTGATCGATGCCTACCGCGCGGCCGACGCGTTTGCGCGGTGAGCGTTCTTCAGCCCCGGATTTGCGACCTCCTCACCGAGCACAACGTCAACGCCTTCGCCGTCACCTCGACGCCTTCCCCTTTGGCTTGGTTCGGGTGCCCGAACCGCAGCTCTCCTGCTCGCTCTGGCAATGGCCGCGGTCGCGGCGTTTGCCGACGTCGCTCCGGACCTGTCCATCGGTGAACCCGGTCAATTCGCCGGCGAGGAGATCCGGCGCGGGGCCGCCGCCTCGGGCCTGACCTTGGGCCATGGCCCCGCGGCCACTCGCCTCGCCCTCACCGGCGAAAGCCCCCCCACGCCATCGCCCAAAAACCACCGCTCACCGCGACCTCGCCTCCACGCGCGACGGCCACGTGCGCCAAAACCTCGACCTCGTCCTTCCGAAAAAATCCGCCACCCCTCTCCCGCTCGTGATTTGGGTCCACGCCGGCGGCTGGCCAACCGGCCGCAAAGACCCGTGCCTCCCCCTCCGCTCCCGCCCGCGGCTCAGCCGTAGACCGACGCCACTCGAACCCCGATCTTGCCACGCCGTTGCGGGCCCCGCCACTTTTGTCTCCGTCCAGCTTTGCCCCGCCATCCGCTTCCTCGACTCCACCCTCCCTCCATGCCCACCCCCGCCCTCCCCTCCCGCCGAACCTTCCTCGGCACCGCCGCCACCCTCGCCGCCGCCACGCTCCTGCCCCGTCCCACGTTTGCCGCCGCGGCCGCCAAACCCAACTCCGTCTTCAACGGCGTGCGCATCGGCGCCATCACTTACAGCTACCGCAGCATGTTCACCTCCGCCGAAGAAACCCTCGGCGGCATTCTCCAGTGCGGTCTCAGCGAAATCGAACTGATGGGCGGCCCCATCCAGCAGTTCGCCGGCATCAGCGTCGCCCCCGCCGGCGCGAAAAAGAAAGCCGCCCCCGTCCCCCCCGCCGAAAAACCCACCGACGCCACCCGCGCCGCCCAGCTCGCAAAGTGCCGCGCACTCCGCCAGCTCTACCGCGACGCCGGCGTAAACATTCATCTCCACAAAATTCCCTTCGGCCCCACCGATGAGGAAATCGATTTCAACTTCGAGGTCGCCAAGGCCCTCGGCTGCGTCGGCATCACCACCGAGCGCTCCGACGCCATGGCCAAGAAACTCGCCCCCTTCGCCACCAAGCACAAGGTGTGGGTCGCCTTCCACAATCACGCCGGGAACCTCCCGGCCATGGACCAGCCCGACCCCATTTTGGAACTCAGCCCCTACCTCGGCTTCAACCTCGACATCGGCCACTACGTCGCCGGCACCAAAGGCCTCTCACCCATCCCCGTCCTCGAGAAATACCACGATCGTATTCTCAGCCTGCACCTCAAAGACCGCACCGCCGACGGCGGCAATGTGCCGTGGGGCCAGGGCCAGACGCCCATCAAAGCGGTGCTCCAGCTCATGCGGAAAGAGCGCTGGAAATTCCCCGCCGACATCGAGCTCGAATACAAGATTCCCGAGGGCTCCACCGCCGTCGCCGAAGTCACGAAGTGCGTCCAGTTCTGCCGCGCCGCCCTCGCCTGACCGGCGCGTCCGGGCCGATCACCCTCGGCCCAACCGGCTCCCCCGACACTCAGTCGAGATAGATCAGCTCATTCAGATTGAGCAGCGCACGACAAAAGGCCGGCAGCCCGTGCGCCGCGATCAGCTCCACCGCCGCCGCGCGTTCGTCCGCCGTCGGCTCCCGCTGAAACGCGATCAGATACGCTTCGTTCACTTGCTGCGCGCCCGTCGCGCCGCCGCCGTGCTCCAAGCGCGCCGCCAACGCCTGCGCCATGTCCGTCGTGAAACGATGGTTCAGGAGCGTCAGCGCCTGCAGCGGCGTCGTGGTATTCGCCCGCCGCGGCGCCGCGAAGGCGATGTCGGGCAAATCGAAATCGTTCAGTACGTCGACCACGCTCGCTCGCGCATTTTGGTGATAAACGCTCCGCCGATACGTCTCCGGCCCGTGCCGATCCAGCGGGAAATACGTGCTGACGTTATTCTGCGTAAATTTGTAGAGCCGGAAACCGGGTCCGCCCAGCTTGCGATCCAGCTTGCCCGCCACGTGCAGCATCGTGTCGCGCAACTCCTCCGCCCCCAACCGCCGCGGCGGAAACCGCCACAGCAGCCGCGCCTCCTGATCGACGCGCGCCGCCTCCGCGCGATGCGCGCCTGATTGCCGATACGTCCGCGAGAGCAAAATTTCCCGGTGCAGCGGCTTCAGCCGCCACCCCCCCTCCACGAGCCGCCGCGCCAAATAGTCGAGCAACTCCGGATGCGTCGGCCGGCCGCCCAGAAACCCAAAATCGCTCGGCGTATCCACGATGCCCGTGCCGAAGTGATACTGCCACACCCGGTTCGCCAACACCCGCGGCGTGAGCGGATGGTCGTCGCGCACAATCCACTCCCCGAGCGCGCGGCGCCGCTCGCCCTCGGGCGCATCCGCCGCGAGCGCATAGGACGGCACCACCCGGTCCGCCAAGGCCGGACTCGCAGGCACGACCGCCTCCCCGGGCTTCATCGGGTCGCCGCCTTTCTGCACAAACGTCTTCTCTTCGGGCTGCGCATATTTGCCCGCCCAGACTTCCCGCAGCGCCGGTACCGCCTTCAGCGCGCGATCCAGCTTCGCGATTGCCGCCGCCAGCGCCGCAAGTTGCTTGGCTTCCTCCGGCGTTGTGACTTCGCGCCGCAGGCGCTCGATCCCGTGCGCCCCACTCCAGGGCTCGCGTCCGGCGCTCGAGGCCACCGTCTGCCACGTTTCTCCGTCGGCCGAGACGTGAACTTCGTAGTCGGTCGGCGTCGCACCCTGCGCCTTGTCTGCGGTCATCAGGTCCTTCGCATTGCGAAACGAAACCCGCTCGATCGTTTCCGTCTTGGCGAACGTGACCGTGAGCACCGCGGGATTCCCGATGAACCACTGCTCCCCAAATCGCCCGTCAATCGCGAGGTGCGCCCCGTAGGCTTCCGGAAAATCTTCCGCCACCGCCGACTTCGCGCCCTCCGCCTTTGCGCCATGGCTCGCGAGCGCGACGTTGCGCGCGCCCGGGCCCACACTCCATGCCTCAAATTCCACGATCCGCGAGCCCGTCGCCGACTTCGGATTCGCCGTGCTCGCGCTCATCACCAACTTCACCGCCTTCACCGCGACCGCCTCAAACCGTTCCTCCGTCAACTCGGGGTTCACCTTCGGCCGCGTCGCGGCAACCTTGTCCGCCGCCTCCTTCGCGCGCCGCATCACTTCCCGCTCCAGCGCGTCGCGCTCCTTGACCAGCTTCGCCCGCTGGTCGTTCAGCGGATCGGTCGCCGCCTTGAACGCCGCCCGCTCCTCCGCCGAGGCGATGACGCGCCGGCCGTGCGTCACGCCCTCAAACGCCGCCCGCAGCCGGTAATAGTCCTCCGTCACGATCGGATCGAATTTGTGGTGATGACAGCGCGCGCAAGCGATCGTCACGCCCAGAAACGCCCCGCTCGTCGCCGTGATCAGATCGTCGAGCGTCGCCGCCCGGATGTTCTTCTGTGCGACCACATCTTGGTTGCCAACGTCGTCATACGGCCCCGCCACCAGGAATGCGCTGCCGATTTCCGTCTCCGGCTGGTGCTTGCCGACCACGTCCCCGGCGAGATGCTCGACGATCAACCGATTGAAGGGTTTGTCGTCGTTGAGCGACCGGATCACGTAGTCGCGAAACGGCCACAGATCGTTGATCAAAAAATTCCGCTCGAAACCGTTGCTCTCGCCAAAGCGCACGACGTCCAGCCAGTGCCGCCCCCACCGTTCGCCATACGTCGGCGACGCCAGCAATCGGTCCGCCAGCTCCGCCACCGCGCGCTCCGGCTCCGCGCGATACGCGGCCGCAAACGCCGCGACCTCCGCCGCCGTCGGCGGCAACCCCGTGACATCGTAACTCATCCGCCGGATCAGCGTGCGCGCTTCCGCCGGCGGATTCAGCGCGAGCCCTTTTGCCCGCAATCCCGCCTCCACATAATGGTCGACCGCCGTCGGTCCCGCGGCCAACGCGGAATCAGCCGCGCGCAACGGCTGCAACGACCACCACGACTTGTCCGCGCGCTTCGCTTCGACCGGCGCCCCGTCGCGCGGATCGGGCGCGCCCAGTTTCACCCACGAGACGAGATCGGCGATGACGGCGTCCGACAGCTTCGGCTTCTTCGGCGGCATCGCCAGATCGTCCTCCACATGCTGCACCACCCGGATGAGCAAACTCTCCTCCGGCTTCCCCGGCACAATCGCCGCCGTGCCCCCGTCGCCTCCGGCCACCCACCCGGCGCGGGAATCGAGGCGCAGCCCGCCCTTGATCTTCTTCGCCTGCTCGCTGTGGCATTCATAACAATGCTCCACGAGCACCGGCCGAATCTTCTGTTCGAAGAAGGCGATGCCGGCGGCATCGGCGGCGTCAGCCTGAATCGAGCACAGGAGGAAACCGGCAATGAACAGTCCCGCAGATTCAGGACTCCGCAAATTCCGGCGACCCATCGATGCGGCCCTCGCCGCCGAGTGCCCGATCGCCCGGTTTCGGTCCGTCCTCTGTGGGCCCCTGAATCGGCGGGAAACCTCCGCCGCCCACCCAC